>CAZYWX010000103.1:0-5929 GCA_964651285.1 uncultured Methanoculleus sp.
CTCAGGCAGAGGGGCGGTCATAGCAGTACCCGGGGAGGAGCAGTTGCTGGAGGAAATCCAGGTGCGGCAAGGCTGCGATCTCCCCCTCCTGTTGGAGGTATGCCAATAGGGGCTTGATTTCAAGGATTTCCTGGCTTTGTTGAAACCCCATCCCTTCGTTCTGAGGGCAACAATCCCGGGGTGTTCCCGGGCACGGTTCATCCCCGGGCGGTGGGGTCTGGGAGAGGGATGACCACCGAGACCACAACAGGGTTTCAAGAGAGCCGATTGCCTGAAAAAACCCATCGTGGAACGTGCAGATAACGCCTCAAAAAACCCAAAAAAAAAGAATGAATTCAGTTCTCGCCGATCCATTCGGCGACCTGGTCTGGATGGGCGTCCACCCAGGCCTTTGCGGCTTCCTCTTCAGACTCGCCGTTCTCGATGGCGAGCATCACCGACTCCATATCGGCAGGGGTCCATTGGAACCGCTCAAGGATTCCGTAGACACCAGGTTTCTCCTCAGCAAGCCCCTTCCTGGCAAGCGTGCCGATATACTCTTCACCGCCGTAGACACCCTTCGGGTCGTCGAGGTACTTGAGGTCCCAGCGGGCGAACATCCAGTGCGGGGTCCAGCCGGTCACGACGATCCACTCCCCGTCCTGGATGGCCGACCTGAGTTCTGCGGCCATACCAGCGCTGCTGCTGGCAACGAGTTCATATTCAAGCCCGTACTCAGCAATCACTTCTTCGGTGTTTTGCATGATCCCGGCACCCGGATCGATACCGATGATCCTGCCGTCGAACCGGTCAGCAACATCGTTCAGCTCCTCGATCGAGTCGATGGTCACATAGGTCGGGACCACAAGCCCGATCTTTGCACCCTCCAGGTTCTTCCGGACATGGACGATATCATCGCCAAACTTCTCCCAGAAGGTGGCCTGCGTGACCGGGAGCCAGGCCGAGACGGTACAGTCAATGTCTCCCTTGGCGATTGCCTGGTAGAGCGGTCCTGCATCGACCGCGACGATCTCGACATCATACCCGGCCTTCTTGAAGACCTGCTTGATCACGTTGGTACTGGCTATCTCTGAATCCCAGGTGACGTAGCCGATCCTGACCGTATTCTCCGCGGGCCCGGTTGATCCTTGCGAATCAGTGCACCCGGCAGCAAGGAGGCAGAGTATCAGGATAACACCAGTCAGTGCGAGTAATCTTCCCTTTTTTTGCGTCATAATGCATCACATTATAAATACGTAGTTTTGATCTTTTTTTGATGGATTGAACCCCGTTATGGGCTGATTCCAGAGGATGTGCGGCAGGATAAGCCCCGGGTCACTGCTCTTCCTGCTGCGGCACAAGGTTCTGGGTGATCCGGTCGAGGATGACGGCGATGATCACGATGGCAAGCCCTGCCTCGAACCCCATGCCGATATCAACGCGCTGGATGCCAACGAGCACCTGGTAACCAAGCCCCCCCGCCCCGATCATCGAGGCGATCACGGTCATGGAGAGGGCGAGCATGATGCACTGGTTCACCCCGGCCATGATGGTGGGGAGCGCCACCGGGAGCTGCACCTTGAAGAGTTTCTGGCAGGGAGTTGTACCGAAAGCATCAGCCACCTCGATCAGTTCAACCGGCACCTGCCTGATCCCGAGATTGGTGAGGCGCAGCGCTGGCGGCATCGCAAAGATGACCGTTGCGATGACGGCAGGAACGCTCCCGAGGCCGAAGAAGATCACGGCCGGGATAAGGTAGACGAACGAGGGCATGGTCTGCATGAAGTCGAGGATCGGCCGGAGCGCTGCATTCAGGAGCTCGCTTCGCGCAGCAGCGATCCCGAGCGGGATCGCTATCGCGAGCGCGAGGATCGTTGAGGTGATGACGAGCGCCAGAGTGAGCATCGAGAGGTCCCAGAGTTCCAGGTTCCAGATCAGGAGCAGGCCAAGCGCGGTGATCACCGCGATCCTGATATCGCGCTTGACAACGAGCCAGACCAGCACGCTGACCAGCAGGATCAGAAGCGGCGCCGGGATGAAGAGCAGGATATCCTGGAGACCATCCACAACGAACTGCAGTCCAGCACTGATACCGTCAAGCATCCAGCCGCAGTACTCCTCGATCCAGTCGACGAGTGCCTCGACGGCATCTCCCAGCGGGAGTCTAGGCAGTTGCATGAGTCTCGTCTCCTCCTCGGGCCAGCGCGGCAAGGATAGCACCGCGCGATATGAACCCCCTGAGCCTGCCCGTCTCTTCCACGACCGCCACAGGGTAGGGGCTCTCGACGGCCAGCGATATGACCTCGGTGAGCGGTGCCTCCGGGGCCACAACCGGGACGTCTGTGATAAGGATATCCTCTAATCTCTCTCCCGTCGGAACAGCCTCAGCGGCGGCATCAAGCGTAACCAGACCCATGAACCGACGCTGATGGTCGACCACGAATATGCTCTCGATATCATGCTCTTCCATGAGGTGCAGGGCGACCCGGGGACCTGCGGTGCACCGGGCAACAGGATCAGGATAGTGCATCACCTCCTCTGCAGAGAACACCTTTGTCATATCCACGCCGGCGACGAACCGCTCGACGTAAGCGTTCTCCGGGTTTGTCAGGATCTCCTCTGGTGTGCCGATCTGCACGATTGTGCCATCTTTCATCAGGGCGATGCGGTCACCAAGTTTCAGCGCCTCGTCAAGGTCATGGGTGACAAAGACGATCGTCTTCTCGCCGAGCCGATGCCGGATCTCAAGCAGTTCATCCTGCATCTCCCTGCGGATCAGCGGGTCAAGAGCGCTGAACGCCTCATCCATCAGGAGAATGTCGGGATCGCTTGCAAGCGCTCGGGCAAGCCCGACCCGCTGCTTCATGCCACCAGAGAGCTGGGAGGGCATGCTATCCGCATAATCACCAAGCCCAACCACCTGGAGCATCTCTTTGCCCTTCTGGTAGCGTTCATCTTCGGGGATGCCCTGGACCTCAAGTCCGAAGACGACGTTATCCAGAACGCTGCGATGCGGGAGCAGGGCAAAGTTCTGGAAGATCATGCCCAGCTTGCGCCGCCGTGTTTCTCGCAGCTCTTCCTGGTCCATCCTGACAACATCTTCCCCGTCGATCAGGATCCTGCCCTCTGTCGGCTCGACGATCCGGTTGATGCACCGGAGGAGCGTTGATTTCCCGCTCCCTGAAAGCCCCATCAGGACAAAGATCTCGCCCGGCATGACCTCGAAGGAGACGTCGTAGAGGGCCAGAGTCTGTCCGGTCTCCTCGTAGATCTCCTCTTTTGAGCGGCCTGATCTCCGGAGTGCCAGCGCCTTCTGGGGTTCATGACCAAATACCCGGGTCAATCCCTCTACGCTGACAACTGGTTGTAACGATCGTGAGTCTTCTTTGCGTGACTTCTTAAAAATAACGGAACCCTCCGGCTTTAAGGCTTCCACTGTATCTCGCTAATCTGCCTTATAATTTCCGTTTCGCTGAATTGGCAGTTCTCGTGAGAGATTTATTTTTTTCAGAAGATCTGGAATTCTTTTTGGGATAGAATGGCACTCCGCTTTTTTTCTTGTGATTTACTGGATTTTCTTGAATTATATGCGGTATACTGCTCATTTTCCCGGATCCTGGCCCCGGGGTCTTTTACCCCCGGAAACCCCGGCCGCGCAGGACAGCCAGTGTATACGTGAATTATCCCATCCTGGGGACTTACACCCCCTGGCGAAGAACCTGTTCTCCTGCGGTGGACCGTGGGGATGATCACGCGTTGTGGGGGGTGGGCTTGTGCACTGAAACGACGATCTAACGCACGAGACCATAACCCCGGCCTTTGCGCCCGGGGCCGGGGTATCATCAGTGCCCAGAAGCTCCTGGCCCCCTCCTGGTCCTTTTTCCTGGCGGTGAAAACCTGGCAGGGTCCCAGTCACAGCCCCTCTGCAGTTACCCGATTCTATTCGCCGTTCACTCGTGGAAGCGGCTCTGATCCGCCTCTGACCTGGACCTGCAACCACCAGAGACCGGGGGATCTCTCATCAGGCCTTCATGGGTCAGGCACCTCATGAACCCGGGAAGGACCACATTCCCTTGCCTGCGAGAGAACCAGACCCTTCCGCTAAATTAATAGTACCGGGGCTCGACTGTACTAGCCATATTCGGGAAATGTGGCGCATTTAGCCCGTATTTTTCCTGTGAGAGTTATAAGAGATGTTTGAGAAGACGTTGATTCCTGTTGCCTATGGAGAGAGACCGGAGGAGATGAGAACGATCGGCCGGGTCCTGAAAGGTCTTGGAGCAAGATCGATCTCACTTTTCCATGTGAATGAGTCTGGATCCCTCTTCAGGGGGTCTGACCTCTCCTGGTTGATGCTCCTGAAGGAAGCCCTCGAAGAGGTGGGGCTTTCGGTGGAGGTAGAGACCGGGGAGGGGCATACCGCCTCGGCGATCGCAGAAGCAGCCCTCCTCGATGGAGCTGATGAGATCTACATGAAGACGAAGCGCCGCTGGCATATCGAGACGATGCTCCTTGGAAGCGTCTCACGCGATCTCCTCCGCCTCTCAGATGTTCCGGTATTTGTCCATAAAGTCAGGCCCTGCCTGCCAGACGGAGAGGGGACGATCAACCCAAAAGACCTGATTGTCCTCTATGCAACCGACCTTGATGAGGCCTCGGCCCGCCCCCTCCCCTACGTGATGGATCTCCGGGGATCCCGGTGCCATATCCTCCATGTCAGGAGAAGGATGGCTGATCCGGTATCTGAGAAGGTGCAGGGGGGTATCATCGGGAGGGAGTTGCTGAAGCTGGCAGTGGAGATCGAACCATTCTTCGAACAGGTCACCACCGAACAGAAGATCGGGAACCCTGGCACCGTGGTCCTCCGGGTATCAGACCTGATCAACGCCGACATCATCGTCCTCGGGCGAAGGACTGCGGCGCTGGGGGATACAGCCGAGATGATCGTGACCGGGTCGAGAGCCTCGATCTTCCTCGTCCCATAACCGGAGGACCGCCATGCTGCGTGAACGTCTCAGGAAAGAATCGGTCTTCCTCATCTCAGCAGGAGTTATCCTCTTCTTCATAGCATTTGGCACCATCAGGCCAGATCTCCTGGAAGAGGTCGCTTCTGTGATTTATTCCGCGATCCTTGATAACTTCAGCTGGCTCTATCTCATCTCCGCATTCTTCTTCCTTATCTTCGTGCTCTCCCTTGCGCTTTCACGATATGGCACGATCCGGCTCGGGCATGATGACGAACGGCCACAATACAGTTTCTTCGGGTGGGCCGCGATGCTCTTTGCTGCCGGGATGGGGATCGGGATCCTCTTCTGGGGCGTCTCTGAACCGCTCATCCATTTCCTCAGGCCGCCCCCGTTCCTCGACCCGGCATCCCCGGATTCTGCGGAGTTTGCCATGCTCTACTCCTTCTTCCACTGGGGGTTCCATCCATGGGCGATCTATGCGATCGTCAGCCTCTCTGTCGCTTACTTCTCGTTCAGACGCGGCATGCCGGCGCTGATCAGTTCCTGTTTCTACCCGATCCTCGGTGAGCGGATCTATGGCCTTGCTGGCAACCTGATAGACGTGCTGGCGGTCTTTGCGACGGTCTTCGGGACGGCGACATCGCTCGGATTTGGCGCCCTTCAGATCCATAGCGGACTTACCCACCTCTATGGAATCTCTTCTGCGATCTCAGTCACGATCGGGATTATCATCATCGCGACAGCCCTCTTCATGGCCTCTGCGATCCTCGGGGTGGAGAAGGGTGTCCAGGTCCTCTCAAAGGTCAACGTCCTCCTGGCGGTGGCCCTCCTCATCTTCATCTTCGCCCTCGGGTCGAGCCCGTACATCCTGAACGTCTTCACCTCAACCCTCGGCGGCTACATCAACCAGATCATTGACCTGAGTCTTCAGTCCTACCCGTTTGCAGGGTTTGAGTGGAGCAGGGACTGGACGGTCTTCTACT
>CAZYWX010000104.1:0-5921 GCA_964651285.1 uncultured Methanoculleus sp.
GTAAACCACTGCCCGGCTACCTCCTGCCTCCAATCCAGAGGAACGAGGGTAGGGCAGTCATGGCAGCGAGCCCGGATCGGTGTTGGTGGTAGGCGAGGGGACAACCTCTGGATAGGCCGATCTGCAGGAGAACTCGTTCATCGGTCGCGCTCAGATCCCGCCCCACCCCCGAATCCTCAAAAGCAAGGACCTGGCCCCGGTGCAGGAGACCGGGGCGGGGAAAACAGAGGAGGTCCTCCCCCTCCCCGGAGAGGATCTCCGTTGCCACCCAAAAATCACCCGATGGCCAGGAGAGTCCGGGTCAGCGCGGTGATGATCGGCATCAGGATAAGGAGGAGCAACATCATCAGGACAAACCCGCTGATCGAGGCAACGACCTGGTGGGCGTACCTGGACAGCCCCAGCCGGTCAAAGATCCTCTCCACCCCTTCTTTCATGATATACCCCCCATCCAGCGGCACGATCGGGATGGCGTTGAACATCCCAACCAGCAGGTTGAACCACCCGACCCAGAAGGCAAGGTGTACCGTGCCCCAGAAGAACGGGAACGGTTCCTCCCAGGCGATCTGTTCGGGGGTATCAGTGAGCAGGATGGCAAGGTGCATGTTGTTCCCCATGATGAAGGCATCAATCGGGGCTATCGTCAGATAGAGCGGCGCAAACACCCCGAGGCCGGCGACGTTCTCGAGATGCTCCTTCACCGCGGGCGCGCTGTAATAGGAGATCCCCATGAACCCGGTCTCACGATCGATGTCGAGACCCTCCGGCCATTCGGTCAGGGTTATCGTATATGTCTGCTCGACACCATCTTTCTCGGCCGTCAGGCTGACCGTCTCCCCCGGCCTGGTCCCCTCCATGATCGCCGCTATCTCCTCCTGGCTGGTCACCGGGATACCGTTCACCTCGGTGATGATCGAATACCCCGGGATCCCCGCATCATCAGCCGGGAAGTCCTTATACACCCCCTGGACGAGCGGGACCGAGAGCGGGGTTGCCATTCCCATGAGAAGGAACATCACCACAAAGCAGATCACCGCGGCGACGATGTTGTTGGTG
Organism: uncultured Methanoculleus sp.; assembly: GCA_964651285.1. Lineage (GTDB taxonomy): Archaea > Halobacteriota > Methanomicrobia > Methanomicrobiales > Methanoculleaceae > Methanoculleus. Next base: position 1,057 of record CAZYWX010000104.1, read on the forward strand.
ATCCCGGCGCCAAGCATCCGTATCTTCGGCATCCCCTTCGCCGCTGCGACATCCTCTTCGTTTGGCTCGACAAACGCCCCGATGGGAATAACGGCAACGAGGAGCCCCATGCTCTCAACCCGCATATCCTCAACCCTGGCAAGGATCGCATGGCCAAACTCATGGATAACGATCGTGAGCAGGAGACCGATGAAGACGGCCGCGGTGACCGGTATCGCCTGGTTAACCCCGGGGATAGCAAGCATGTTCCTGGGGTCATAGATCCCGGTCGGCTCAGGCGTATGCACCAGGTACTGCGGAACCGCAAGAAGGAGGGCAAGCGTCATGAAGGCCGAGACGATCACAACCATAACGACACCGAGCGTTGCGTAGGCTCGTATCGGCCCCCTGAACTTCTGGAACCAGTCAAAGAAGCCGACCCGTTCGGTCTTGATCCCCATGATAGGGCCAAAGAACATGACACGATCAGCAAATAGCCCCCGGTCGCGGATGTAGACAAAGATCAGGATGTATGCCGCGACAAGAAGGAGAAGTATCTGGATCCAGGTCATCACTCAGATTTGGCGCGCAGGGGTCATAAAATCTTCCGGGCTACAGGAAGTCTGCGATCGTCCTCTGGTAGAGATCGGTTACCGTCTTCCAGGTCGTGCGGGCGCAGGCCGGCGGATCCCCGTGTTCCCTGACATAATCTTTGAGGAACGCCATGGTCGTGGGGTCTGAGGGGTAACCGCTCCCGATCCCCCCGTACTCCACACCCAGCTCCTGGATCGCCCGGTCCCGGGAGACCTTCGCAACAACGCTCGCCGCGCCGACGATCTTGTAGCGCGCATCGGCCCGGTGCTCGGCAACGATCTCGCAGGGGAAGTCAAGGAACCCCGCAACCCGCCGACCGTAACGCTCTGCGTTCACATCGCAGGCGTCCACATAGGCCGATGCCGGCCTGAGCCCGGCGATCGCCCGGGCGTGGAGTCGGGCCACGCAGTCGTTCATGCTCATCCTGCTCCGGGCCTCATCGATCCCGGCCGCATCAAGGCTGACAACCGAGACGGCAAACTCACGGACGAGAACCTCGTAGAGCGCTTCCCGCTGCTTCGGCCGGAGAACCTTCGAGTCCCTGATGGGGAGGGTCGCAAGGTCCTCGACGGCCTGGCACCCGACGGCGGCAACCACCATCGGCCCGAGGACCGAACCCTTCCCCGCCTCATCCACCCCGCAGATCACATCCTCCAGGTTCACGCGCAAGGTATTTCAATGGTAACGGTCGAACCCAGATAGAATGTACACCATCATCGTCGGCCTGGGCGGGATCGGCCGGAACCTGACTGCGATCGCCGTGAATTCCGGCGATTCCGTGGTGGTCATCGATCAGAATGAGGAGCGTGCCAGCGACATCCTGGAGCACTACGACGTCCTCGCCATCACCGGGAACGCAACCGACAAATCGGTCCTGGAAGACGCCGGGATCGACCGGGCCGACGCCCTGGTCGCCACCACGAGCGACGACGCCGTGAACCTGATGACCTGCTGGCTCGCAAAGCGCTACAACGTCAGGAACGTCGTCTCGATCGTCAACCAGAAGGAGCACTCAGACCTCTTCAACGAGGTCGGGGTGAAGATCAGCGAGAACCCCGACGAACTGGTCGCGACCAGGCTCTACTACTGGACACGGAGCCCGAACCTCCAGCAGGTCGCCTCAATCCCGGGAGGCACCATCTTTGAGATCGTCGCCGAGGCAGGTGCACCGATCGTCGACCACGAGATCAGAGAACTCGACGTCCGCGACTACGTCTTCATCGCCATCAGGCGTGCCGGGGGCGACCTGATCATCCCGAGCGGCACCGTCCGGATCCGGCCTGGCGACGTCATCACGGTCTTCACGAAAAAAGAGGCGGAGGCTGAGACGATAAAGACTCTCAACCGGCAGCTGAAACGCTCAGGCTAGAGCGTCTTTGAGTGCCTTAAGTTCAAAGAGCATCTTCGGGTTGCGCTTGATCAGTTCCTTGATGAGCGACGAGACCGAGAGATCTGCGAAACCAACGCTTGCTACCGAGTCGGCCAGGGTGTTGAGTTTCTTATCGTCGAGGGTTATGAAGAACTCCTTGATCTTGTAGTTCCGTTCGATGTACCTGCCCATCCTGGATGCCCGCCACTCAGCATCATAGGCCATCAGCGCATCCTTCGAGCAGTCGCCCGCCGATACGCATTCTGAAGCCACCCGGGCGGCAAGCCTCCCGGTGAAGAAGGCGTTGCCGATACCGCCGCCGGTGAGAGGATCGACGACCCGTGCTGCGTCGCCGATGACCATCAGCCCATCAGCAACCGTGCAGGGGAGCGGCCGGCAGACCGGGACACCGCCCACGATCGCCTCGATCGCTTTCCCGTCCGGGAAGTTCTTCGCGATAAACCGGTCCAGGTAATCCTTCGCCCGGGCGCCGTCCCGGCTCTTCCTGCCTGAGATGCCGATCCCGACGTTCGCCGACCGCTCGCCCTTCGGGAAGACCCAGAGGTAACCTTCAGGTGCGACGTCGTTACCCAGATAGAAGTCGATGGAGACCGGGTCGATATCGATATCAGTGAGGAGGTACTGGGTACAGCTCATCATCTCCCTGAGGGGCACCGTGGTGTCGAGCCCGGCCCAGCGGGCGAACTGCGCCTCGGTGCCGTCGGCCGCCAGAACCACGTCAGCCCTGATCTCGGCCGGCGTTCCGACAGAAACCACCTTTGCACCCTGGACCGCCCCGTTCTTCATGATGGGCGCGGTCGCCCTGGTCTTGACCAGCACGTCCACCCCGGCCTCAGCCGCCTGCCAGACGAGTTCACGGTCAAAGACCTTCCGGTCAAGGATGTAACCGACTGTGTTCCCGGGCTCATCCTGCTCGAGGCGGACGGTGGTGCCGTTCGGCGCGATGATCCGGGCCCGCTCGATATCAGCCGATATCCAGCGCGGGTCTGGCTCGACGAACTGTTCCAGGGTCTCTCTGCTGATTCCTTCCGCACACCGGATCGGTGTCCCGATAGCGGGGCGCTTCTCGATGAGGCAGACCGAGTTCCCAGCTTCGGCTGCTTCTTTCGCTGCAAGGGCACCGGCAGGGCCGCCCCCGACGACGAGGATATCGTATTTATTCTTCATGCACGACCTCCAGTGCTCCGAGCGGGCATGCCCGTGTGCAGGTGCCACAACCGATGCATTCCCGCTCGATACTGAGATAGGCGTCGATCAGCTCGAGCGCATCCTCCGGGCAGACCGCGACGCAGGTGCCGCAGTATCCACACTTGTCTCGGTTTATCGTGAGCATCATACTCATGTTGTTGTTGTTCTCGCAAAAACTTTTATGTTGCCTGATACATCCAGGGCCCCCCCGGGACCAGCTCTTCATCGATGCAGGATGCGCAGGCGGTCCACTGGGTTATTTATTAAGAGTTAGCACAAATTTATCTTGCTAACAGGGATCCTATGAGACTGAAGGGAGGTCCTACGCAGGACGAAGTCATGGCCGTCTCGCTCGCGAAACTCGGCATCACCCCGGGCGACCGGGTGGCTGATATCGGGTGCGGGACCGGGAAGGTCTCGATCGCCGCCTCACGGGTGGCAGAACATGTCTACGCGATTGACCGACGGCCTGAAGCGGTCGCCTACGCCCGACAGAAGGCGGCCGAAGCCGGTTCTGAGAACATCGAGTTCTTCGAGGGGGATGCGGTGGACGTCCTCGCCGGGATCGACCACCTCGACGCCGCGTTCGTGGGAGGGTCCCGTCGCCTCCCTGAGATGCTCGACATCCTTGCCAGGAAGGTGCGGGGGCGGATCGTCGTCAACGCGGTCATGGTCGGGACGCTGTATGAGGCGATAACGAGCATGCAGCGCCTCGGTATCTTCATCGAGGCCCTCCACCTCCAGGTCTCGCGGTCGGCTGCTATCGCCGACGGGGTGATGTTCAAACCCCAGAACCCGGTCTATGTCATCGTCGGGGGTGCCGGATGCTCGTAGGGGTAGGGCTTGGACCCGGCGACCCTGAACTCCTGACCCTGCGAGCAGTCAGGCTCCTCCGTGAGGCAGCAGCGGTCTTTGTCCCCGGGAATCTTGCCTACGACCTCGTCAGACCCTACCGCCCCGATGCCACCATCCTCAAGTTCCCGATGACGAACAATGAGGACCATATCAGGGCGTGCCTCGAGGAGAACGCTGCCCAAATTGCCCCGCTGGCAAGAGACGGGCTTGTGGTCTTCGGGATCATCGGCGACCCGAACTTCTTCTCGACCTTCTCCCGGCTCTGCGAGGTGATCAGCGAGCATTACCCCGAGATCGCGGTTGCGACCGAGCCCGGGATCAGCTCCATCACCGCGTTCGCCTCGGTGGCAAACGTCCCGGTGAGCGGCGGGTTCTTCGTCTCTGACGGAGACGGACCTGAATCCGGGATCTTTATGAAGGTCAGGAAGCCGGCAGCGCTTGCAGCCAGCCTGAAGGCAGAGGGCTACTCGGAGTTTGTCCTCGTTGAACGGATGTACATGCCTGAGCAGCAGGTCTACCGGGGCGACGACCTCCCCGAAGAGAGCGACTACTTCTCGATCCTCTTTGCGAGGCGGTCAGATGCATAAGGTCTACATCGTAGGCGCGGGCCCGGGGGCACCAGACCTCATCACGGTCAGGGGGATGGACCTCCTCCGGCGTGCTGACGTTCTCATCTACGCAGGCTCGCTCGTGAACCCGGCGCTCGTAGAGGAGTCTCCTGCCAGGCTGAAACTTGACAGCTGGGGGATGCGGCTCGAGGAGATCGTCGGCGCCATCGAGGAGCATGTCCGGGCCGGGGAACTTGTGGTCAGGCTCCACTCTGGCGACCCGGCGCTCTACGGGGCGATCGTTGAGCAGA
>CAZYWX010000105.1:0-5816 GCA_964651285.1 uncultured Methanoculleus sp.
TGAGATACGAATAAATGATGGGCACAGGTGAGAGAATGCTGATAAAAAAGACAAAAAGCCTCTGTCCTACGTGCGGTAGCGTGCTTGATGCCGATATCGTCGAGGAGGAGGGGGAGGTCTGGCTGGTCCGTACCTGCCCTGAACACGGCACATATCGCGGGCTTTACTGGTCGGACGTAGAGATGTACCGGAGGTTTGATGCTTACGAGTACATCGGAGATGGGATCTTGAACCCGCAGACGGCTGCATCCCCGGCAGGCTGCCCGAATGATTGTGGTATCTGTCCAAACCATCGGTCAACGACGTTGCTTGCCAATATTGACCTGACAAATCGGTGCAACCTCAACTGTGATTTCTGCTTTGCAAACGCCCGGGCATGTGGATTTGTCTATGAGCCGACCTTTGATCAGGTCGTCGATATGCTGCGCCTGTTGCGCGAGGAGAAGCCTGTGCCGGTGCCCGCCGTCCAGTTCTCGGGCGGTGAACCGACGATGCGCGATGACCTCCCCGACCTCATCAGGAAGGCGAAAGAACTCGGGCTCTGCCAGGTGCAGGTCGCAACAAACGGTATCAGGATCGCGCAGGATCCTGACTACATCGCAGAATTGAAGGAGGCGGGGCTCTCCACTGTCTACCTGCACTTTGATGGCATAACCCCCGGGACCAACCCGAAACTTGCGAGCGATCAGCGGGCCATAGCAAACTGCGAGAGGATCGGTATGGGGGTGGTGTTGGTACCCACGGTCATCAAGGGCAGGAACGACCATGAGGTGGGTGCCATCATCAAGTACGCTGCAGAGCACATCAAGGCTGTCCGGGGCGTCAACTTCCAGCCGGTGGCGTTCACTGGAGCCGCAAGCGAGGATGATGTCAGGAAAGAGCGGATCACCATCCCGGAACTTGCGGAGCAGATTGAGCGTCAGACCGACGGCGTGATCAAGAAGGATCACTTCTACCCGGTGCCCTGTGTTGTCCCGATCTCGAGGCTGGTTGAGGCGTATACAGGTAAACCGCAGGTCACGTTCTCCACGCATCAACACTGCGGTGCGGCGACCTACGTCTTCGTCACCGATGAGGGGATGGTCCCGATCAACAGAATGGTGGATGTTGACACCTTCTTTGAGTCGGTCGATAAGATGACAACAAAACTCGCGAAAGGCGGGTCGATCAACAAATACCTGACCCTCGTCGAGGGGGTCAAGGACCTCTACCGATCCACAAGGAAGGCTGAGCAGGCAAATACGGCGGAGTTCATGAAGCTGATCGGAAAGACCCTCGTGCAGCAGAACTTCGAGGCCCTGCGGGAGTTCCACTGGAACGCCCTCTTCATCGGGACGATGCACTTCATGGACTGCTACAACTATGACCTCTCCAGGGTGCAGCGGTGCTGTATCCACTACGCGACGCCTGATGGCCGCCTGATCCCGTTCTGCACCTACAACAGCGGCCCGGTCTACCGGGAGCAGATCTGGAAAGCCTTCGCCCAACCCCGCAAGGACAAGTAACGGCCCATCATGCTCGGGGAGGGGCCGGTCGCGGCCCTTTCCACGATACTTTTGATCTCTTCTGGCCCTTGACGGAGGTCTGGGATGTGAGAGGTGTTGCAGTGCAGGTTCTGGCGCGGTGAGTGTCAGTGCCTCAGGGAGCTGTCGGGCTTCAGGGATGGCATCTTTTGCAGGTCTCCTGGATTTTTCGCTCCCTCAAATCCCCTGTTCTGGTGGTCATCGCCACCCACGATAGAGGGGAAGCGGGGGTGCCCGACCCGGAGTAGCCAATCGCGCCGGAGATGGGGAGCGGAGCGATACCCACAAAAATCCTTTCTCTGCAAGCCCCTCCACAAACCCACCCCTGCCTCTCGTGGAGCCCCGGGACCAATCACGGAAACGGGAGTTCGTAGCCTTCCTCCAGCTCTCTGGCGAGAGCAGCAATGGCGAGGTCCTGTATGGCAAGCCCGGTGGAGTCAAATATTGTTATGGCGTCAGGGGATGACCGCCCCTTCTGCCCGGTGATGACCTCCCCAAGAGTTCCCGCAATCCAGGCGGGGTCGTAGCGGCCGGTTGTTATCGGTAGGTTGATCTCGCCCGAGTGGACCGCCTGCTCGCGGTCGTCGACAAAGACTTCTGCTTTCAGCAGGAGCGCGGGGTCCAGTTCCTGTTTCCCGGGCGCGTCGGCACCGATCGCGTTGATATGCGTTCCCTCACTGACCCAGTCTGCCCTCACGAGCGGTTCTGTTGACGGGGTGCTCGAGGTCAGCACATCGCAGTCGCAGGCGCGTTCAAGGCTGACGCTTCTGATGTTGTAATCCCTGTAACGTGCTGCAAACGCTTCGGCACTCTTCTCGGTCCTGCTCCAGACCAGCACCTCGTCGAGGTCGAGTGTCGCACCCATTGCCTCGATCAGGGCCGCCGCCTGCCGCCCGGCTCCCACGAAACCGAGGGTGACCGGTCGCCGGGGGCCAAGATAGCGAGCCGCTACAGCACCTGCCGCCCCGGTGCGTATTGCCGTGAGTTCGGTGGCGTTGATGACCGCTTCTGGAGCACCGGTCGCTACATCGAGGATCACCGTGAGCGCCATGACGGTGGGGAGGCCCCGCGCGCGGTTTTGTGGGTTGACGTTGACAACCTTCACCCCGGCAATCCCGAGTGATGGGAGGTATGCCGGCATCGTCCTAAAATCTCCGTCTTCGACGAACGTCACGTAGACCTTTGCCGGCATCTGGACATTCCCCCTCCCGTGCTCCGCAAACACCTCTTCAATCGCTCGATTCGCCTCAGGGTATCCCGGGTATCCAGCATGGACCGGGTAGTACCTCATCGGACGATCCCCCTCTGATGCCAGGGAACCTGGGGCCGCGCCCACGATCCCGGGGTATCTGATTGCCGCTGATCCATACGCCCCTCTCAGATCTGGCAACAGATTAACCTGTGGGTGGGTGCAGGAGAAGAAGAGGACAGGAGACCCGGGGCTCGTCAGGGTGGTCCCGCTCAACCGGTCCACCTGGAGAGAGGGGGCTGGTTTGAGCAGAGATCCTCTCAGGAGACCCTGTTCTGCATGCTCCGTATCGAGAGCCTGATCAGCCCGAGGTTGGCGTCAGGCTTTGCAAGTATGCAGAGGGAGAGGTCCCCGTAGGGCGCGATGATGAGCTTCCCCGCCGGGGTCTCGAGGATCATCTGGGAGAGGCCCCCCATCTCCATATCCCCGGTGATCCGGGTACCTGCACGGAGCAGGTCCTCGGCAACCGCAGCCACCTGGTCAAAATCAGCAGAGCCCAGCGACTGGAGGGCAAACCCCTCGTGGAAGACCGAGACCGCGATGACACCTGGCTGGCGTGCGACCTGTTCAAGGCATTCCGCACTCATCGGCTCGGCTGGGGCGGCAGCGGTCATGCCGCCTTCGGTCACCAGGCAACCAGCCTCGCTGCAGATCCTGCGGGCTGCCTCGGTCTCCCCGGAGGTGTGGAGGTGTAGGCGATAAGTTCGTAGTCGAGTGACGGCTGGTCGAGCAGGTACCGATAGGCCTCATCTCCGCTGAGCACCAGGTCTCTCCTGGCCCCCTCGAACGCAGCCGCGCAGGGGTTGCCGCGCTGGACCAGAACAAATCCGGCCCCTCCGGGCCCAATGATACGCACCGCCCCTGTAAAGCGGGGGCTGGTAGATGCGAGGGCCCCGAGCGGCCCGTGCAGTCGTCCAAGTGAGACGCCGTCAGGGAGCATCTCTCTCACAGGGCAGCAGTTATCCTATCCTTATTTTTCTTCAGTTCATACCTGATCCGCCCAACGTTGACGTCTGCGTCCGCCACGATGGCAATCAGCTCGTCCTCAGGGATTGGAGAGAACAGAATGGATCGTGTTAGCGCCCCATCCGCAGAGATCTCGTCATTTCCAAGAAGAGAGCCCCCGAGTCAGCCGATCAGCGAACCCCTCGCGTGGCTCCGTCGCTTCCTCCCCCACATCCCAGGTAGCAGCAACATCGGCTGCTATACATTTTAAGGCCCGGGATGCACTGGATGCCGGATACTTTACCACGATGGGTGGCCCACAGGCCGATGCTTGTCGCACGTTCGGGTCTTCTGGCACAATCCCTAGCACCCTGACCCCGAGGAGGTTCTCCATATATGCATGGTTGAACTCGCTCCCGGTATCGGCAACCCGATTGATGATCGCTCCCTCGACGTGCCCGCCGACCATCTCGGTCAGGATTTTTATCTTCAGGGAGTCGACGATCGAAGGGATCTCAGGGTTGACGACGAGGATCACCCCATCAGCGATCGTCAGCGGGATGACGCTTTCCTTGCTTATACCGGCGGGAGCGTCCATGATCAGGATATCAAACTCATTTACGAGGTCGGCCATGACATTTTTCAACTGGTCAGGGTTTGACTGCTGGATGCCCTGCAAGGAGAACCCGCACGGGACTACCCTCACGCCGAACGGTCCTTCATAGATAGCATCCCTGACGCGTGCTTTGCCTGCCAGCACCTCGTGCAGTGTCACAGGAAGGCTCCCCAGTCCCAGGATGAGACCAAGGTTGGCCATCCCGAGATCGGCATCCAGAATGCAGGTTTTCTTCCCGTATTGGGCCAGCATCGCTCCAAGGTTTGCAGTGACCGTTGTTTTACCGGTACCGCCCTTACCCGACGCAATCGTGTAGACTTTTACCATGCAACCACCCATTGTTGTTTCGCCGCTTTCCCTTGCCTGGCGGCTCTAAACTCAGTGCTGGAGGGCATTCTTGGGTCATGCTCAAGTTCGCTCTTCAGTTCAGCAGAGAGAGGTTCCGTCGGGCAAGCGATCCCGACCACGGTCTCCCCATGATGGGGGATACCGAGGAGTTCTGCTCCAGTCTCGTCCTGAAGTTCACCCCGGGCATAACAGAGACTGTACCGGGCCGCCTCATCCTGCGCCCCTGGCTTCGTTGCACCCACCAGAAGACCATCGGTGGTCGCCAGCGTAAACGAGGCAAGACCATACTTCTCACTGATCGCGCCCAAACACTCATCCAGGCTCCCGGCGTTCTGTGGGTTGATCTCCCTCAGGGGAACTGCGGGTTTGCAGGCCGGTTGGGTGCCAATGCCTGGCTCTTCCTGTGGATCGACAACCCCCGTTGCGTCACCAGAGAGATGCCTGATGAGTGTCTGGTGGATCTTCGTGAGAAGATAGATAATGCCGGAGAAGCCAGCTACCGCCGTTACTGTGATGATAAAGAGTACGACCTGTATTATCCCTGTTGAATCCATGTATTTGTCTCTCCCTGCACGTTACGTCTCTTTGTCCTGGATGAGGTGATCGAGGTTGAGCTTATGGAGCATATCCCTGCAGCTCACCCTGAATTTGCTGACAAGTTGTTCGATATTGATATCTTCCATGTTCTGGGTGAGTGTATCGACCTCGTTATCTGTCGACCGGGGGGCCGCGCTCCTCTCCTGCAGGGGTTTCACCCCGGGCGTGGGAATGTGAGTTTTCTCCTCTGGTCGCTCTGGAGGATGTCTCCGTCCGGAGGGTCTCTCCCCTCCTCCTGATGCGGTTCTGCCTGGTGGTGCCTCTTGCTTCTTCGCGGTGCCCGGGTTCCGGATCGCGGCAGACCGGTTGAACTCCAGGGCGAGTTGCCGTTGTTCAGGCGTCAGGAGGTTCAATTCGGTCTCAGCTTCAGTATCTTTCTCCTTCAAGATCGCATCCAGCGCTTGCTGCCCCTGGATGTCGCCATATTCGGCAAGCACTACCTGACCCATCTCCAGTACCATGACAGCACTCTCACCGTCAATAATGATCGTGCAGATACCGGTAAACTCTTTTGAACCCATCTCTTCTATCAGGGCAC
>CAZYWX010000106.1:0-5757 GCA_964651285.1 uncultured Methanoculleus sp.
ATGTCAGCGAGGTGCATACCCGTATCATCGGCGAGCACGGCGAGAGCATGGTACCTCTCTGGTCTTCGACGACGATCGGCGGCATCCAGATCCGTAACCTGCCCACGTTTTCAGGCCTGCCCGCACGCGAGATGGTCGACGCAGTCCGCACAAGCGGCCAGACGATCATCAGAGATAAAGGTGCAACGGTCTACGGACCCGGGGAAGCGATTGCAACCCTGGTGCGGACGATCCTCGGGGACGAGAACAGGATCCTCACAGTCTCAAGTTACATCACAAGCCAGATCCACGGGATTGGCGACGTCTGTATCGGCGTGCCTGCCCGAATCAACCGAAACGGCATCTTCCCGATACCGATCCGGCTGGAAGAAGACGAGGTTATCGGATTCAGAGAATCAGTCCAGAAGATCCGGAAGATCACCACCGAAGTGATGGAACGGCTGGAAGAGGCAGAGGCAGGCTAGAGCGAAAAGAGAATACGGGAGATCCACCTATACAAGAGTGGACTCGATAATTTCAGCGCTTCCGACACCTTCCAGGTCCCGGAGTGCTGCTTCGACCTCATCGGGGGCCCCGGCTTTATCGGGGACCACAACAGCGACTTTCAGCGCCACAAGCCCAAACCCAATTGGTTCTTCTCTGATATCTTCAACCGGAACAGCTGCTTTGATCGCGGACTTGATCGCGTCAAGGTCAACATCAGGGGACTCGGGCATCACCTTCACAATGATGGCAACATCTCCCATCGGTTATGGCCCCCTGAACCCGCAGAATGGACACGTATACTCTATGCTCTGCTCCCTGCACCGGTAGCACCTGCGGATCTCATGCTCACACTCTGGGCACGGGAACCGGGTGGCCCCGGTCTCGGCCAGGGTAGCGTTGCAGGAGGTACATCGATCTCTCGCTATCATCGTTTCTCCTCAAAGATAGCTTAATCATATCTCCCCCGCACCAATTAAAATCTCGTATCAATGAGAGTCCCGATGACCGTCTCTTCCCGGAGAGCCCCCCTGACCCGATCGTCGTGCCTCCCGTTGACCACCCGGGTCCTGATACCGTGTTCGAAGACGAAGGGGATGAACGCAGGATCGACCTCATCGCAGGAAAGGGAGGGATCCTCAACCCTTTGCAGCAGGTTCCGGCGGTGATGGATGCCGTCGACTGACTTCAGGAGAAGAAGATCAGTCGAGAGTTCGTTCGCGACCCAGGCGGCGATGGTGTCTGAGGTGATCTCCCAGGAGTGAGGGAGGGGGTCGGCCTCGCGCAGGGCGCAGTAGGGAAGGAGGACCGTCACCCCGGCAGGGAGGGCAACCTCAGAAGCCGCCGGGACGCCGTGCGAGGCGATATACCACCCGAACTGCTCCATACCAGCGATCGCCATCCAGTGGGCGGCGGTAGCAGAGACGTTCAACCGTCTGACAAGGTCAGCGAACTTCCCGCCACCGGGAACGATCAGCACCGGGCGATCGACTTCCCGGAAGACGGCGATCAGGGGGACAACACGGTCAAAGAGACTGCCACCCACCTTGACGACCAGCGGGGATGCAAGCGAAGTCATATCGGTGTGGTATTATGCAGGAGAGCACATAACCCCTGTGTATGCGCATGCGCCGGAGCGCCACGGCCATCCTGCTCCTCTGCCTCCTCGCCGGCACAGCCTGCGGCATCATGATCACCGAATTCTGCCCTGATCCCTACCTGCCCCACGACCCTGATGAGTACCTGGTGCTCGAGGGAGAGGGGGTGCTTGACGGGTTCGTCGTCTCTGACGGTGAAGGCGGGTTCAGGTTCCCGCCTGGAACAAGGATCGATGGGCGGTTGGTGGTCGCGCGGAACGGCCCGGCGTTCGAGCAGACCCACGGATACCCGCCCGACTATGAGATCGAAAACCATACGCCGGCCGTGCCGGACGTGATCCCGAGCGGGAACCTCCTGATGGCGAACCGTGCCGACGAACTCTATCTCTACCATGGCACCACCCTCGTGCAGGAGGTTGCCTGGCCGTCCGACGTCCATCCCCGGGAAGGACAGATCCACCACCTGGAGGACGGTGTCTGGGACCCGCGCCCGCTCCTCATCGGCCAGTCTCGCTTCTCGCCCGCCACCTTTGATGACGTGACGGTGACCGCATTTGCCGCACCCGACTGCGCGTATGAAGTTTTCTCCTCGACCGTTGCCTCCGCTGAGCACGAGATCCTGGTAAACGTCTACGAGTTCACCAGTCCGGCCATGGCAGAGGATCTCATCAGCGCTCGGGAGCGGGGCGTGGCCGTGACGGTCCTCCTCGAAGGGGGGCCGGTGGGCGGAATCCCACCAGAGGAACGGGCGATCGCAGGCTGCCTCAACCGGAGCGGCATCCCGGTCCTCGCGATGACAACCACCGATGCGGCCCACGCAAAGTACCGCTACGACCACGCCAAGTATCTGGTCATCGATGGAAACAGGATCCTGATCGGGAGCGAGAACTTCAAACCCGGCAGCTACCCAGCGCCGGGACTGCAGGGGAATCGGGGATGGGGGGCGTGCCTGGAAGATCCTGACCTCGCCGCCTACTTCAGGGAGGTCTTCCTCTTTGATATCAGTGGCGGCGACATCATCCCTCTTGACGGCACAACCGCCGGGGTCCACACGCCCTGGGCCCCTTCCTACAGGGTGGAGTTTTCCCCCTGCCGCGCCGAGGGGGCGAGGGTCACGCCAGTCATTTCTCCAGATACGAGCCACCTCATCGCACAGATGATCGAGGGGGCAGAAGAGAGCGTCGCTATCGAGCAGGCCTACATCAAGAATCAGACAACCTATGAACTGAACCCCTTTCTTGCGGCTGCGATCAACGCTTCCCGCCGGGGCGTCCAGGTTCGGGTGCTCCTCGACTCTTTCTGGTTCAACACAGAAGGCGACGCAGACAACGACGAGATGGTCGAGGTCATCAACCGGATCGCCGTGACCGAAGGGTTACCGCTCGAGGCGCGGCTCGCAGATCTGGAAGAAAACAACCTTGCAAAAGTCCATAACAAAGGCGTCATCGTCGACGGCCAGGCGGTCCTCGTCAGCAGCATCAACTGGAACGCCAACTCACCATGGTTCAACCGGGAGGCCGGCGTCATCATCGAACACCCCGAGATCGCCGCTTACTATACCAGGGTCTTCCAGGACGACTGGGATGCCACGGAAGAGGGGGCGGGTGGGGAGACCTACGGGGTGGATCGGCTCAAGATGGTGGCGGCGGCATGCATCCTGGCCGGGCTTATGGTGCTCTATCTCTATCGGCGGGGACGCACCTGATCAGACCCGGGCTCAATAATGCCCGGCAGAGAAACCAGCAGAGCGGCAGACGTCGCAGATGGTGATCGTCCCCTCACCTGAAGCGACTGCAGAGACCCACCGTTCAATGACCTGATCGAGCTCGCCAGTGAAGTCCTGCCGGGTAAACCCGCGTTTTCGGTTCATGTACTGGGAGATCGCGGCCCGGCTGACCCCAAGACGCCTTGAAGCCTCGCTCTGGCTGATGCCACGCTCGTTAACCAGGCGGTAGACCATCTCGGCGCGCATCTGGGGGAGCAGTCTCCGGGCGAGGGTATCGCAGCGCATGATGTCGCAGGTAGAGGGGTCAGTCATGTGTCGACACCGTCTGAGGGTCTTTATACTCATAGAGGATCTGCCGGGCATCCTTGAAGTTGAACTTCTCCACGATCATGTCATTGTCTTTGAGCTTCTTTAAAGCATAGCGGACAGTCCTGGGAGCCAGATTGCTGAGGCGGACAAGCTCTTTGTGTGTCAGGGAGCCCCCATCCTCAAGTAGCACGAGAATCTTCTGGGAAGATGGGGGGAGATTGACTTCATCCATACAGGGTAGTTAACACTGTTAACATATCAAACTGACGGAACTTATATCCCCGGAGACCGATAGCATATCTATGCTGGAACGGCAGGAGAAAACAGCGCTTTTCGTGCTCGTGGGCGTGGTCGCGGTGGTCCTCGCGGTGCACTTCCTCTTCGGCGCCGTCGCCCGGCCGCTGGTGGCGACCCCCTACTCTGAAGAAGTCCCTGACGGAACGCTGGTCGTCCTGGAAGGGGGTATCGATGAGATCAGGAAGACCACAAGCGGCGGGCACCTGATTCTCACCATCAACGACACCCAGGTCTTTCTACCCCAGAATGTGGCTGCCGCGCTCGAACTGCACGAAAACGACAGTATAACGCTCTACGGGATCGCGCAGACTTACCGTGGGAAGAAGGAGATCATGGTGACCTCGACCGCTGACATTCAGGTGCTGGAGTGACCTCCCCGCCGGCAGAGAAGACATCGACGCTGCTGGTCTCCCCGAAGGTGGGTCACCCGCGCCTGCACCGCAGATCTTCTGTTCTTCTGCGGGTTCTTCCCGGGGTGATGGTCTCATGACGCATCTTCCGGCAAATACGTGCCCCCCGCTCTCTCCGGTCTCCCGGGCACAATCAGGCGAAATGAACCACACCCTTTCTCGACCCGATTCACAGGAACCGCTCAAATCGATCCCCGGACACATGACAGATCGGGCAGGTCTCCGGCGGTTCGTCACGCGCACAGAGGTAGCCGCAGACCCGGCACCGCCAGATCGGGTATCTCAGAGTTCCAGGGAGGCGGGCAGTCGCTGCCCGTTCCTCGTTCTCTCGCTGCCGCTCTCGCGGTGGCGGTCTTCTTTCGGGCACAGGTCCGGCGGTACGCCTGCCAGACTTGACCTCGGCGGTGACGTAGAGAGCACAGTAGCAGGTGCCGTAGTCAGCAAGGTCGGGGTCCCGGTAGTCGCAGGGGCAGATGATGTCAAGGTCGCCTGCCCGGTCGCCTGACGCAAGCCTGCAGGGGCAGGAGCGGTAGCCATAACGGATCTGGTTCGAGAGCAGCCCTCTGATGAGGCCCCGGGTGAACTCCCTATCCGGGTTGAGATGATAGCCACCGGCCTCTGCCTCTCGGTCGAGTTCGCGCATGAGGCGGTCCACATCCTCGTCGCTCACTCCATCAGACATTGAGGGCCTCCCTGATCTCGTTCTCCTGGTAGCCCACAACCACCTTCGCGTCATTGATAACCACCGTCGGAAACGAGAGCCGGGGGTTCCACCGCTCGACCTCCTGTACGGCCAGGTCCCGCCCCTCACCCTGGAGGAGGTCAACATAGAGGTAGGAGAACTCGACACCAAGGCTGGTAAGGAGGTCTTTTGTCCGGGCACACCAGCCGCAGGTGCTCAGTGCGTAGAGCATGACTCTGCCGTGGTTCTTGCCGGGCACGTGCACAGGTTCCATGCCACCCAGAGGTTCAGGGACACCACTTAACCCTTGCGGCCGGGGACCAATCCTTTTTCAACCAGCGATCAGAAGAGGAGAGAGGGGAGGGATGAGGGATGAACACCACAAGAATCGTAGGGCTTGCGGTCGTGCTCCTGCTTGCAGCAGGGGTCTGGGGGACCGCCGCCGGAGAGCAGATGGAGATCAGGGAGGTTGACAATGTCACGGCCGGGGAGACGGTCATCATATCGGGGACGACGAACATCGCACCAGGCAACCACCTGATCATCACGGTGACGCCGGCCTGGTTCGGACCGACGAAGAAGTCAGAACCGGGCGGGGCGACTGGCACCTCGGGGAGAGTCGTTGTACAAGAAGGAAACGCCCCCACAAACACCTGGGTGTTTGCGGCGGATACCGCCGGGTATGAGCCAGGTGAGTACACCGTGATCGTGGAGTGGGTCGAGGGCGATGCCAGCGCAAGCACCACCTTTACG
>CAZYWX010000107.1:0-5703 GCA_964651285.1 uncultured Methanoculleus sp.
CGGTCACCACAAGGTCAGGCTTCCCGGAGGGAGCCGGAGTAGGCGTGGGTGTGGGCGTCGGGGTCGGGGTTGGTGTCGGTGATCCGGAGGACGTCACTCTCACGTTCTGGAGGCTCACCTGACCTGCTGGAACCGTGCTTGCAATGGTCACACCAGGGGAACCGGCGGGGAGGGTCTTTGAGACAATCTCCACATCCTTGACGAGGACGTTGCGGGTACCGTAGCCCTCAATCAGGAACGGCTTTGCAGCATCTGAGACGATCTGGCCGGAGAAGATGGTGTTCTTGTTCTCTTTCGCCCAGATCAGCGTCTCCGCTCGGTCACCTGATGCGTAGATGTTCACCTCAGCGTTGTCGAACTGGCCGTTCGAGCCGCCGAGGCAGGTTCCCTTCCCGTTGACCCCGGCCGGGTTCTCCAGGTGGAAGTTCCGGATCTTCACGTTGTTCGCGAGGTCGACCTGGAGACCGTAGCCGTGTGAGTCAACACTCGAGCAGTTCTCCATCACCAGGGAGGGGTTGGTCGAGCGGCACGGGACGGCGTAGTAGCCGGCCGGCTTTTTGTAGTTATAACTGGTCTTCCCGGCGCCGGTGTCCCTCTCGACGCAGTTGTAGAGTTTGCCGCCGTTGGTGGCGTAGAACCCATACAGTGAGTTGCCCTCGGAGACACAGTTCTTGAACGTCACATCAGCGTTCGGGGCGTAGTAGCCGCACCCGAAGTAGTGAGTTGACATATCGCTCTGCTGGTAGGGCCTCGTCGGGTAGGGTTTCTGGCCGTTGTTCCTGCTCACACAGTTCTCGAGGACACAGTCCACCTTCTTCGGGTCAAACTCGAAGTGGAACCCGGATTCAAGGGTGCCTTCAGCGAGGCAGTTCTTCACCCTGAGTCCCTCGATGTCGTTGAGTTCTGCAAAGTCAAACCCTGTCACCCAGGGGTTGAACGCCCCGTACCTGCCGCAGTTGATCGCGGCACAGTTCTCGTAGCGGACGTCCTTGATCACCTTGTTCGTCGTCCCCCAGGCGTTGTGGAGGAATCCGTAGGTTCCGGTGTCCACGGCTTTACAGTTCGTAAACTCTATGTCCTGAAGAGTAGGAGCATATACTGTCGGATCGTGAATCAGAAGATAGACCGCCTGAATGCTTGCATCCGCGGTTCCCGTGATGTTGAGGATCTTGGCGTGGCTTGCACGGATGGTCATCACACCGAGCCACTTGACACCACTGCTGTATCCACTCCCCTGGATGTTGAAGCCATCCAGGGTTACATACTCACGGTCGACGTTGATACGTCCATCGTGGGTGAACTTCAGGTAGGTCTCCGATTCACCTTCCCCCTTGAGAGTCGAGCCTGCTTTGGGAGCAATGATCCCCGCGCAGTTGTATGTGCCGCCACTCAGGAGGACAACACCGCCGGATGATGGCAGGGCATTCAGTGCTGCCTGGATCTCCACATGATCATTGACTCCGTCACAGACATAGGCAGCCGATGCCTTATCGGCCGCGCTGCTGTCCTTTGCAGCCACGACAATCGTGGCGGGAGTCGTCTCGAGTGCTCCGACGATCGGGACGAGCCCGACGATCAGGAACACTGCGATTAGAAGCTTTGTTGTCCGTCTTTCTCGCACTATCTCACCTCTCGGGAGATACTGCATTATCTGATATCTTTGATTTAAAATGTTTTTCATATTCGGTTAACGGAAATTTGCCGCTATAACGTCAAAATATCGAAGTATGTTCTTTAGAATCGATAATTTATCCAATTTCAACACATATGATCAAAATAGAAAACTATTTACTTGGTGTCTTGAATTGGCGCGCATACCTCCGGAGAATCCGCGCCCTGACCGAAGAGACCGGGGGGTGTTTGGGCGGGTCAAACAGGTCCTCGATACCAAATATAATTGTCTGGATTCTATAATCCTGGCTAAAATGAAGACATCTCGGTAGCCAACCGCCCCCCTGCCGCAGCAGGGAGCGGGCCTGTAACACCATCCTGGTGCGGCACCGATCTGATCTGGGCCGGGGTTATGCGATCGGCCTGAAACTGCTCCAGGCCCGGGGAGAGAGGTCAATCGAGGTTTATGATGCGGCGATTATCCCCTGGATTCTCTCCCCCGCCTCAAGGGAGCGGTGTGGGGCGTCAATGGCGGTTGCCGGTGGAGGAGATAAACCCGGGAGCCATCTACCCGGGTTCTGATTCTGATTGATGCCGGTGTTCTTCCGAACTCTTCTATCGAGGGTCAGGCCCCCTCTTGCTCCCTCCCCTGCGTGACGATTCCCCGGGTGAAGGCTGCTCTCAGAGTTCGAACACCTCTCCCGGGATGGCATTCCCCGACCGTTGCCCGGATCGTGGAAGACGACTGGTCGTCACCGTCCCTCCGGGATGACCGCTACGTTCTCAAACGTCACCGCTCCGGAAGGCACCGTGTTTGTGAGGATCACGCCGTTCGTATGAGGCGCAAGGCTTGCTGAGACGATCTCCATATCCCTGACCCGAACCCCCCGGGTGCGATCACCCTCGATCACAATCGGCTTTGCGGCATCTGAAACGATCCGGCCTGAATATTCGACGTTCTCATTATTCCGGGCCCAGATCAGTGTCTCCGCACGGTCACCCGATGCATAGATGTTTACCACAGAGTTGGCCAGTGGCCCCCCGTGTGACCCTCCCAGGTTTGTCGCTTTTCCATCGATCCCGGCCGGGTTCTCCAGATGGAAGTTCTTGATCCAGACATCGCTTGCAAGGTCGATCTGGAGGCCGTAGCCATGTGAGTCGATGCTTGAGCAGTTCTCAAGTACCAGCGATGGGATTATCGACCTGGTCGGAGCGGCGTAGAATGATGCCGGCTGGATGATCCGGTAATCAGTCTTTCCGGCACCGACGTCCTTGTCGACGCAGTGATAGAGTTTCCCGCCGTTGGTGGCATAGAACCCGTGTTGGCTGTTCCCCTCAGAGTAGCAGCTGATGAAGGTTATATCCCCTCGTGGAGCGTAGAACCCACATCCAAAGTAATGGGTCGACATATCGTCCTCTTGGTAGGGTCTCGTCGGGTAGGGTTTCTGGCCGTTGTTCCTGCTCACACAGTTCTCAAGGAGACAGTCCCGTTTCTCAGGATCCCATTCAAAGTGGAACCCTGACTCGAGGTTTCCTTCAGCGAGGCAGTTCTTCACCCTGAGTCCCTCGATGTCGTTGAGTTCTGCAAAGTCAAACCCTGTCACCCAGGGGTTGAACGCCCCGTACCTGCCGCAGTTGATCGCGGCACAGTTCTCGTAGCGGACGTCCTTGATCACCTTGTTCGTCGTCCCCCAGGCGTTGTGGAGGAATCCGTAGGTTCCGGTGTCCACGGCCTTGCAGTTGATGAACTCGACATCCTCAAGCGTTGGTGCGTAGACATCCGGGTCATGGATCAGGAGGAAGACCGCCTGGGTGGTTGCATCAGCCGTCCCCTCGACGGCCAGAACCTTTGCATGGCTCGCATAGAGGGTGATCACCCCGAGCCAGCGGTCTGGCTCGATCGCTGGATAACCGGTGCCCCGGACATGGAAGTTACAGAGCGTGACCGATTCCTGGGAGACCAGAAGTCGTCCGTTCTGGCTGAATTCAAGATATGTCGCATCAGGTCCCTCTCCACGGAGCATGCTGTTTGCGCCGGGGCGAATGCTCCCGGCGCAGTTGAACGTTCCTTCTGTCAGGGCAACCGTTCCCCCCGATGGTGGGAGGGAGTCGAACGCAGACTGGATGTCATGCTGGTCATCGATGCCGTCGCAGAGGATCTCGGCCCTGGCCTTTGACGCGGGGCTGCTGTCGCTTGCCGCGACAACGATCGTCGGCCCGGGCACCGTCGGGGGCACCACCGGTGTTACGGGTAGCGGGGTGATCGGAGGTGGAGGAGGCGGTGGGGGCGGAATCGGCCTGGGCAGAAACACCTGCACAACCAGCACGAGGATAACAGCCAGGGTTATCAGGAGTGCAACGGCAGTGAGGATACGTCTGCCTCTCTCTCCCAGATGTGGTTTTGCTGACATAGGCTCATGACCCTTCTTCTGTTTTCAACGGTGTCGTGGTCTCGTCCGGGATGATGAACCAGTTATCAAAGGGTTTATCATCCAGGGTCAGATCGAACCGCTCGGGAACGGCTTCCCTGCCGGGTTCATACCCTCTATGAGGGAGAGGTAGCATTTAAGGTTTTAGTTGGTCGCGCGCGCTGGAGGGTGCCGGTCAGGGGGCAGGATGGGCAGACGGTCAGCGTCCTCTGCCAGAGGGGCAGAGATGATCGGTTATCACCTCCCGGTAGGGACATCTCCTGAAAAAACTCCTTTTTTTTGGCGCACCAGCCCTGTGACCGCATTATATCCACATCTGATCTCCTGGATCGGTAGACCACCCCCTGAACCGTTCTCCAGGCGGCGGGGGTAGATCTTGATGAGAGCTTCTGTGCACTTCAGGGAATTCCGGGGCCGGGCCCTCGTTCCTGGTCAGGAGAGCAGGGCTCGCGCCTGGTTGACCTGATAGCGAGGTGGTGCGACCTGCCGGAGGAATTGTATATAACGGGATACAATATTTATTAGAATATATGTTCAGGAAGAAGGAAGTCACCATCGGGATTACCATCAACCTCGAGAACTATGAGAACCTGCGCCTCGAGGTTGCGGGGGATGTGGAGAACTCTGAGGATGTGGACGACCTTGTCATGTTCCTCGATGGGATGCTTGCCCGGCTCGGGCGTGGCGATCCGGCGACAGCAGAACGGGTGGATGCATACCGTCGGCGTGTTCTGACAATGCGGCCTGCAGAGACACAGTCACCCGAGACTGAGGCGGCCCGGGTTCCAGCGGCCAGCAGGGCGCCAGAACCTGGCACGCAGGAGGAGTTGTCCCGTCCTCCTGCTGATGTCGCCAAGAGACCTACCCCTGTGGCGCAGGAGCACCCTGCATCCCCTCATGCCCGTGGTTCTCCTGCAAAACCAGAGGTAACCATCCCGAAACAGCCCGAACCTCTCCCGGAGCAGGCACCCCCACAGCCAGAACCTGCTGAACCAGCTGAACCAGATCCCTCGAGATCCCGGGCAGAGGATGTCTGCGAAGTCTGCGGAGCAGAAGTGACTAAATCGCAAGCAAAACTCTCGATGTTATTCATGAGCAAAATACTCTGCAAAAAGTGCATGGAACGTCCATAAATATCTTTTTTGACCGGCACTCTCGCGGAGTAACAAGCAGGAGGGTATATATACCACAAATACATGAGGATTGTATCATGAAGAAAGACCTGCTCATGTGGGACGAGACGCTTTTTCGGGACCAGGAGGTCTTCGAGATCGATCACGTCCCTGAGCAGTTCAACCATCGTGATGCCCAGATCCGGGAACTCGCCTTCCAGGTCAGGCCTGGTCTGCGTGGGGGGAGGCCTCTCAACACCATCTGTCGGGGCCTCCCGGGGACAGGAAAGACGACAAGTGTCAAGAAAGTCTTTGCCGAGGTAGAGAGTGCCACCCGGCGGCTGATTCCTGTCTACGTCAACTGTCAGATCGATAGCACAAAGTTTGCTATCTTTTCACAGATCTACCAGAAAGTTACCGGACGCCTGCCGCCGGCGTCAGGCACATCCTTCAAACAGGTCTTTGATGCCGTAGCCCGGGTCCTGCAGCAGGAGGGGCAGGTGCTCCTGGTGGCGCTGGACGACGCAAACTACCTCCTCTATGAGAACGAG
>CAZYWX010000108.1:0-5692 GCA_964651285.1 uncultured Methanoculleus sp.
CGCCAGGAACCGATTCATGATCTTCGACCATAGCATCAGATCATCAACCTGCTGCAAGAACCCGGATCTTCAATCACCCGACACTGCCGGGATCTGCTCCGGGAAAAGTGGGGCCAGTACTACTCCCATCGGTGGCCGAAAACGATTCGCCAGAACCAGATACTGCCCCCGGCTGTGCCGCCCGGGCCCCGGAGAGGAGCAGGTGGTCAGTCAGGATAACCCACCTGCCGTTCTACCCGGGCGCGCAGTTTCTGCCTACCTACCCCTCCACCAGTAGGGGATGACCTGCCCTTCCCCGATCCGGTTGTGGCGAGTTTCCAGCCGACGCTATCCCGGAGGATCAGGATCCCGCCAGAATCCAGAGATTCTCCGGGGCCATACACTATAAGTGCCTAGAATACCAATATATACTGTGAATTTTGCTGCGATTCAGGACGCCGCTCGTCTAGCGGAGGTCACAGATGACTGATATGTACGATGCTTCTCATATTACGGTACTTGAAGGTCTAAGACCTGTGCGTGAGCGTCCCGCCATGTATATCGGCAGCACAGGTACCCGGGGACTACACCACCTGGTCTATGAGGTTGTGGACAACTCCGTGGACGAGGCTCTCGCCGGGTACTGTGACCTGATACTGGTGGTTATCAATCGGGACGGCTCAATCACAATAGAAGATAACGGGCGCGGTATCCCGGTCGATATCATGCCCCAGTATGGCAAGAGCGCCCTTGAGATCGTTCTCACCGTGCTCCACGCCGGCGGAAAGTTTGATAAGAATACCTATCAGGTATCAGGCGGCCTGCACGGTGTCGGCGTCTCGGTCGTCAACGCCCTCTCCAGCTGGCTCGACGCGTTCGTCTTCAGGGATGGCAAGGTCTACGAGATGCGGTTCAGGCAGGGCCTGGTCGCGAAGCCACTCTCCGGCCGCCCGGAGACGGAGCATGAGATGGAGAGCCGGTATGTGGAGCGTTATGGCGCCCGACCCCCGAAGCCGCTCGACTACGAGCGTCTCCGGGGAACCAGGATCACCTTCCAGCCAGACCGAACCATATTCGAGACGGTCGATTTCGACTACGACGTGCTCGACCACCGGCTCCGCGAGCTCGCATACCTCAACCGTGGGCTCACGATCGTCCTCCGGGACGAACGCACCGGGGATGCGGTTACCCACTACTTTGAAGGTGGTATCAAGGAGTTTGTCTCCCATATCGGCGAAGGGAGGGAGAAACTCCATGACGACGTGATCTACTTCCAGAAGCGTGATCCCGAGAGCAGGGTTGAGGTCGAGGTGGCCCTACAGTACAGCACCTCCTACTCAGAGACGATCTACACCTACGTCAACAGCGTAAACACCCGGGAGGGCGGGACTCATCTGGAGGGTTTCAGGAGTGCCATCACCCGGGCGATCAACAACGCCGCCCGCAGAAATCACCTCCTCAAGAGCAACGATCCCCAGATCAAGGGCGAAGATGCCAGGGAGGGGATCATCTCGGTCATCAGCACCAAGGTCCCCGAACCACAGTTTGAGGGGCAGACCAAGATGCGTCTTGGGAACAGTAACGTTCGGGGTATCGTGGACTCGCTCGTCTACGCATCGCTCATGGAGTATTACGAGGAGCACCCAAAGACCCTGCAGGCGATCGTGGACAAAGCGATAGCGGCTGCCCGGGCCCGGGAGGCTGCCCGGAAGGCACGGGAACTCGCCCGGCGGAAGAGCACGCTGGAGACAACCGGCCTCCCCGGGAAACTCGCTGACTGCCAGGAACGCGATCCTGCAAAGAGTGAACTCTACATCGTGGAGGGAGACTCTGCCGGTGGTTCTGCGAAACAGGGACGGGACCGGAAGTTCCAGGCGATTCTCCCGCTACGAGGAAAGATCCTGAACGTTGAGAAAGCTTCGGAGCATCGGATCCTGAAGAACGCCGAGATCCAGGCGCTGATATCTGCGATCGGCACCGGCATCGGCGACAATTTCGATATAGAACGTGCCCGGTACCACCGCATCATCCTGATGACAGATGCTGATGTCGACGGTGCGCATATCAGGACGCTCCTGCTCACGTTCTTCTACCGCTACATGACAGAGCTGGTCGAGAACGGCTACATCTACATCGCCCAACCACCCCTCTACCGGGTTGCCAGAGGCAAACAGGAGCGGTATGCCTTCCGCGAGGAGGAGATGCGGGCCATAACCGCCGAGCTGGGCCAGAAGGGCGTCACGATCCAGCGCTACAAGGGTCTTGGTGAGATGAACGCCGAGCAGCTCTGGAGCACCACGATGGATCCTGAGAGACGGGTGCTCAAACGGGTGGTCATCGAGGATGCCAGTTATGCAAACGAGATATTCAAGAAACTGATGGGTGAGAGTGTGGAGGACCGAAGAGACTTTATCCGCCGCCATGCGCGGGAGGTGATCAACCTTGATGTCTGATCAGGTCATCGAGGTCAACATCGAAGAGGAGATGAAATCATGCTACATCGACTACGCGATGAGCGTGATCATCGGCCGTGCTATCCCTGATGTGCGGGATGGCTTAAAACCGGTCCACCGTCGCACCCTCTACGCCATGTGGGAGATGGGCAATACGAGCAACAAACCCTACAAGAAGAGTGCTCGTGTTGTCGGTGAGGTCATGGGTAAATACCACCCTCACGGCGATTCGGCCATCTACGATACGCTGGTAAAGATGGCGCAGCCCTTCACCTACCGGTATATGCTGGCTGACGGCCAGGGGAACTTCGGATCGATCGACGGTGACTCTGCGGCAGCCATGCGGTATACCGAGATCCGGCTCACGCCCTTCTCAGAGGAACTCCTGGACGATATTGATAAAGATACCGTTGACTTCGTCCCGAACTTCGACGAATCGCTTCAGGAACCAGATGTCCTCCCGGCCCGGATCCCGAACCTCCTCGTGAACGGCTCAAGCGGGATCGCGGTGGGGATGGCGACGAACATGCCGCCTCATAACCTCACGGAGGTCTGTGATGCGGTCTGCCGGGTCATCGATGACCCCGGGGTGTCCACCGAGGAGTTGATGCAGGTCATACCAGGCCCCGACTTCCCGACTGGCGGGGTCATCATGGGAAGTGAAGGGATCAGGGATGCTTACCTCACCGGGCGCGGGAAGTGTGTGGTCAGGGGGGTCGCCGAGATCGTGGAAGAGGGACAGCGACCGCAGATCATCATCACCGAGATACCGTTCCAGGTGAACAAGGCACGCCTGATCGAGAATATCGCCGACCTTGTCCGCGACAAGAGGATCGAGGGGATCAGCGATATCCGCGACGAGTCTGACCGGGACGGAATGCGGATCGTGATCGACCTGCGGAAGGACGCTGCGCCTCAGGTGGTCCTGAACTACCTCTACAAGCACACAGCGCTTGAGTCTACCTTCGGGATCATTAACCTGGCCATCGTTGACCGCCAGCCCCGTGTCCTGAACCTCAAAGAACTCATCCACGAGTACCTCAACCACCGGGTGGAGGTGATCCGGCGGCGGACCGAGTTTGATCTTGCAAAGACTGAAGAGCGGATGCATATCCTCAAAGGTCTCCTTGTCGCGCTTGAGAACATCGATGCGGTCATCGCCACCATCAGGGCATCCAGGACGACTGAAGAGGCAGGGGAAGCGCTGGTGACGAAGTTTGCGCTGGACGAGGTCCAGGCAGATGCGATTCTGAAGATGCAGCTCCGCAGGCTTGCGGCACTTGAACGCCAGAAGATCCAGGATGAACGCGATACCCTTGCGGGGGAGATCGAGCGTCTCACTGCGATCCTTGCAAGCGATGCGAGTATCCTTGCTGAGATCAGGAAGGAACTCAGTGATATCAGTGCCCGCTACGGTGATCCCCGGAGAACCAGAATCGGGCGAGCAGTCGGCCCCCTGGATGAGGAAGACCTCATTGAGGATAAACCGATGTTGATCTCACTCACCGCCTCAAACTACATCAAGAGGATCGACCTTGATACCTACCGGAAGCAGCGGCGCGGAGGACGCGGGGTCATCGGCATGGCAACAAAAGACGACGACGGTGTCGAGAGCGTCTTTGCTGCGAATATGCTCGACTGGCTCCTCTGCTTCACTGATAAGGGGAGGATA
Source organism: uncultured Methanoculleus sp. (assembly GCA_964651285.1). Taxonomy (GTDB): domain Archaea; phylum Halobacteriota; class Methanomicrobia; order Methanomicrobiales; family Methanoculleaceae; genus Methanoculleus. The sequence continues at coordinate 4,105 of CAZYWX010000108.1, forward strand.
TACTGGTTAAAGGTCTATGACCTCCCTGAGGGGCAGCGGACGAGCAAAGGGAAGGCCCTTGTCAACCTTCTGAACCTGGATGCCGGGGAGCTGGTGACCGCGGTGATCCCGGTCAGGGAGTTCAGTTCTGACCACTACCTCCTGTTCGCTACCCGGGAAGGACGGGTCGCCAAGATGGCGCTTGATGAGTTCTCGCGGCCCCGGCAGACCGGGATCAACGCCATCAACCTCCGTGGTGATGACGAACTGGTGGATGTCAAGGCGACCGACGGTGATCAGGAACTGATCCTGACGACACGGTTTGGGCAGAGCCTCAGGTTCCATGAAGATGCCATTCGCCCGGTTCGCCGGAACGCGATGGGTGTGCGGGGGATCAAACTCCGCAACGGGGATACCCTGCAGGCCATATCCCTGGTCACAGAGGGGCATACCCTTCTTACCATCACCGAGCAGGGTTTCGGCAAGCGGACAGAGTTTGATGAGTTCCGCAGTCATGGGAGGGGCACGATGGGTGTCCGGAACATCGTTGTCGACGCCAGGAGCGGCTATGTCGTCGGGTCGATGGCGGTATCTGACGATGATGAGATCATCGTGATGAGCAATTCAGGTATCGTGATCCGGACAAAGGTTTCAGAGATCCCGGTTCAGAAGCGGAACACCCTCGGTGTCCGGATCATGAAACTTGATGAAGGTGACCTTGTCAGCGGGTTTACTATTCTCGATTCTGAGGAGGAAGAGGAGTAAGTGACTCCTCTTTCCTGCGCTCGTATCCGCAAGGAACACCTCGACCCATCTTGATAACCACCCCGGTATGTGCGGGGTGCCCCGGGGCCTCTCCTTCGATGAGCTCTATCCTCTGCCATTGACCGTTTTGAGATAGTTCTCCCGGGTCGGAATCGCCGGAGCCCCGGCCTCAGGTTGCACACATGCAACCGGCCCGGGCAGTCGTGGTGGTCGTCGTCAGTTGCAGTGATCCTCACTCTCTGCCGCAACAGGGTGACAGAGGTCACGGAACGATCGACCACTCCACGACTGCAACAGGAAAAGACGGCGCTCAGCGCACTCGCTGGCGGCAACAACTATTATCGGCGCCGCAATCAGGTCTGCCATGGTGATCGGGTTTTTTAGCCAATGAAGGAGGTTATCCCAAACCCCCTCTGCCGGGCGGGGTCGCCCCCCTCCCGGCCCCTTCCCCAGGGCAAGAAACCGGGGCGTAGGCTGCATTTCGGATTTTCTGCGTCCAGTATGCGTCAAAACCGTCGTTCCCGTTCGTGAGGACGCTCTGATCCACCGCGATCATCGATCGCCAGACGCTCTTGGGATGCGCTCAAGGATCGGTTCCGGTCTGAAAAACAGATGAATGCGGGTCGGTCTCTCCACCTCGCCAGGCACTCTCTGCCTCTCAGGATCTGGAAATGGTGGGAACGTGGAGATCACCACCTTCCGGTGGTCACCCCCAACCACGGATGCAGGGGTGCCGTCCCCCCCTACTCCGGAGAGCCTTCCGAAGCGATCTCGATGCTCTCGCCGGGTGAGAGAATCCGGACCTGGATCGACGTCGTCCGCTCGATGGCTTCCTTAAACCTCT
>CAZYWX010000109.1:0-5605 GCA_964651285.1 uncultured Methanoculleus sp.
AACGCGGTGTGGCGGTCAGGGTGCGGAAGAGGAAGAAGGTGAAGAGGTAGGGTCCTGAGGGGTTCGCACCTGACGGCGCTCAAAAATCCCTGTATCCCGGAATCCTGTTCATCGCAACAAGTCACCTCGAGGCGCGCTGTGGTATCGCAACCGGGGGGCGAGGAGTGCTACAGAACACACTACGCGGGGGACAGGAGAGAGGCATGACCCCGGGCCTGCCCTCGGGCTCATCCCAACCCTGTCCGGTGTCCGGCGACTGAAGAACCCGGGGGTTGGGTCGGCGCACCCTCATACACGGCATTTTGATGCAATCCTGGGCGCAGAAAGCAGAGAAGCTTCTGGTGTCCGGGTATCACCGGGACGGGGTCTCCCCTCCGGCAGAAGAGTTCTGGGATTCTCTCCTCCTCATCGCAGAGAGTGTTGCACCTACCGGAGACCATGCGTTGCCGATACCCACGGCCTCAGACCCGTATTGGAAACAGTCATCCCGGAAACGTTCAGCGATCGAAGATCCACCTGCTGGAGAGCACGCTTACACAGATTTTAGGGGGAATCGGTTCTGTTGAAACCGATCTGGTTTTCTGGTCCTCACCCCGCCCGCGTTTCCACGCTCGAGCTCCCGGACGCGAGGATGCGTGCTCATGCCGTGGCTCTTCGCTGGGGGGAGAGGTGTGCGTGGCGAAGAGCCCGGATATCCACGGGGCCGGAGAAGATGTATCTGGATTTCGCGCCTCACTGGAGAACTCCGGGTGCACTCGTGGCAGATCCAGCCAGATACCAGAAACGAGACAGGGGGACAACACCCCCATGCCGTGGCTCTTCACGGGAGGGCGGGGACGGCCCCCTCCCCGGGTGAGCGACTCCAGAACGACCTCGGCCTGGAACCAAAAAAACGGCCGGGTAGTTCCTCCCTTACTTCTTCGGGACGAGCCGCACCGCCGTCCCGTAGGCCAGGAGCTCGGCCGCCGTTGTCATGGTCTGCGACGTCGTGAACCTGATATTCACCACCGCGTCGGCCCCGAGATCGCGCGCGGCGTTGGCCATCCGGTTGTAGGCCTCGGTTCTGGCGTCGGCAAGCATTTCGGTATACTCCTGGAGTTCGCCACCGACCAGGCTTTTGAGCCCTGCCGTGATGTCCTTTCCCAGGTGCTTCGTCCGCACGGTGTTGCCAAAGACCACGCCGAGAATCTCTCCCACGGCGTAGCCCGGCACCTCTTCAGTCGTTGTCAGTATCAATCGCTTCACTCCCTGATCTCTTCGATGATCTCCTCGCGCCCCCGCCAGATGAGCAGCGCGACGCCGAGCCCGGCGAGCGGAATGCCGACGATGGGGATTATAAGCGCGATCCCCGCGCCGATGACGATCAGGACAATCCCCCAGCCTACCTGGCTCTGCATACCTATGCATGCAACCAGTTGGGGGATAACCATTCTCCCTCCCGGCTCCTTGACCTCTGCCCACCGGTCACAGGAGACCTCCCCTGCCCGCGCAGAATAGCTGCAGTAATGAGGCTGGAGTTCCAATGTGTATGAAGCGTTAGATAGCGTTCGACGTTAACATCGACCAGGACTAATCAGGAGTGAAGCTGTTGTACAAAGTGGAATTGGCGACCAGACTCGCCGACCAGATTTATGAACACTGGATAACTGCGCCCCAGGTAGCGCAGCATGCACGGGCAGGCCAGTTCATCATCCTGCGCCTGCATGAGAAGGGTGAGCGGATACCGCTCACCATCTCTGCTGTCAGAGGAGATGCCGTCCGGGTGATATTTATGGTCGTCGGCAAGACGACCCGGGAACTTGCGACCCTCCGTGCGGGCGACAGCATCATGGACGTCGTAGGGCCGCTCGGAAAACCAAGCGATATCGGCACCTACGGCACCTGCTGCGTCGTCGGGGGTGGTGTGGGGATCGCGAGCACACCGTTCATCGCCCGGGAACTCAAACGCGCAGGCAACCACGTCATCGGGATCATCGGGGCGCGGAACGCTGACCTCCTCATCCTGGAGGATGAGATGCGAGAGGCCTGCGATGACCTCTACATCACGACCGACGATGGGAGCAAGGGCGTCCACGGGTTTGCAAGTGACGTCCTCAAGAACCTGCTTGACGAGAGGACGATTGACCGGGTCTGGATCATCGGTCCGGCCATCATGATGAAGGTCACCTCGGGCGTGACAGCCCCCTACGGGGTGAAGACCTATGTAAGTCTCAACCCGATCATGGTCGACGGGACGGGGATGTGTGGTTCCTGCCGGGTGACCGTCGGCGGGGAGACAAAGTTTGCCTGTGTCGATGGTCCTGAGTTCGATGCGCACCAGGTCGATTTCGACGAGCTGATGCAGCGGCAGCGGACCTACATCAGCCAGGAGAAGGTCTCGCTTGAGCGGTTCGTCGAGCACCAGTGCCGGTGCGGTGAGGGGGGTGGCCACCATGGGTGACCGACCTGCTGCGATCCGGGTCCGGGACTTTGAGGAGGTCGATTGCGGCCTGTCTCCCGAAGAGGCGATCGCCGAGGCAGAACGGTGCCTGCAGTGCAAGAAACCGCTCTGTGTGGGGGGCTGTCCGGTCTGCATCGATATTCCTGCGTTCATCGAACTGGTTGCTGAAGGAGACTTCGCCGGGGCAGCACGAGCGCTCAAGGAGCAGAATATGCTTCCTGCCATCTGTGGCCGGGTCTGCCCGCAGGAGACGCAGTGCGAGGGGGTCTGCATCCTCGGGATCAAGGAGACCCCCATCAGGATCGGCGCGCTTGAACGGTTCGTGGCCGATTGGGAGCGGAAGGAGGGTATCGAACTCCCCACGACCGCTCCGGCGACCGGGAAGCGAGTAGCGGTCGTGGGGTCTGGTCCTGCCGGGCTGACGGCCGCAGCCGACCTCGCCCGCGCTGGTCATGCGGTCACGATCTTTGAGTCGCTCCACGAGGCCGGGGGTGTTCTGACCTACGGTATCCCTGCGTTTCGGCTGCCGAAAGAGGTTGTCAGGGCAGAGATCGACCAGGTGCTTGCTCTCGGCGTCAGGCTGGAGAAGAACCACCTGGTGGGAAGGAGCGTCAGCGTCGACGAACTCCTGGGCTACGATGCGGTCTTCCTCGCGACCGGGGCAGGGCTTCCTGCGTTCATGGGCATCCCGGGCGAGAACATAAACGGCGTCTACTCGGCAAACGAGTTCCTCACGCGGGTGAACCTGATGCACGCCGGCGCGTTCCCCGAATACGACACGCCGGTGCTGCCCGCGGACCGCGTTGCGGTGGTCGGTGGTGGGAACGTCGCGATGGATGCCGCCCGCGTGGCACGCCGCCTGGGGGCGGAGGTCTTCCTGATCTACCGACGGCGCGAGGAAGATATGCCGGCCCGGCGGGCCGAGGTCCTGCACGCGAAGGAGGAGGGGATCGCGTTTCTTACCTGCACAAACCCGACCCGGATCCTGGGAGATGGGCGCGTCACCGGGATCGAGTGCCTGAAGATGTCGCTCTCTGACCTTGATGCGAGTGGCCGCCCATCCCCGAAACCGATCGAGGGGAGCGAGTTCACCATCGACGTGGATATGGTGATCCAGGCGATCGGCACAAGTCCGAACCCGCTCCTGGTCTCCCTGATCCCGGGGCTTGAGCGCGGGCGGAAGGGGAACGTCGTCGTTGACGAAGACGGCCGGACGTCTATCCCGCATGTCTTCGCAGGCGGGGATATCGCTACCGGCGCAGCGACGGTGATCGAGGCGATGGGCTCGGCGAAGCGTGCGGCGGCGGCGATCGACGCGATGCTGAAAGAAGCATAACCTCTCTTTTTTGGATCGACCCGGGGCCTCTGGTCGGGGCAGGGGCAGGATCGGGTTTCTGCCTGCTCTTCGGGTGTGCTGTCCGGGAGCGTGAGCACCGAAGGGACACGGGTTCGTAGAAGCGGAGTTCGAGCCCTGTCAGGTACGCGTTGTGAGACAGAGCAGAGGGCTTTGCCGGTCTTCCGAGCGGGATGCTCCCTCTTGAACCGGAAGGAACACAGACCTGCCCGGATGGAAGGCTGGGATCCCCCCACGATGGGTATGTCCGTCACTCAAGCCCTATTTCCGCCTCCGGTAGAGGACAAAACCCATCCCCGCCGCACCAAGAACCATGAAGACCGCTCCAAAACCCGCCGTCGTCCGGATCGACTGCCCGGGTGCCGGGTCCGAGGGAACCTGCACGACGCCCGTTTCTGAACCGGCCCGAACGGTAACCTCCCAGACGATCCGGTCGTTGCCGTAGACTTTCAGCACGACGTTCTCGACGCGGGCGCCCGGTGGCTGTCCGGAGAGGGCCTGCGCCTCCGCTTCGGCTCTCCCGACCGTGAGGTTCTCTTCCGAGACGTACGTCGTAGAGACGATCTCCCCTCCCGAGAGGTCGACGATATACTCCGTGAACACGCCGGTATCGTTGATGAAATAGACTTGTGTCCGCGAAGGTTTGGCCGTAACCTCCTCATAGCGGTTCGGGGATTGATTCTCGACATACGACCGCACCCCGCCGTCGTTGCTGAGCGCCGGGTACTTCACAAAGATCTCCGGGAATGTGAGCTCCGCGGCCCGGGGCATCGACTCGTCGCAGCCGATGATCCAGATGCGCTCGATAGACGGTTCGCCGCCGTGTTCGTCGGCACCAATCTTGTTTAAGTAGACGAGCTGTTCTTCGCAGGCGTTCGCCGGCACGACGTACACGTACTTGTGGGTGTGGTTATAAGCACCCTCATGCCACCAGATCTCCCCGTGTTCGACGATGAACGCGGTGATCGTCTCGTTGGTCTTCGCGTTCGGGTGAACCCCGAACAGAATCTCCGTCTGGTTCCCCTGTCCGGGGAGGGGCGTCACGACTGCACCTGCAGGGACGCTGCAGACGAGCGCCGCAAGGATGAGCCCGAGCGCCAGGAGGGTGATGTATCTGGTGTCGGGATCGCCGCTCCCGGCTGCGAACAATCCATGGATAGCAGGGGGCCGGATCAATCGTCCCCCCTGCACCGGATCGCAATCGCGAGGAGGTTAAACCCGATCAGTGGCAATCCGACTGCCCAGTAGAGAGTGATGAGCCCGCTCCAGGGATGAAGTGTGGGCGAAGGCGAGAGAACGGTATCCTTCACGACACAGGCAACGATGATGGCGGCAAAGAGCACGATGCCCGCGATCGCCCGAAGAGGGACGAGCGCCTTCGCCTTCAGGCGTTCCGGGAGAAGATGAACGAAGGCCAGGGACGCCGGAGACAGCGCGGCAAGCAGGCCGATCCAGACGACCTCGATCCCGCTCGCCGGGTCCGAAAGGAACGAGTTCCCATCGGGGTATACCAGGAAACTCACGACACCGAGGGCGAAGACGGTGCCGGGGAGCAGCAGGTCGAAATACCGTGGTCTGGCCTCCTCTCGTGCTGCCGGGATGAACAGGAGGAGACCGAAAAGAGAGATTCCGCTCAATATGAATGTTGCTGCAGTAAGCCCGGTGAGCGGGGCGACCCAGAAGAAAAAGGAGATGGTTGAAGCACACGCAAGCGATACGCTACAGAGGGGCGTTTTCATCGCACGGCCTCGAGGTTCCAGCGGTTCACCCGATATAGAGCGCAAACTCGCTGATCTCACCTTCATCTCCTT
>CAZYWX010000110.1:0-5512 GCA_964651285.1 uncultured Methanoculleus sp.
TGATACCAACCAATTGCATATCGAAGCAGATTGTGAACTCTAATTACACGGTCTTTGCTCTTGAAGACCTCTCGAAGATCAGGGTTCAGAAACGGAGAGGTACGGATTTTAACCGGAAATTGAACAACTGGTCGTTCTACGAACTCGAACAGTTTCTCCGGTACAAAGCCGAGGCTCTGGGGTAACAGGTTGTCCTTGTCGATGCCCGGTATACCTCGCAAAAGTGTTCGGTGTGTGGGCATACCTGCAAAGGAAACCGGGAAGGCTCGTCGTTCCGGTGCCGGAAATGTGGGTTTCGACTCCATGCTGACCTCAATGCTGCTCGGAATATTGCTCAGGCAGGTATATCCCGTTTGAGTAGGCTGTCTGTCAACCAGCCGAATGTAGCGCACTCTTAAGAGTGTAGTTACAAGCCCCGTCCTTCAGGGCGGGGTAGTTGACCCGTGCAAAGCCTCTCGCTCAGGCTTCACGAGGGGTCCCTGGCGGTCACCAGGTCTGATGGCGGAGTGGGCCATCTCATTTTCCTGAAGTTTGGTAGCATTATGTATTACTAATAGAAAGAACTATAACACTAAGAACCCTACCCCTCCCTGGTGGGCGGTGGCGGGCTGCCGGTGCCCGGGTCCGGGTCCTGGAAAGGACCATGGCCACCTCATCAGGTTGCCGGTGTTCACCCTCCGCCTGCCAAACCACCCTGCCGGTGGCGGGGTGAACGGTGATTTGAGATGAAGAGTAGCATCGCCTACAACGATGGCAGGGTTGTGCTGGACACCGACCACGACATCTGTCTCTACTCCGCAGCCCGGGGAAGGCCTGGCGGGGCGTATGCGCGTGGAAAAGACCTCTACCTGCACGAAGAGGAGGGGGTGCCTGACATCTACTACATCCACTCCTGGTCGATGGAGCCTGGCGAGGGGGAACTGCTCCAGCCGGTCTCCATCGTCGCAGCTGAGGAGTTCCTGGAGATACGGGGGCTCATGCTCGCCGCATATCCCGAGAAGAAAGGGAGCCTGGCGTTGCGGTCGTATGGCTACGGTATCGCAGAAGAGTTTTGATCCTCTGTTCTGGACGAGGGCACTCCACCCTCGTCCGACCGGGAATTTACTACCAAATAGAAATTATTTAACACCTATTCAACCTCATTCTATGGTATGTCATATCAGGCACAGAGGAACGTCCTCCCGTTCACCGCCATCGTCGGCCAGGAGACGATGAAACGCGCACTCATCCTCAACGCCATCAACCCCGGGATCGGCGGAGTGCTCATCCGCGGCGAGAAGGGGACAGCCAAGTCCACTGCTGTCAGGGCGCTTGCCGATGTACTTCCCGGGATCGATGTCATCCGGGGTTGTCCGTATAGTTGCGATCCGGCCGGCGATGGCGGCCTGTGTACGGCCTGTGCTGAGAAGAAGGCCGCCGGTGAGAACCTGGAGGTGGATCGGCGCCGGGTCCGTGTCGTCGACCTCCCGCTCGGAGCGACCGAAGACCGGGTGGTGGGGACCATCGACGTGGAACGGGCGATCCGTGAGGGGGCGGTGAGCATCGACCCAGGCATCCTCGCGGCGGTCAACCGTGGTATCCTCTACATCGACGAGGTCAACCTGCTGGACGACCACGTCGCCGATATCCTCCTTGATGCCGCCGCCATGGGCGTCAACGTGGTGGAACGGGAAGGCATCTCCTTCTCGCATCCTGCCCGGTTCATCCTTGTCGGCACCATGAACCCGGAGGAGGGAGAACTGCGACCGCAACTGCTGGACCGGTTCGGGCTGCAGGTGACCGTGGAGGGGATCATGGACCCTGCCGAGCGTGTAGCGGTCATCAGGGCCGCCGAGGCGTTTGAGCGCGATCCCGGGGGGTTCAGGCAGACATACGCCGCGGCGCAGGAAGAACTGCGTGCAAGGATCGTCGATGCCCGGACGCTGCTGCCTGCGGTCAGGGTCGATGACGCTCTCCTGAACACGGTGGTGGCGGCATGCATCAGGCTCGGTGTCAGGACCCACCGCGCCGATATCGCCGTCGTCCGCACGGCAAAGACGATCGCCGCTCTCGAGAGGCGGACCGAGGTCACCCGCGACGACGTCAGGGAAGCCATGGAACTTGCGCTCCCGCACCGGATGCGCCGGAAACCGTTTGAAGAGCCAGAGATCGACTCAGAACAGATCGAAGAGGCGCTGGATGACGCAGAGAACAGGCACGACCACCCTCCCCGGGATGATGGCGGCGGGGAAGACGGGGCTGGTGCCGGGGACTCCGGTGGGCAGGGCGGCGAGCCCCCTCCTTCAGGCGGGAGCGCCGCACACGAGACCGTCTTCTCGGTCGGAGACCCGATCGATCTGCGAGAGGTGAGCATCCCCGAGCAGCGGGACGCGAAGGAACGAAAGAGGGTTTCAGGCAGGCGGCTTGAGACCCTCTCGGCCGGGAAACGGGGGAGGTATGTCTCAGCCAGGTACCCGACCGGGACCCGGGATCTCGCGCTCGATGCCACGCTCAGGGCCGCCGCTCCGCATCAGGCGACGCGTAACCAGAACGGGCTGGCGGTCGCCGTCCGGGAGGAGGATATCCGCGAGCGGGTCAGGGTGGGGAAGGTCTCGGTCGCCTGCGTCTTCGTGGTCGATGCCAGCGGTTCGATGGGAGCAACCCGGCGGATGGAGTCTGCCAAGGGCGCGGTCCTCTCGATGCTGCTGGACTCCTACCGGCAGCGTGACCGTGTCGGGCTTGTGGCGTTTCGGGGGAGCGATGCCGAGGTCCTCCTCCCGCTCTGCTCGAGCGTCGACCTCGCGCAGAAACGGCTGGAGGACCTCCCCACCGGCGGAAAGACACCGCTTGCTGCCGGGCTGGTAAAAGGCATGGAGGTACTCCAGCAGGAGCGGCGGAAGAATGGCGAGGTGATCCCGATGATGGTCGTCATCTCCGACGGCCGGGCAAACGTCCCCCTTGCAGGCGACGTGCGCCACGAGGTCCTCGGTCTCGCAGAGGAGATCCGGTCGCAGGGCATCAGGACGGTGGTCATCGATACCGAGGAGACCGGCGACTCGTTCCTCGAGTTCAGGCTTGGCTACTGCAGGACCCTTGCCGAGCATGCCGCCGGGAGCTACTACCCGATCGCTGACCTCTCTGCCGGGCTCATCCGCGAGATCGCAACGGCCGAGCGGGATGCGATGGTGCACCCCGCCTGAACCGGTCGTTCATGGACAGAGCGGTCGGAGTTTCTCGATCAGGCGGTCAACCTGCCTGACCGCTGTCCCGATATACGCGTCTGGATCGAGGAGGCGGTCAAGGTCGTCGCGGGTGACGAACCGGGTGACTTCCGGCCGCTGGCTGAGCACCTGGCTGAGGTCCTGGTCGTGAGCAAGGGCCTGCATGCTTGCGGTCCGCATCACCTCGTGCGCCTCCTGCCGGTTCATGCCCCGCTTCGTCAGTTCGATCATCACCGACTCGGCCAGGTTCACACCCCGAAGCAGCATCAGGTTCTTCCTGATGTTTTCCCTGTTCAACTCCAGCCCCGCCACCACGTCGGTCAGCACCTTCAGGATATGGTCGGCAAGCACCGAAGCCTCCGGGAAGATCACCCGTTCGGCTGAGGAGTTTGTCAGGTCGCGCTCGTCCCAGAGGACGTTGTTCTGCAGCGCCGGTCCGACCGCTGACCGCACGATCCTGGCAAGGCCGCAGACCTGCTCGCTCTTGATGGGGTTTCTCTTGTGCGGCATCGTGCTCGAACCCACCTGTTTCTTCCCGAACGCCTCTGCAACCTCCCCGATCTCGGAGCGCTGCATCAGCCGGATCTCAAGCGCGATCTTGTCAAGCGTCGTCGCAACGTTTGCGAGGAACATGAAGTACTCTGCGTAGCGGTCCCGCGCTATGATCTGGTTTGAGACATCCACAGACCCGATCCCGAGGATCTCCATCATCGTCTCCTGGATCTCGATGCCGGCATCCCCGAGCGCCGCCTGGGTCCCCACCGCCCCGGTGAGGTGCCCGACGACGACCCGGGGGCGCATCTGGCGGAGCCGCTCGATGTGCCGGGCGACCTCGCTTGCCCAGATTGCAAACCTGAGACCATAGGTCGTAGGGACACCGATCTGGCCGTGGGTGCGGCCGGCACAGACGAGAGTCCTGGTCTCGGCGCTCCGGGAGAGGAGCACTGAGAGGAGGCGCACCAGTTTCTCCTCGATGAGCGCGAGGCTGTCGCGGATCTGCAGGGCCGTTGCCGTATCCAGGATATCGTTTGAGGTCGCCCCGTAGTGGATCCAGCGGCCGGCGTCGCCGCAGACCTCGGTGAGCGCCTTGACGATCGCCATCATATCATGGTTGATCTCGGCCTCGATCTCCTTCGCCCGTTCGAGGCTGGCGTCTGGTGCAGAAGCCGCGATCGTCTCTGCATCCTCACGGGGGATCATCCCGTGCGCCGCCTCAGCCCGGGCAAGCGCCACTTCAGCCTTGACGATCGCCCGGAACCGGTTCTCCTCGCTCCAGACAGCACGCATCTCTGGAGTGCCGTAGCGGTAGTCGATGGGATGGATTGCCATAGTGGGTTACCTGTTGGCGTTCCTGTGTAAAAAATGGTCGTGGCGCGGACGTCTGCCCCGGGCAGGATACCGGCGGGAGGGAGAGGGAAGGGTGACCTCAGGTCGGGACCCCCGTGTGTCCGGGGTCCTCCCGGAAGGTGCCTGGCGATCAAACGATCTGGTGGGGCGGGGTCGCTTTACGGCACGGGAACGACGATTTTTTTCCAGATCCGATGCAGGAGATGGGAGATCCTCTCGCCCCCCGGGGTCGCTCCCTCCCGGCAGAAGAGGTTCGGGATCGTCTCTCCTGCGGTGGTGGGTGACCGACCCCGGGCCGAGAAGAGGGCTGTGTCGATCGATGATGGTGGCCTCCGCCTCTGTGGAGAGAGAGGGGTCTGGCCGGTCGGTCTTGACAGGAGGGTTTGCCCTCCCACGATCAAACAGCACTCCTGTCTGGCATCGATCCAGGAGGAGATGACGTATGAGCAGGTATCAGGAAGGGTTCAGCACGATCATCGACCTCCCGGCGAAGCAACCGCCGGAGGTATTCAGACCGCGCATGGGCCCGGTAGCGCGACCCCGATCACCCGGGTCTGCGATACCTCCCTTCAGCCTTCGTTGATTCACCGTTCTCCCCTGACCGTCCACTTCCGGTCTCTCGATCTGCAAAGACCCGGGGTAGAGACAGGGGGCAGGAACCACCATCGTCGGGGATCCCAACGACCCGGGTGGATCGGTCCATTCCTGCACGGTGGAACGCCAGCCTGACGCATCCAGGAAGCAGAACTCTCGTTGTGCCCCGGGATCAACTGGAGGGGAGGGAGCGGCAGAAGAGTTCAGGATGACCGCAGTCGAATGCTCTCCCCTTGTGCGAGAGGTTCTGGATGGAGGTTTGCGCTCCGGGTACCGGGCCCGGGAGCACACCGCCGGATCCCAGACCGGCGAGCAGCCGTCCCTGGCACTCTCAGCGGACCATCCTGCCCTGAAAGAGGAGGTCCTCCTCC
>CAZYWX010000111.1:0-1462 GCA_964651285.1 uncultured Methanoculleus sp.
CTCTCGGTCGAGAAACTCAAGAGCCTTGGCTGGCGGTGTGGTACCACCTCCGAAGAGAGCGTTCGCACGGCGGTCCGTGCCATGCTTGGCCAGAGACGATAGGGACGTTTCCCAGAAGATCCTCCCGGGCGGATCGGCTGCATGATCCCGCCGATAGCAGGGTCCGGGAGGCCTGATCATTACCAGATACATCAGACTGTTCAAAGGATTACCATGAAGTACGTCATCATTCTCGGGGACGGCATGGCGGACGAACCGCTTGCCGAACTGGGGGGCAGGACACCCCTCGAGTACGCAGATATACCGAACATGGACAGGATCGCCCGGGAGGGACAATGCGGGCTGCTCAGGACCGTTCCTGATGGATTCGAGCCCGGGAGCGATATCGCAAACCTCTCCATCCTGGGCTACGACCCCCATACATCCTACACCGGCAGGGGTCCGCTGGAGGCAGCCAGTATGGGGGTCACCCTCGAGGACGGGGAGATCGCCTACCGGTGCAACCTGGTCACGGTCAGCGATGGGGTGATGGAGGACTTCAACGCCGGGCACATCTCCAGCGCTGAGGGCGCTGAACTCCTCCGCGACCTGGATGCCGCACTCGGAGATGTCAGGGTCTACCCCGGGGTTGGCTACCGGAACCTGATGGTTGTCCCCCGGGCGCTTGGCGCCGAGACGACCGCGCCTCACGATATCGTCGGTCAGCCCATCTCGGATCACCTCCCGCGTGGCGGGGATGCTGCTATCCTCCTTGACTGCATGGAGCGGTCCCGGGAGGTCTTTGCCGACCACCCGGTCAACCGCCGCCGCCGCAAGGAGGGGAAAGCCCCGGCAACCGAGATCTGGCCGTGGAGCGGTGGGAAGAAGCCGTCGCTTGCACCCTTCTACGAGAAGTACGGCATCTCTGGGGGGATGATCTCGGCGGTCGACCTCCTGAACGGCATCGCCTCTCTTGCCGGGATGGAGGTGATCCGCGTCCCGGGTGCCACCGGGTTCCTGGATACCGATTACGAAGCGAAGGCCAGATATGCGGTCGCGGCCCTCGAGCATCTTGACTTTGTCTATGTTCATGTCGAGGCCCCTGACGAGGCCGGGCATATGGGGAGTGTGGAGGAGAAGGTGCGGGCGATCGAGCGGTTGGATGCGGCGATCGGGATCGTCCTGGACCGACCGGAGACGACCATCGCGGTCCTTCCTGACCACCCGACGCCGATACGGCTCAGGACCCATACCGCAGACCCGGTGCCGTTTGCGATCCTCGGGAAGGGGAGGGATGACGTGGTGGCGTTCTCCGAGCGTGCGGCGGAGCAGGGAGCGTTCGGGCTCGTGCAGGCCCCGGACTTCCTCCCCCTGCTCTTCTCATAAGTGAACCGGGGAATGGCATCCCCGGCATCATCTTTTTGTAGTTTCTGTGCCGAATCTATCTATTCTGATATGGAGTCCCTGACCGCAGAGAAGATCC
>CAZYWX010000111.1:1562-5472 GCA_964651285.1 uncultured Methanoculleus sp.
GAGAAGATCCGGGAGATCGAGCAACGCGTCGGACGGCTCTCCCCGATGCAGAGGGTCCTTATCGGGACCGACGGGGCAGTGGTAGATCTCTTTGCGATGGTGACCGGGCATCCGGTCGGTTTCACCACCCTGGTGCAGGAGGTCGTCACCGCCGATCCGGAGACGGCTGCAGCGCTTGCGATCGAGTCGGGTGACGAGGTCATCCATCGCGTTGTGGAGGTAACGGATAGGGTAACGGGCGATGTCCTCAGCTACGCAGTCTCCTGCACCCCACTCTGTCGGCTTGCCCCTCCGTTTGGGCAGGGTCTCCTGCAGGCTGATATCCCTATCGACAGGATCCTCTGCCGCCACCGGATCGAGTCGCGCCGGGAGATCACCGATGCCCGTGTCGTTCGGGCCGGGACTGACCTTGCCAGGGCGTTCAAGGTCCACCGGTGCGAACCGGTGCTCTCCCGGAAGTACCGGATCATCCACCGTGAGGAGCCACTGACCGCCATCGAGGAGGTCTTTCCCTGCACGGTGTTTGCTGACGAACTCAGGGTGCTGGTCGACGCCCCGTCGCGGATCCACATCACCCTGCTTGATATGAACGGCACATCAGGCAGGGTGGACGGCGGGGTCGGGGTTACCCTTGATGAGCCCGGATGCGTTCTGGATGCCCGGAAGAGTCCCCGGATCGATGTCCACGGCGGCGACGAGGTCGGCCGGCAGAGGGTTCTTGAGGCCGCCCGGGCGGTGACGGAGGGGTTCGGGCTGCCGGGCGGCGCTGAGATCACCCTGCATGCCACCGTCCGGCAGCATACCGGGCTCGGGAGCGGAACGCAGATTGCGCTTGCCACGGCCGCCGCCCTCTG
This sequence comes from uncultured Methanoculleus sp., assembly GCA_964651285.1. Lineage (GTDB taxonomy): Archaea > Halobacteriota > Methanomicrobia > Methanomicrobiales > Methanoculleaceae > Methanoculleus. The sequence continues at coordinate 2,417 of CAZYWX010000111.1, forward strand.
CCGGCTCTATGACCGGGAGATCCCGGTCTCCGACCTTGCGAGGATCGTCGGCCGGGGAGGGACGTCAGGTATCGGCACGGCGGCGTTCGATCAGGGGGGGTTCATCCTGGACGGTGGGCATCGGTTCGGCTCACGGGGAGGAAAGCAGGACTTCCGCCCCTCGGCAGCGTCACGGGGCATCGCGCCCCCGCCGATCCTTGCCCGGCACCCCTTCCCGGAAGACTGGCGCATTCTGCTCGTTACGCCAGATATTGATGCGGGGGCGCACGGGGGACGCGAGGTGGATATCTTCCGCACCCACTGCCCGGTGCCGATCGAGGAGGTGCGGGAACTCTGCCACGAGGTGCTCATGCGGATGATCCCGGGGCTGGTTGAGCACGATCTTGACCTCTTCGGCTCGGCGATCAATAGGACGCAAGCTCTGGGGTTCAAGAAGATCGAGGTGGGGCTGCAACGCCCGATCGTCTCCTCACTCCTTGAGGGGATGGTGCAGGCCGGCGCCGCCGGGGCAGGCCTGAGTTCGTTCGGGCCGACGGTCTACGCTGTTGGAGATTTGGGGATGGGGGAGGTGGCCCGGGCGGCAGAGGAGGTACTCGGCGACTGCGGGGGGTCGGTGACCCTGACGAAGGCGAGAAACTGCGGGGCGAGCGTGCGGATGGGGTGACGTGTCTCCCGGGATTGCAGGGATTGGCTCTGGATCGGTGAGGTGGCTGTCCCCTTCCCAGTCCTTCTCTCCTGTGATGACCTGGCAAGGAAGTGCATCCACCGTTCTGCGATCTGTCATTACTCTGTTCTTCATGAACGTGCGGAAGAATGCTCTGATCCACGTAGATCTTTAAGATCTCTGGCCGAGGCCTTATCCGACTTGAGTTTGGGGTGGAATCACTCCTTATCGTGTCCCGATATCCTTTCCCCCGGGCAGGCCTTTCTTTATTCCGGGGGTGCCCTCACCAGGTACGGGTATGCAATCGGTTGTGTCTTCTTCGGGAGAGAACAACGGTTTTTTTTTTAAAAGACCAATATCAACCGTGTCATCAGCAAGCGGCTCGTTTGCGTGGCAGAAGGCACGAGGCGGGGGATTGTTCTGGAAGATCGAGAGACATCGGCATCTGCCAGCGGACCACGGTTAGCTGCGACCAGCGTGAACGACGTGTTCTTTCTGTTTTCGCTTAGCCTGGGTCTGTGCTCGTTCGAGCATGGTCCAGCAACTTCATGATGACATTTTCTTGTGTGCAATCCAATCGCCTGGATCCCAGGAATCTTATAGACACTGCCTATCTGATAACGCAACTGGTACTGGTTATTGTATTTTTCATTGTTTTTTTAAACGGTCATTAGTGGTTATGTAGGAGGTTATCCCAAAACTCTTCTGCCGGGAGGGGGGGACCCCCTCCCGGTCCCTCCCCCAGGGCGAGAGAGCCGGACAACGGCCACATTTCCGATTGCTGCATCTGGTATGCCTCAAAGCATCGTTCCCGTGCGTGAGAGTGCGCCGACCCCGGGGTTCTTCTATCGCCCAGGTATTTTGGGATGTGCTCCAGGAAGTAATTCGCTGCTTCCCTCCGAATCAGGCCTGCTATATCGACCCTGCTGTCCGGGGACTGGTTGATGTGGGCGCTTGGGGATCGGGCATTTGTTTGGCCTGGTGCGCCCGCCGGGGCACCATGCCAGAACAGATGACAGGATTCTGTCCCTTCAACTGCGTTCGCCGTCGACACGGCTCTGACGCTCCGCAAGGTTGACCAGGTAGGCGCTCCATTGCTCTCTGTCCACGGGATGGGCTCTTCCCGGGGATCGGGTGGCTGGGGGAGCAGGGCGTCGGGGATATCATCAACACGCCCCCCTGAGCCCGAGTCCAGGGAACTTCGGGGCCTGGATGCTGACGAAGGCGGGGGGTGGGAGATCTCGCCTGCGATGCCGGTGGTGGGATCAGATTCATCATCTCCCGACGCTATCGGGGGGCGGTGGATCGCATGTCTGATCGAGTTGCAATCCTCGCAGGTATCGTTCTCCTCGTCGCTCTCGCCGCAGTCCTGATGTTCGCCTTTATGATCGTAGCCCATCCAGGGGGCGGGATCACATTCGCGGGGACGAGCACGGGGAGCGATACTGTCTACCTCTTTGTGACCGGTCCGAACCTGCCGCCGGCAGGCGGGAGGCTTGAGGACCCTGATACGCCTGTCCGTTCAGGAGACCCGAAGAGTTTCACACGGCCGGCGGTCGATGATGGCTGCTGGACCTACCGCTGGAGGACCGGTATGAGCGGGCTCGACCCCGGGACCTACATCGTCTATGCCGTGGACGCGCCTCTCGACCGGTCAGACCTCGCCGACCAGGGTTACACGACCTTCCCCTTCACCCTCGGAACTCCGCCGGCGGACACCCTGATGACGGAGACAACTACCTAAATCCCGTGGCGATGGAAGCGGTGGGGAGGCAAATGGTCTATGAGTTCGGCAACTCTGCTATGCGAGATGTGGACCCGGGCGGGGTGAGCATGCGGGTGGGAGACGCCAGATCCAGGCTGGGTAGTATTAGACCTGCAAAACATCCGCCATTTTGGGTCTGGGCAACAGGGATAAGCTCTGACTCTATGTGGTATGAACAGAGATAGCAGTCCCCAACACATTTTAATAGTTTTATAATACCGCCAACATGAATGCTCACCAGCACAGTGGGTCCTGTATCCGCAGACAGAAGTTATATCAGAACCCCTTTAGGACAGGATCCTGCCGGTCCTTGCAACCACCCAGAGCAACCCGTACATCGATCCAGAGAGCGCCCGAAAACCTGCATTCCATTACGGCAGAGGTGTCAACAGTGGTCTGGTATGCCGCTGCACCGGAGGATTATCCTCAACAGAGGGTTTCCGGGCCCTACAGAAGATTATCTCACCCCCAGGGGTCTGTCGCTCTCCGGTGAACTGTATATCAGTGACTCCCCTGCAGTGTTTTTGCCATCACTGATGATGGGAAAAGACGCTGACGTTCAGCAACACAACGGAGAGTCGACCCGTGTAGACGTGACGTGGACGCTCAGGAATGTCAGGAAGGTGG
>CAZYWX010000112.1:0-5432 GCA_964651285.1 uncultured Methanoculleus sp.
GGCCGTTGGCTGGTCACGGCCATCTGGTGGCCTGTCCAGCTTGCAAGGAGGTACCCATGACCAGAGGAGAAGATGACCCCTTCGGTCCCGAACGGCGGCGTTTTGAGGAAGCGAAAGTTGACATGGAGACCAGATTCGACGAGATCGTCCGAGGCATGATGGGCGGGGGGTTGCCACCCCTTACTCGCGGGAGCAGCCGCGATTTTCGCGGGCTCTCTGCAGACTTCAGGGTCGATATCCTTGACCATGGTGAAGAGGTGATCGTGGTTGCAGAGCTCCCCGGTGCTGAGGAAGACGCGATCCAGATCCGGCTCCTCAACCCACAGACCCTGCGGATAACCGCAAGACAGACGGGGGCGGCGGAGGAGGGGGTGGAAGAGTACTACTTCCGCGAGCGCGGGAGCGGCATTCTGAGCCGACTGATACGCCTGCCCGCGAGCGTAACTGGCGAGGGCGCAAAGACCAGTTTCAAGAATGGCGTCCTCGAAGTGCGCCTGAAGAAGATCGGGATCGGTGGGCCAGGACCTGGGGGAAAAAAGATCCCCATAGAGTGACCGACCGGGGCTGACGCGCCCCCCAACCCCGCCCTGCCATACTGTCCCGGGGCCCTATGGACCAGGCCCGGGGGAGGCAGATCAGTACTGCGCCATGCCGGCGGCCATCCGTGTTACCACCACCTGCGGGTGGTAGCAGATGACGCTCTCCCGGGCGGTGATCCTGCCGTTGACCAGCTGGTCGATGACGGTAAGGTGGTCCTGCACCCCCCGGGGGAGGAGGTAGTATTGCCGCACGAACTCCCGCCCTCGCTGTCCCATCTCCCTGGCCTGCTCTGGGTGCCTGAGGAGGTACAGGATCCGGTCGCTGGTCTCCTGAACCGTCGAGACCAGATAGCCGTTCCAGCCGTCGCGGATCTGGAGCGGTATACCGCCGACGTTCCCGCCGACGACAGGCTTCCCTTTCCAGAGCGCTTCGGTTACCGTCAACCCGAACCCCTCTTTTATGGACTTCTGGACGATCACGTCTGAGGCGCGCTGGAGCGCGTTGATCTCCCGATGGCTGTCAGGCGGTAGGTCGAGCACGTGGATATCTGGATCGTCCTCGGCCGTCTCACGGACCTCGCGCAGGACGAGGAAACATTCGGGATCGTCGCATGCCCGCCCGCCGACGAGGACGAGCTGGCAGGGAATCTTCCGGCGGACCCTCTTGAACGCCTGGATGACACCAACCGGATCCTTGAAGTGGTCGTAGCGGGAGACCTGGGTGACGATCGGCTTCTCCGGGTCGATCCCGTACTTCTCCAGAGTGGTGTTGATCTCGGTCTCGGGGAGGTCGCGGTTCTTCTCAGATAGGGGGTCGATGAACGGTGGGATGACGAAACTCGGCACGCTCCAGAGGGGGAGGTACTGGAAACTGGAGAATATCCCTGCGTGGTACTTCTCGACCAGTCGTCGCAGGATATTGCCGATGCCCCCCACAGTCTCAGTGGGCACCGTCTCCAGCTGGACATGACATCGCCAGAGCAGCCTCTTCTGCTCGAGTTCTCTGCTTGTCAGGAACTCGATCAGACCAAGTGGCTGGGGGTCGTGGACGGTCACAACGTCACAATCTTCCTCAATCAGACCTTCGTTCTGTCGCTGGGCATCCCAGTAGATCTCGATCATCGCTGGCGAGAACCCATCCTGACCCTGGAGGAAGTTATGGAGGGTTTTTGTGACGTCAAAGAACGCAGGTTCGGCTTCCATGACGCTCCATATCGTCTCAAGACCGAGCGCGTTGAGGAAAGGAACGTACGATGTCAGGATCTCTGCGACACCTCCTCCGTAGCGGGTTGAGTTGATCTCCTGGATCTTTATGCCTGAGAGCCGCCCGGCAAGTTCTTCGATGGCCGAAAGCCGCTCTGATCCAACGATCCGCTCGTACTCTTTGAGGGATGGGCAACAAGGGAGGTCCGTAACGATCATGAGACTCACTTGCCCGGGTGATACACACCCGGACAATAAAATGCCTTGCGGTGAGTGGGGCGGGAACCCTGAGGTGTATGTCAGATCAGGGTGTTCTCATGCTGGCAGGGGCACCTCCCTGACAGGCAGGACAGAGTGAAGCGATCCCGGGTGGGAGGCCCCTTCTCAAAAGAGATTATCTGCTCTGAATTTTGGGTTTCTGGTGAGCGTTACCGTCATCTGGTCCCGAAGCGGTCTCCAGAGGAAGGACTCGCTCCAGCGCAGTCTTCAGCTCAGCAAGCGAGATGGGCTTCTCCAGGACACCGACGATGTCGTCGGCATATCGGGAATACTCCTCTGGCCAGACATGTTTTGCAGTGAAGAGCAGGACTGGAATGTCCTTGAGTTCTTTGTCCCTCTTCAGTTCCTCCAGGAATTGCCACCCGTCGATGGGGGACATCATCACGTCAAGGATGATGAGAGCCGGTTTCTCTTTCCTGATCATCCGCAGGGCATCCCACCCGTTATGGACCAGAAGAGGTTCACGGTTGATTTTCCGGAGCAGCAGTTCCATTACTTCGAGAGTCGGCAGATCGTCATCGACAACCATGATCTTGTTTCCCATGGTTCACATCACCTCTGGTATTCTGATGGTGAAGGTGGTTCCTTCACCCTCTCTTCCTGTCACGGTAATTTCCCCTCCATGCAGCTGGATATATTTATTTGCGAACGCGAGTCCCGGGCTTGTCTGCCCACCTTTGCGATTCCGTTTTTCGGCGTCCCCGATGTGGAACGGTCTGGTGATCGAATCCCTGAGATCTTGAGGGATGCCGATGCCGGTATCGCGCACCACGATATAATGGTTTTTATTTGATTTTCTGTAATCAACCCATACTTTTTTCGGCGGCCTATTATATTTAACTGCATTTGCTATCAGACTCTCCACCACCAGGTATAGTCGATCGGGATCTCCCCATAACCGCACGTTTTCCGGTATGTTATTCCAGATCTCTGCCTCCTGGTCATATCCGCCATCAGTGATGACATCGTCGGTGAGGTGACGGAGCGAGACTTCCTGGATGGTGAGCTCGACATGTTCCATCGCAAACAGGCTCAGCTCGATCATTCTCTCCACCACCACCTTCTCCTGTTCGGCGCACCTGAGGCAGGTGTTCAGATAGCTCTCCATCTCACCTGAGAGACCGTAGTATTCGGGGTCATCGACAATTAACTGGAGGTAGCCGGTGAGGGGCTGCAGCGGTGTGCGCAGCTCATGGGACATGGTGGTGATAAATTCCTTCCATTGGTTGATCTCCCATGCTATCTGCTTGCAGGCAAGCCTCTGCCGCCGTGTCTCAATGATGTCACGCGCTGATCCCATGATACCGATGAGGCTGCTGTCCGCTCCATGCACCGGCGTGATCGTGACCGAGAAGGTGTGATGAACACCTGCTATCACCAGATCAAGGTTGTACCGGGCCATCTCCTGTCCATCTATTACCTTCTGGATCCTGCTCATATGCCGCGCGGCCTGGTCGTCAGGGAGGAGGGTCGCAATGTCCTTTCCGATGAGTTCTTCGGGAGAGATGCCATACTCAGGAGCGCGCATCCAGGAGAAGTGAATGATGCGGCCTGTGGTATCCTGCATGAAGAAGATGTCATTTGACTGCTGAATGACCTGCCAAAGGGGGTTGTTTGGATGGATATGCCCTCTGTGCTCTCCCTGCTGTCTGCAGGGGTCTATAACCCTGCACATGAGGATCTCTTCGGGGACCAGCGTCTGGCAGGAGAGGAGGACCGCATGCACATCTCCGTTCCGCGCAAGAAAGGTCATCTTCATATCCTCTACACACCTCTCTCTCCTCACCTCCTCGATGAAACGGGCTTTGCAGGCATCATCGGCCATGAACTTCCCTGCCGGAACGCCGACAAGTTCTTGGGGCGCGTAACCAAGGATTTCGGCGTAGCGGTTGCTGACACAGAGCAACCGGAGTGTCTCTGGATCGCAGAGAAACTTTGCCTCGTCGGTGTTCTCGACGAGGTGTCTGTACCGGGAGATGGCACGCTGGGAGTCCTTGTCGCGCCGGGAGTCATATGAGAAGAGAGTGGTGGCTCCGAAGAACCCGAAGAGTGCCACCATGCAGAGTCCGGAGACTACCGGATCCACGGCGAACCCGAGGAGGGCGTAGTGGAGGTGGATGAGCGCAAACCCTGCAACCAGGAGTGCGGTCACCCTGAGTCCCTCTCGGGGGAACCAGACGGCGATAAGAAGGATTAAGCTGCAGAAGAGCAGCGGGTAGAGAGTATACGTGTCAGCCATAAGTGCATCTGCTACCATCATAGAAGAGATCACCAGGAACAATGATAGCAGGATCATTTTGACGACGTCTGTCCCGGTAAAGAGGTTTTCTCGAAAGAAGATAGGTAGACGCTGGTCTGGAGACATGAAGGATTATGAGAGATATCATATACGGTTTATATATTTCATTCGGAATGTCCTGGTGCCGGATAAACATCTTTTCATGACGCGAATTTATTTTTTCGTGTTATCCAGGCATTTTATGATAAATTTTTCCTCCTGTTCTGATCGGGTAGTTGTGGGTCGCGGACCGGTCTGTATCACGTCGGAGGATAGCATATATGAGGATCGTCGTGCAAACCTTGCATATGCGCCCGTTTGTCTTCGTCAATGTTGCCATGAGCGCTGACGGGAAGATCTCAACGCGAGAGCGGCGGCAGGTGAGGATCTCGGGGGCCGAGGATTTTTCGCGGGTCGACCGGATCAAGGCGAAGAGTGATGCTATTATGGTCGGTATCGGCACCGTGCTTGCCGACGACCCCTCGCTCACCGTCAAGTCCCCAGGGCTCCGGGCCGAGCGTATGGCGGCCGGGAAGGACGAACATCCCATCCGTGTCGTGGTAGATAGTTCTGGACAGATTCCTCTGGATGCGGAGATACTCCATAAGGGTGGCGGGGCACGTATCATCGCGGTCTCGCGTGCGGCACCCCCTGCGAGGGTGGAGGAGCTCCGAAAGTACGCCACGGTTATCACCGTCGGTGACGAAACTGTCGATCTTGCGGCCCTGCTTGCAGAGCTGTACCGGCAGGGTGTGCGGCGCCTGATGGTCGAGGGGGGCGGGACCCTGATCTGGTCGCTCTTTGAGCAGGGGCTCGTCGACGAACTCCAGACATTCATCGGGAATCTTGTTATCGGTGGGAAGGATGCCCCCACGCCAGCGGACGGTGCCGGTTTTCTCAGGGAGGCTGACTTTGCACGGTTGCGCATCATCGAGACCGAGCGACTCGATGATGGTCTGCTCGTACGATGGGGCGTGGTGAGGGAGTAAGGGCGCGAACTGAGATCTGGGAGTGGGGTTTCAACGGTGTTCCCCGGAACCGGGGCGGGATCGTGAGGGGTTCCTGAGGTCGATCGTTTTGCGGGCAGGCATGATCCCGGGTCATGCATGCCCTTCCTGGTATGAGGTGGCTTT
>CAZYWX010000113.1:0-5424 GCA_964651285.1 uncultured Methanoculleus sp.
AAGACCGTGTAATTAGAGTTCACAATCTGCTTCGATATGCAATTGGTTGGTATCATTGAGGTTACCCCAGAACTCCTCTGCCGGGAGGGGGAGACCCCCTCCCGGTCCCTCCCCCAGGGCGCGATACCCGGGGCATAGGCAGCATTTCCGATATCTGCGCCCTGGATGCGTCGAATCGGCGTTCCCCTGCGTGAAGGTGCGCCGACCCCCCGCGGGATCATCGATCGCCAGAGACTTTGGGGATGTGCTCAGTCACAAACCGTCTTTCCCGTCCAGCAATCTTGCGAAGTTTCCGCTTTGCCGACCGGGTGCCTTTGACATCACTCCCTCTCCCGCAGCGCCTCCAGGTCCTGCAGGGTCACCACGCGGACCGCCCCACCCTGGACGTCGCCGCCGGCATCGCCCATCCGGTCCTCGATCCAGCCCTCCATCTCCAGGTAGGCCGCCCGCAGCCCCTCGAGGACGTCCGGGTCGGCATCCCAGAGACCGCGTTCGTGCGCCTCAAGCAACCGCCTCCCGATCTCCTCGAGCGCCCAGGGGTTCTCGTCCTCGAAGAACTGCCGCATCTCAGCGTCCAGGACAAACGTGCGGGTGATATCGTCAAAGATCCGGTCGTCCACCTCCCCTGTCGTCGCCTCCCATCCGTAGACGGTCCCCACCTGTCGCGAGATATCCCCGGCACCCTTGTAGCCGTGCCGCTTCATCCCCTCGATCCATTTCGGGTTGAGAACCTTCCCCCTGACGACCCGCCGGATCTCCTCGGCAAGCGTCCTGACCTCCACACGGTCGCGGTCGCGGGTATCGCCGTAGTAGGCGGGCACATCCCGGTTGGAGAGCGCTCTGGCCGCCCCGGTCAACCCGCCATGCGCCCCGAAGTAGCAGCAGCACCCGAGGAGGTCGTACTCGTCGGTCACGGTCTTGTTAAAGGTGAGATCGACGGTTGCAAGCTGCGCAGAGAAGGTCTCCCTGGACTCCTCGCCGAAGGTATCCCGCCCGTAGGCGTAACGGTTCCACCTGAGGAAGACCTCAGCAAGGTCGGCATCCTCTTTCCAGGCCGAGGCGTAGACCGCCAGGCTGACACCGTTGCCGTAGGTGCCCGGCTTGCTCCCAAAGATCCTGGCAGTCCCGCCTCCCTGGAGAGCGTGTTTCCGGATGAAGTTCAGTTCAGGCGGCTCGTCCAGCCCGGCGACCTCAGAGATAGCGTCGTCCAGGAGTTCGATGCAGGTGTAGAAACAGTCCCTCAGGATCCCGCTCAGCTTGATGGTGACATCGATCCTCGGTCGACCGAGTTCTTCGAGCGGGATCACGCGGAACGACCTGACCTTGCCATCGATCCAGACCGGCTCGACCCCGATGAGGAAGAAGACCTGCGCAAGCTGCTCGCCGTCGGCCCACATGACGTCTGATGCCATCCAGTACATCCCGATGTTCTCCGGGATCTCGCCGATCTCGTCGAGATATTTCTGGACGATGCTCTCAGCAAGCCGCATCCCGATCCGCCACGCTGCGCGGGTGGGGATGCGGAAGGGGTCAAGCGAGTAGAAGTTCCGCCCGGTGGGGAGCACCTCAGGCTTGCCCCGGGTGATCAGCCCGGAGGGACCTGGCGGGATGTAGCCCCCGGCACAACCTGAGAGCAGGCTCCCGATCTCGTCTGAAGCGTCGATCCGCGCCGCAAGGTCGAGTACTCCGGCCCTGATCTCTTCGAGCGCATCCAGGTCGAGGCGGCGGAGGCTGCCGGCGAGGATCCGCTCAGCCGCGCGGTCCGGGGGCTCCCCTGCGAGGATCGCGGCGATGAGATCCTTTGCTGCGGCTTCCGCGTCCCGGAGCAGGGCATCGTCTGCGGTCGAGGCGTCATACCCCATCATCTCAAGCACCGCACCCCGCACCTTGCCCTCGTAGCGCATGATGGCGTGGATGAACTCTGCCCGGCGTTCACCCTCCGGCACCTCCCCGAAGATATGCATCCCGTCAGGGATCCTGGTATCGGCGATCCTGGAGACGGCGGTATGAGCGGCGGCGACCACCTCCTCAAACGGCGTCCCCGCTTCGTGCATGCCCGGAAACCCGATCTCGCCTGCGATGCCGGTCTCCTCAAGGAGGTCGGCGATGGTGTGCTCAAGCGCGTGCGCCCGCGCCGGGTCGACGCCCTTTGCCCGATTGTAATCAGCGATCTGCTCCTCGAGGTCCTTTAATCCTGCGTAGAGGTCGCTTGTGGTCATCACCGCCTGCATGTGGTCAACCAGGGTCGCATAACTCCGCCGTTTGGCGATCGTCCCCTCGGGAGGGTTGTCGGCGTTGTAGATGTAGAGGTGGGGGACGGTCCCGATGGCGATCCCGGGGTAACAGGAATCAGAGAGGGCGACCGACTTTCCGGGGAGGAACTCGAGGTTCCCGTGCGTCCCGACATGGATGACGACGTCGGCACCAAACGTCTCCTCAATGTAGCGGTAGGTTGCCAGGTACTGGTGGGTCGGCGGGACGCCCGGGTCATGGAGGATCCGGCAGACCTCGCCGTCGCACCGCGGCCCGGCGCACCCGCGCTTCGGCTGGACGCAGACGATGGCGTTTCCAAACTGCACCCCGGTGACGACGATCTTTTCCTCATAGACCATCGCCGGCGGAACCCCGTCGATCTCTTCGCCGGGCGGCTGTCCCCAGGCCTCGCAGATGCTGGTCCTGACCCCGGGAGGCAGGGTCTCGAACCAGACAGCATAGTCCTCAGGCTCCACCAGGGCAAGGGCGCCTCCCCTCCGGACGATCTCCTCGACCGACGTCCAGCGGAAGTCGCTGACCGCTTTTTTGTTCATGATGGTCTCGATCAGGGCTCTCCCGCTCCCCGGGCACTCGACCGCATACCCCTGGTCGTGCATCGCCTCGAGGATCCGGGCGACGCTCTCCAGCGTATCAAGGTGCGCCCCGGCCCCGACCGTCGCCTCAACCGATGCACAGGGCTTGTTGTGGAGAATGAAGGCGACCCGCCTCGCTCCGACGGGTTTTTGCGCAAGGTCGATCCATCGCCTGACCCGACCCACGAACGTCTTCACCCGCTCATCAAGCGGAGCGTGCCGCTCGCCCTCGGTGCCTGCCAGGTCAGGGTTCTCGGCCGCACCGATCGGCACCATCTCGATCCCGCCCAGGAACTCGGGCATCGCGACATACCAGGAGACGTCGCTCCCGCTCATCCCGTTGATATCGTTCCTCCACTCTGCCTCAGTCCTGTGGTAGAGGATCAGGGGATGGAAGACCGGCACGTTGAGCCCTTCAAGCGTTCTTGTGAAGGCATCAGCGTCACGGGGCGGTGTGAACGTTCGTGCGTCGATGAGCGCGGAGATCGGGACGGTAAAGAAGGTCTCGACCACCTCCCGGTCAGACCTGGCCCCGATCTCCTCGTCAGGGAGACCAAAGCAGAAGACCGGGAGGACGTCATAGTACCTCTCAAGTTCCCGGATCAGGGCGGCCTCGACGGCCAGGTCCCCGTTTACCCAGTGTGTCCTGGAGAGGAGAAGCCCGACACGGGTGGGGTGCCGGGAGGGGTACCAGGCGAGGTAGGCGTCGGTGTCATCGAAGACGCACCCCGCGTCAGGGTGGTAGATCCCCTCCCACCTGGTCTCCTGCGGGGGGTCGTAGGCGACGTCCATCCCGGCGACCTCGGCCTGGACATAGCGGATCAGGTTCCTGATGTTCTCAGGACCCCCGTAGAGGAAGTAGGCGCTCACGGTGGAGACGACCGCGAGCGGGACGGTCGAGGCCGACCACCAGGCGTCGGTGTAGCCAAACGCTATAACCGGGAGGTCCTCAGGAAGACCGCCCAGGATATCGTCCCAGAGGGGGTCGTTTGAAGGGTGGACCAGGACAATGTCTGATCCCAGGCACGCCTCACTACACCGTCTCCGCTTCTCTGAATCATCTCGCAGTTCATGTACCTGCCACGCGGAGAGGGCTATCCCCGCCTCCCGCGCCGCACCAGAAAACTGGAGCAGCTCGCTGCCCCAGGCAACTATGGTTATCTTCATGGAGTCTTCACCAGATTCTCATTCTCTGACGGCCTGATGGGGACCACGTAGGGCACCCCCATCTCGTCTTTTACCGCCGCTTCGACGCCGTAGACCGCACACACCATCCCGGGGGTCAGGAGGGAGGAGGGCGTTCCACTCCCGATCACCCGCCCCTCCTTCAGGATCAGGAGGCGGTGGCAGTAGCGGGCGGCAAGGTTCAGGTCATGGATCGCTGTCACCACCGCAAGCTGCTGATCCTCGGCAAGCCGGGCGAGGAGGGCCATCACCTCGATCTGGTTGCGCATATCAAGCGCGCTCGTCGGCTCGTCGAGGAGGAGGACCCGGGCGTCCTGCGCGAGCGCTCGCGCGATGAGCACCCGCTGCCGCTCCCCTCCCGAGAGACGGTCGGTCCTGCGGGACGCGAACTCGCCGATCCCGAGGAGGGAGAGCGCGTCTGAGACCGCCTGCTTATCTTCTTCAGAGACGCTCCAGCGCAGGTGCGGCCGCCTGCCCATCAGGACGGTCTCAAAGACCGTCGAGGAACCGGGAACCCCCCTGTTCTGCGGGACGTAGGCGACCATCCGCGCGATCTCTGGCCGGCTCATCGAGCGCATATCCCGCCCGTCGAGGCGGATGGAACCCTCGGGCTCGAGGATCCGGTCAAGGCACCGGATCAGCGTCGTCTTCCCGGAACCGTTCGGCCCGACGAGCCCGAGGACCTCACCGGCATCGAGGGTGAACGAGACACCTTCGAGCACCCGGCGGTCGCGGTAGGCAAACGAGACCCCTCTTACGCAGAGCAGCGGCATCAGGCATCCCTCCTGCGCATGAAGAGGTAGAGGAAGAACGGGATGCCGAGGAACGCGGTCATGATCCCGACCGGGATGATGGCCCCCGGGATCAGGGTGCGGGCGAGGCAGTCGGCGCCGAGGAGGAGGACGGCCCCCACGAGCCCTGACGCGGGGAGGAGGGTGCGGTGGTCGGTCCCGATCACCATCCTGGTGATGTGGGGCGCAACCAGGCCGATGAACCCGATGGTGCCGGTGAAACAGATGATCACGGCTGTGATGAGCGAGGCGGCGAGCATGAACCCGGCCATGGACCGCTCCACCGGGACGCCGAGGCTGGCCGCGACCTCGTCACCCTCGGCGAGGGCGTTGAGGTCCCATGCGCGCCAGAGGAGGATCGGGACGACGGCAACAACGACGACGCTCACGATCCCGAGTTTCGGCCACGAGGATTTGTCCAGCGACCCGAACATCCAGAAGACGACCTCCTGCACCTTGTCTGCCGTCCCGAGATACTGGAGGAGTGATGTGACCGCCGAGAAGAGGTACATGAGCGCGATCCCGGCGAGGATCAGCGTCTCGCTCCCCATGCCCCGCAGGCGGGCCATGCCGTAGATGGCGGCTGCGGCGAGCATGGCAAA
>CAZYWX010000114.1:0-5308 GCA_964651285.1 uncultured Methanoculleus sp.
TAGGCCAGCGGGAGGATGACGGCGATGAGCAGGGTCAGGGTGCGGGTTTTGGGCGTCTTCATAGAGATCACGAGGGTGTGCGGGGCTGAGCAGGAAGTCCCGGGCTCACGCGGCGTTCCCAGGTTGAGACTTCAGCGTTGCTCCGCATAACGTTTCCCTCCATTGCGTTGAACTCTCCCCACGCCCTCTCCCCAATCTGCGATGGTTGGCTGTAGTGCACACATCTCACCTCATTCTCTCACCGGTACGATCCCCGCATCCCCAAACCTTGCCACCTGGGCCCTCACCGGGACAAAGCCGGTGACACCGGGAGGAATCGCCTCATAGACCTCAACCTGATACTTCTCCCCGGTGATGCCATGGAGACGTCCGCCACCTGCGGTGATCCGGAGGTGGATGACGATCGGCCCGGCATCAGCAGTCTTAGGCCTGATCCCCTCATCGAGCCTGACCAGGGTGGTAAAGTTCTGAACATCCCCGGTCCCAAAGGCCCACCTGGTATACCCGGCCGGTGCCTCGCCGACGACCGGGCTGAAGGATTCTCTGGTTATATCGTCGATGAGGAAGTACTTCTCCGCCGGACTCCCAAAGGTCACGCTGATATCCGAGAGATCGCGCACCATGGTCTGGAAGGCAAGCATCCTTCCCTTCGGTGTCTCTGCAAAGAGAGTCTTCCAGGCGCCAACGCGCTGCCCTTCGAGGTCTTCTTCGGAGAAGATCATCTCTCCCTCGCGAAGCGGGAGTGGAACCAGGATGTCGGTGACAGGACCGCCGGTATAGTTCTCGAGTCCGGTGACCGTGACCTGGTAGGTATAGGTGGCTGGGTTGACATCAGCCCAGGCAAGGCCGAGGATAAGAACGCCGAGGACTGCCAGGAACGCACCGGCACACCCGATGCCGACCGCGAGCAGAGCGGGTGCCGGCCGATACCCGTACTTCCGGTATCTCTGGAGGATCAGGAGCATGAGAATCCCTCCCAGGAGGAGGGTGAGCGCTGCTGCCAGGGTACCAGGACCCCCGGTGCCGAGAACGATGAGGAGACTGCACGGGACCGAGAGGGTAAGGAAGACGGCCAGGCCCAGGAGGACGGCAAGGGTTCTTTGGCTGGTTTGTTCTGTCATGACCATCAGTCCGGGAAATCACCGATCGAGACTTCGGCGTTGCGCCCCATAACGGTTTTCTCCATCGCGTTGAACTCTCAACCGTGGCCTTGCTCCACCGATTTGCCGCAATCTGTCCCCCTCCCCCGGGATGTGACTGATACCCAGGGGAGAGAGACCACAGCCTCCCTGGATCCCCTGACCCGACGGCATGGGGGGATACTCTCCGCCCTCATCGAATATCCATCCGCATAAACTTTCCATACGCGGCGGCGAAGAAGACCGACGGGAAGACGATCAGCGCCGCGAAATTCTGCCAGATCCGGCTTGCCGCATCCTCCGGCGGCAGTTCCGAAGGATAGGCAATTGTCGAGGCCACGGTATTATAGGCCATCGTCGGGGAGAAGAGGTTGACCGTATCGGTGACGAATTGCTGTTTGCTCCGGTAAACCTCCAGATCCGCGGTGTATCGATCGCACTCTTCCTCGTACGCCTTCAGCACCGCTACATCGCCCGATAAGTGGGTCACCCCGTCAGAATCCGTCCAAGCCGGCATTTCCGGTCTCTCCGGCATGTCTCCGGCAACCGCACCCGCAAGAACCATCCCGAACATCGGCAGTAGGTAAGCGAGGGCGAAAAAAAGCGCCAGGCCGTAGACCACCGCATGCCCGCTCTCTTTCACGACGACCGAGAGCGCAAGGGCGAGGGCGAAGAACGCAAGCAGGAACAGGAACGAGGCGAGCCCGAAGATCAGGACGGCGACAACCTCGTCCGCCGTCGGCACGATCGAGCAGACGAGGAGCACGGCAAAGGTGAGCGTGAACGCGACGGCCAGAGCGACTCCGAGAGCGGCCATCCCCCCGAACGCCTTGCCGTTGATGACCTCGTCCCGATAGACCGGACGTGCGAGGAGGGTTTTTAACGACCGGGATTCCTTCTCCTTCGAGACCAGATCGGCCCCCGTCGCAATCGCGAGGACGCCGCCGAACACCATCAGCGAACTCTCCAGTTGGCGGAAGATGATCAGGATCGACGGCCGTTCAGGCATCATCCCCATGGGACCTCCCACCGTCTGCAACTGCTGGTTATACTCTTCAAGGTACCGGTTGTACTGGTCGACCCCCTGATGCATGCCGAACAGGGCAAACATCAAAAGCAACGCAAGGATCACCAAGAACTTCCGGCTGGTGAGGTGATCGGAGAACTCCTTTTGGGCCACGATTAAAATCCGTTCTGCTGTCATACCGTTACCTCTGTTCTGCTGCCTGAATCACCATCGTCCATCGTCCTGCCCCCCCTTCGTCGCGGTGAAGCCGGGGAGCAGGGCGGCGGATAGGCCAAAAAATTGGGGAGAGGAAGGATCTGCTGACATCGGAGATAGCCCTCACGACAGGATGAGGTCTCCGCGTGATGTGGCACTCTCAGAGCCTCTAATGCATGTGATATCCCAATGGTACGCACCGGGACTGTCGGGTGCGAAGAGCACCGACAACGTCCCCTCCCAGCTGTTGTCCATGACCGGGATGTCATTTATGAGCTTTGTAGCCACCGTGCCGTCCGGCCCTTTCAGCCGGAACTCAGCCGTTCCTCCGATCACATCGTTGGTGTCGAAATATTTGCATTTCACTACGATCTGGCAGGTTAATCCCGGAACATAGTTACCGATGTAGCTGCCTGCCGACGCGGTGCAATCGACACCCCTGGTTTCGTCGATCAGGAGTGAGCCCCCGGAAACCTCCACGGCACAAAGTCTGTTTTCCGCGCTGACCGGCGCCACTGCCATGCAGGCCAGGAGCAGGCCGATGACAGCAACAACACCCGGTCCGAACAGTTTTTCCAGTTTCATGTTCTTCTCACCTTCTTTTCACGCGTACCCGGGAGGCCACGGAACCGCAATGGCTATCTCCGATGACAGCCAACAGCACCATTAGCCTCCGGGCACGCGGTGGGGTCGGGGCACGACGCCAATCGAGACACCCGGCCCCCGCAGGATACCGTTCAGGCATCCACGCTCTTCTATCCGGGAGGGGGTTCGATATAGTTTACGGCCACCGCACCTACGTATCGCGCGACATGTAGCTGCGGTGGCCACAAAAGGCATATAGGGGCTTTAGAAATCTCTCTACGATGCTCAATGAAACTCTGCAGAATCGCAACACTTATCGTGATCGCCGCAGTGCTGCTGTTCTAACGCGTCACCCAGCAGAACCTTGAACGACACCACAGTTCTGCTCCCTTCGCTGGTGCCAGTCTGCGAGGGGTTGGTTCTCCGGAGCCCCGAAAACCAGAATCGGAGGCGGGAGCACATTCCCGTGTCGATCTCATGCCGTCGCTAAAACTGACTTCCCGTCAGGCAATACGTCCATAGGACCGCCGAACCCGCGCAGTCCTGCCGCCTCTCTTCGCAGATACCATAGATAGACTGAGTTCCTTCATAACTTCCGACCCAGTCAACCGCATACTTCCCGGCGTTTCCCACCCGGCATTCACCCGGTTTTGGCCTGATTTTGTCCTGGTAAAGCACATGCTGTTGGGGACCGGGGCACGACGTCAACCAGGGTTCCCGGCCCCGCGGGATACCGCATGCGGCTTCCCCGCTCAAGGCGTCGGCGTTCGCCCATGTACCTTTTCTGCGACAAACATTGAATTGTCCGGAAATTCGAAGGCTCCGGAACCGAAAAATCGGCGAGTCTTTCGGCAGCAAAGCCCAATGCTCCGGCATCTCCCCTGAATACCGGCGGCAGGAGAAGTGCGCGCGAGGGGTGTGGCCGGGCACCTAACGCCGGATATCGGTCCCCAGGATGTATCCTCCGTCCTCGACCGCGCTGATCGTCTCGATCCGGATCACCGGGCCCCTGACGGTGCGGTCCCACTCCGGGTTCCCGTCGGCGTCCATCTTCACGATATGGACATCCGACCCTTCCGATGACAGAGGTCCGTATGTTCCGGGCTCATCGCTTTCAAGCGCGGCAAAGGCATACCCCCCGTCTGCAGCAAGGGTTATGGGGCAACTTTGCGGGACCTCCATGTGCACCTCCCCGAGCACCGTGCCGTCGTCTCCGTAGGTCACAGCGGTCGCTTCGTCCACACCGTAGATCACGGCGGTCGCTTCATCCACCCGGGATACCGATACCACGTAGAGCACCCGGATCTCTCCGTCCTTCACCTGGAACCCGCGAACCCACGGCCCTCCTATCGTGACGTTCTCCGGAAGGTCGTCGGGAGCCTGCCAGAACGTCTTCGTCCAGAGAACCTTATCGTTCGGACGCAACCGCGACACCTGCCCACCTCCGACCACAACCCACCCGCCGTCCGGCATCGGTGCAAGGTTTCCGATGGACAGGTGGTCAGTGAATTTTTTCGCCTCCGTGATCTCCCCCGACCCGTTGACCGTTGCCATAAAACTCCATGATGGAACCCAGAGATTACCTGCAATAACATACCTCTCGGGACCGACCGGAACGACGGTGTTAAACTGAGGTGTATTGTAGCGGTCTTTGCGGGGTTTCGGCAGGGCATCTGCGATCATTGTCTGATTGATCGTCCATACCGGGCTGCCGTCCGGGCCGACACGCACAACACTGGAGCCGAACTCGGTGATGCCGATGAACCCGCCGTCCGGCGTCGGGGTCATCGATTTAAATGATGAGGAGAAGTCCCTGTCCCAGACAACGCCCCCGTCGGCCCCGATGCACGTGGTCCAGTGGATCTTATCCGGATGAGAACTAGGAGGATAGAGGTAGTAATGCGAAACAAAGACGCCGCCTTCGGGCGTCGGAGCCACCGATAATATCGCCTCAAAGAGTCCTCCAAAGCCGCTGTCGATGGTATGCTTCCACATCTCGGCACCGGATGCATCCACCCGGATGACAGCGATATCCTGCGCATCCTCATTTCCAAAGTGGTACGCACACCCCGCGGTGAGCACGAGGGCTGCCAGGAGCGCGGCAAGCACGATGTTCGTGAGTTTCATGTGTTACATTCCCCTAGATCCACCTTACTTTCATTCGTTCACGGCGCTTGCGGCCTCCCCGATCGAGACTTCGGCGTTGCTCCCCATAACGTTTCTCTCCATCGCGTTGAACTGTCACCGCGGCTCAGGCCCGCTGGATCTCCCAAAATAGCAGTGATGAGTCCGATTCATGAGTGGGATGCCGATCTCCAGTCGAAACCGACCCTGATCACCATCTCACGGGTTTGAGAACACA
>CAZYWX010000115.1:0-5299 GCA_964651285.1 uncultured Methanoculleus sp.
TCCTTGATCACCTTGTTCGTCGTCCCCCAGGCGTTGTGGAGGAATCCGTAAGTTCCGGTGTCCACGGCCTTGCAGTTGATGAACTCGACATCCTCAAGCGTTGGTGCGTAGACATCCGGGTCATGGATCAGGAGGAAGACCGCCTGGATGCTTGCATCAGCCGTCCCTACGATGTTGTGGACTTCTGCGTGGCTTGCACGGATGGTCATCACACCGAGCCACTTGACGCCACTGCTGTAGCCGGTTCCCTTGATCTGGAATCCGTCCAGCGTGACGTACTCCTGGTCGACGTTGATACGTCCATCATGCGTGAACTCGAGGGTTGTCGCATCTGGACCCTGACCCTTCAGTGTTGTGCCTGCTCCAGGAGCGATGACCCCGGCACAGTTGAACGTTCCGTCTGAGAGGACGACCGTGCCACCCCCTTCCGGCAGTGCGGCGAGCGCTGCCTGGATCTCGGCCTGGTCATCGACTCCATCACAGACATAGTCAGCCTGGTTCTTCGACAGTTCGGTGCTATCGCTTGCAGCCACGGTAAGCGTGGCTGGACTTGCAGACCCGGCCGCCGTCACCGGAGTGAATGCCGGTATAAGGCAGCAGACCAGAAGTACTGCGGCCAGTCTTAGTGTATTTCGCCTGTCTGTCATGCCATTCAGCCTCTCTGTGAGGTAGAACTACCGTCTTTCAATCGCGGTATAAGTATTTTTTTGAAGATATATATCGTCATAAAATAAATCTCTTGGAATATTTGGCTGCACTGGCCGGTATATTCCTGAACAGAGATGTTATAGCGAATTCTGGATTCTACAAAACTGATTTATAGGATTAGTAAAATTAAAATCAGAACCTATTAATACTCGCGCCTTTTGACACCGATCGACTGGATCATCCACTCAAGAAACGCTTTCATGCAGAGCAAATCGTAATTTGGTTCCCTGCGCCGGTATGATCCGGGGGCCCTGGGGGCCACCTTCCGGCAGCAGCGTGGAATAGCGCCAGTCTCGTCCCGGCGACAGAAACCAGGTGCTGTTTGATCTCTGTTCTGGTCATGAAGGTCGCCATCTTCTCGTCTCCTGACGAGCCCGGATCACTGATGGGATGCCAAATTCCAGGCCAGACAATCCGCAGGGGGTAGCGGCTTTCCGGGATGCATGAGGTCCTGAGGTGATCCGGGGGCTTCTCAAACCCTACACGCACGAAGAACCCCGGCACACCGGACCTGTGGCGGTAGCCGGTGGGAACCTGTCAGACAACCCCTCCCGGCCCATCATTACCGTTCATGTCTTCATCGGCCCAGCGGGGCCCTGATGCGCAATATCTATATAGTTTATCACCGCAGAGAGGGGTTCTATGCGGGTGGCATGCCTGACCTTCTGGTTCTACGACTACACCATTCAGATGGCAAACGAACTTGCCCGACACAGCGAGGTGCTGCTTTTGCTCCCTGATTACAAATCAGAGGAGTACCTGGATACCATTGACCCGAAGGTAAACGTCAACATCTTTGGCTACTCCCGGCACGCCGGGAGGTTCGGTCCGTCGTGCTACCCCCTGATCCGGGATATCGTCACCGCGATCGATGACTTCAACCCTGACATCGTCCACTACCAGGTGAACAACCCCATGCTCTGCCCCCTTATCCCCATGCTCAGGAGATACCCATTGGTGGCGACGTTCCATGATATCGAGCCGCACCGCGGCGAAGATCACCTCTTCGAGATCGGTTCCCTGCTCTACCGGCTCACCCTGTTCATGTCACGGCATCTAACCGACCAGGTCTTCGTGCACGGAAACGCTCTCAAAGAGGTCCTGGTAGAGAAATACCATGTTCCCAGCCAGAAGGTGCATGTCATCCCGATCGGTGAGCACGAGGTGACGCCGTTTACGAGGTACGAGCAGGAGGGGCTGGAGCCTGATGGTCCCCGGGTGCTCTTCTTCGGGCGCATCCACCGCTACAAGGGACTCGACTGCCTGATCCAGGCAGAACCACTCATCACCCAGGAGATCCCTGACGCCCGGATCGTCATCGCCGGTACGGGGGAAGACTTCAGGAGGTACGAGGAGATGATGGCAGGCCGGGACGCATTTGAGGTCTACAACTACCGAATCCCCTACGAAGAAGGGGCCCGGCTCTTCCAGCAGGCGAGCGTCGTGGCGCTCCCGTATATCGAGGCATCCCAGAGCGGCGTCATACCGACCGCATACGGGTTCAAAAGACCGGTGGTAGTCACGGATGTGGGGAGCCTGCCTGAGATCGTGGACGATGGAAAGACCGGGTATATTGTGCCGCCTCGTGACCCGGTGGCACTTGCGGGAGCAATCGTGCGCCTTCTGAAGGATCCGGGGGCATGCCGACGTATGGGGGAGCAGGGTTACGCAAAGCTGAAGACTGATATGGCCTGGTCCACGATTGCAGAGTCCCTCATCGCAGTCTACAGCGAACTGGCGCCTACCATCGATGCGAAGCCCTTACCGCCAGGATCCCCGGCACAATGAGTTTGCGAGGATGCAATTCCCCCAAACACGCGTCTCCAGGCAAACTTTTTATAGGTTAAACCGGTAGTTAGTGCACGATACAGCATGCGAACCGCTGAGGGGATGGCGTGGTGCCACTTCCCACGCTCGACCGGAATCCGCACGAGGTACAATGCAACTGCTCAACCCCCTCCAGATGAACGACTGGAATAACAAGACGTTCTTCTGGGTATTTCAGGTCTTCCAGGTCGCATTCATCGGGGTGATCTGCCTCGATCTCATCGGCTACCAGATACCGATCGCGCGAGAGGCTCTGGGTTTCATCTACCTCACCTTCCTGCCCGGGATTCTGGTGCTCAAACTGCTCAGGCTCCATGATCTGGGTACGGTCGAGACAACGCTCTACTCTGTTGGCCTGAGCCTTGTGGTCCTCATGCTCACCGGTCTTGCCGCAAACACTATCTACCCAAAAATCGGGTACGCCCGGCCGTTCTCATTCGGGATCCTCTTTATCACCATCATCGCTGTCGTGCAGGTCCTGCTCTACCTCGCGCTCATCCTGGACCGGCGATACGCCGGTCCTGATCCTGTGCTCACCCAGGTTCCAGCTGTCCCCGCGATCCCTCTCCTGCTCCTGCTTCCGTTCATTGCGATCATCGGGACCCACGTGCGCGATGAATATCACATGGTCACGTTCCTCTTTCTCCTTCTTGTTCTCATCTCCCTTGTTGCGCTCGCCTCAGGATTTGAGCGCCTCATTCCGTCATCCTGCTATCCTCTGGCGGTCTACTCCATCGCGCTTGCGCTCCTCTACCATACCTCGCTGATATCAGGGTATATCTCCGGCTATGATATCCACCACGAACTCCACCTCGTAAACGGTGTGCTCACGTCAGGGATCTGGGATATGACCATCCCCTACAACACAAACGGAATGCTCTCCATTGTTGCGCTCGTCCCCATCTACTCGCTCATCACAGACCTGGATCCCGTCTGGGTCTTCAAGATCATCTACCCCCTCCTCTTTGCGTTTGTGCCTCTCGGGATCTACCGGGCGGTCGAGAAACAGACGAACGCAAAGGTTGGGTTTCTCTCGGTCTTCTTCTTCGTCTCATTCTTCACGTTCTACACCGAGATGATCTCTCTTGCCCGCCAGCAGATCGCCGAGATCTTTCTGGCGCTGACGATCCTTGCGATGATCGACAAATCCATGGATCGGAAGAAACGTGCGTTTCTCATGGTCACCTTTGGATTTGCCATCGTCGTCTCACACTACGGCCTTGCGTACATCTACCTCTTCTCGCTTGTTCCGGCATGGTTGCTGCTGGTATTCGCAGAACACCTGCCCGTCAGGATACGGAAGTGGTTCCCGGGAATCGCAGCCGTCCCGAAGCACGATCCTCTCACCCGGAGGGAGACCAGTCCCAGAGCAAACATCAGGACGCTTGCTCTTCCCTATATCCTTATCTTTGCTATCCTCGCCTACATCTGGTACTCGACGGTAGCTGAAGGCGCGGTGGTTGCTACCATCTCCGGTATCGGGGATAAAATAGCAACCACGCTCTTTGCAGAGACACCTGATCCCAGAACTGCCCAGGGCATGCAGATCATCACCAGCCAGGCCGTCACACCCCTGCACAGTCTTGCAAAGGTCACCCACATCGCTGCTCAGGGACTCATCGCCGTAGGGCTGCTTGCAACCCTCTTCAAGCAGGGACGGTGGCGCATCGAACCCGAGTATCTTGCCGTTGGCCTTGTCTTCTTCTCAATCAACGTAGCTGGCATCTTTGTCCCGTTCTTCGCAAGCGCACTCAACACCAGCAGGCTCTACCACATAACACTCATCCTCCTGGCACCGTTTGCGATCCTCGGTGGCATAGCACTCTACGAAACCCTTGTGGGGAGCATACGCGCATCCTGGGGAGCCGCATCCATGCAGATGGGGTATAGGGTTTTATCTGTATTTTTTGTCGTCTTCTTCCTCTTCAATACCGGATTCATCTACCAGATCGCGGATGACAGCCCGACCTCGGTGGCGCTCGAGACGACCGGGGATAAACCGGTCTTTAACAACAGGGAGGTGATCGGAGCAGAGTGGCTCATCTCTGCAGGAAACGAACGCCCCATCTATGTTGATGCCACCCGCTGGTGGCTCCTGAACGGGTTCAATCCCAGCTATCAACGCTATCTTCCAGAGAACGCATCATGGATAGAATCACGGTCATACCTCTACTTCGGCACCTACAACATTGTGCGAGACAGCGTCAGGATCGAGCTGCAGGAGCACGAGATCACCACGGCAGACTATATCGGTGCCGGGCGATACATCAGGGACCTGAACAAGATCTATGATAACGCTGGTTCTGCTGTATTTTATCGGTGAGAGAGGATCCGGAGCCATTGTTGTTGCTGAGGCTCTCCCAGAACTCCTCTGCGTGGCGACAGCCCGGGCAACGGCGGTGGCCCCGATTCTTGCATCTGGTATGCGTCAGGTCGTCGTGAGATTGCGCAAGTATGCCCCACCCCCCGGACTTTGATCGTCTTTTTGGGGTCTGCTCATTCAAAACCTGGTAATCGGGACATTCTTTATCCCTGTCCTGGTTGTCTCTGACCAAAGCACCCGACGCCGGAGCCGGATCTGCCTGATACCCTGACCCTGGATCGGGGTGGAGGGACCTCTCCCCGCAAGAGAACACGCCCGGAGAGTAGCCGGGATGACAGAGGATCGACCCAGCAGGATCTTATCAAGAACCAGGGGGTGCAACGAGGGGTCATATCCAGCCTTTCTTCCACAGGATGACACCGGTCAGGAGCGTGCCCACCG
>CAZYWX010000116.1:0-5243 GCA_964651285.1 uncultured Methanoculleus sp.
CCCTGCCTTGCCTGTAGCATTGCTGCGCGCGGTGAACGGAAGGTGCGAGGGGCGCCAGAGACCGATTCATCCTGTTTCCCCTCTGCTGGTCCCCGAATCTGGCTTCCCGAACCTGCCGCACCTGTTCTCGCTGTGGAGGTCGCCCGCAGGCGGTCAGACTCCGGCATCCCGCCCCAGAGGAGCCCTGGACAAGGACCGGTGGTATCACCTCAGGGGTTGGGCTCCACCTTCTTTGGGGTTTAGAGGCTGCATCGTCCCCATAACACCAGATCTCTCCTCAACCCTGGACTCCCTTCCTGCCCAGCGCACCGTCTCTATCCCGCAGAGGACGATATCTCTTACTCTGATCAACACTACAGGGGCCATCTCATCGATGATCTGCCTTCCGAACCGCGCCTCCACCCTGGCCTGAGGAAGGATCGGTCGATTCCAGATAACCCTTCTCAGATGGCTTGAATGCGATATACGCCCACGATACTCTTTCAGGCACAGAATGGAAGATTTATTGGTTAAAGAGAGATAGTACTACCTGAATCTACTGAGATTCTCTCAAAAAGCGCATATTGTATGGCATTTCACGGATAGCAGGACATGGGACTCTTTGACAGGTTTCGAACAAACATCAAGAGGCTGGAGCAGGAGAGAGACTACCCTGGCCTTATCCAGGCCCTGGACGATGGGGACCCGGAGACCCGCACCGAGGCTGCGCAGGCTCTCTGCAAACTTGGGGTTTCAGTCATCCCGGACCTCCTCAGGGCGCTGGAGAACGCCCCCCCTGCATCAAAGATCCGGATGGAACGGGCGCTCGCGCATGCCGGCATCGCTTCTCTCCCGCTCTTTCTTGCCCTGATTGTCAGGGCAAATCCTGACCTGCAGGCGTCGATAGCCAGGACGATCGCGGAGATGGGTGATGACGCCTTCCGTGCCCTGGGCACAACACTCCACCACAAACAACCGGCGGTCAGGTACGCCACGGTGATCGCCCTCCAGGGGATGGGCAGGAAAGCGATCCCCCATCTATCAGAGGCGTTCCATGACAGGGACCCCCTGGTGAGAAAGGAGGCTGCCAGGGTTCTCGCCGTGTTGCAATGGGCGCCGGCGAACCTTCCTGAGCAGGCAGAGTTTTATTTCCTCCTGGAAGACTGGGCAGAACTTGAAAAACTCAGGGGAGCAGCGGTTCCCCTCCTCATCAGAGCCCTGGAGGACAAGGATCCCAGGATACGGAGCGAATCGGCGCGGACGCTGGGAAAGATTCGTGATGCGCGGGCCATCCCTCCCCTCATCAGGGCGACGGGCGACCCGCAGATGGATGTTCGTGTGCGTGCGGTCGAGGCACTCGGAGAGCTGGGTGACGACCGGGCGAAAGCTCCCCTGATTGAGGCGCTCCATGATCCCTACCACCGGGTGCGGATGGAGGCAGCGTGGGCGCTTGACCGGCTGGGCTGGATACCGCAGAACGATCTCCAGAGAGCAGAGTACCTGATTGCGCGGGAACAGTGGAACGATCTTGTCCAGATGGGAAGGGCAGCCATACCACCACTCATCCGGGCGCTGGAGATAGGGTATTCAGGCGTCCGCACCGGTGCGAGCGAGGCCCTGCGCCAGCTGGGGAGGCCTGCACTCGAAGCTCTGATGGCAGAGACCAGAGCAAACGATCCTGCCCGGCGCAGGAGGGCACAGAACGCCCTTGGCTATATCAGGCGGCGCCAGGCCGAGGCGTCCCGGAGCAGGCCGAAGCAGAAGGAGGAGTCGTCTGATGAGTATCTACGTGAACTCAACGAGGGGCTCGCCATCCAGAAGCGTTTCGAGAGAACATTCGGGCGCCCAGAGTATGCCCGCAGCCGTCGGCAGGTTCAGACCCCTACTCAGCCTTCTCCCCCCTCCCCACCCCCGGAAGAGAAGAAGCCAGCCCCGGAGGTCCTGGATGAGGCCGCAGCAGAGCCTGCCGGCGGGGAGGGGGCTGGCACCGTAAACCTCAACGACCTCCTGGAAGAGAATTACCGGGCAGAAGAGGCGTGGGCAGAGGTCAAGGCCCGTCTCAGGCAGGAGGCGTCAGCCGGGGGAGGTCCGATCCCGCTGGAAGAACTCATACCGATTGAGTTTGAAGAGGCGATCACCGGGACCGACAGACCTGATGCGCCCGGGGAACTGCTGGACGAGCCGGTCTCCTCAGGACCCCCGGACGGGGTGCTGCAAGACCTCGAGATCCCGGTGCTCTCCCGGGAAGCACCGATACCCCCTGAAGAGCCGGTCCCTGAAAAGACAGCCCTGGAACGGGCTCTTGAAGCACTCAGGAGCAGTGACGTGAGTATCAGGGTGGCGGCGATTGCCACGTTGCAGGGTATGGGAACGGAAGCAGTCGGCTACCTCATCGAAGCGCTCAACGATCCACACGAAGAAGTTCGCATCGCCGCTATAGACGGGCTTGGAAATATCGGGGGTCGGGCTGCCGTCGAGGCCCTGGTCCTGCTTCTTGACGATTCTGGGGTGGATGTGCGGATAGCCGCTGCCGGCGCGCTCGGGCATATCGGCGACCGGCACTCGATTCAACCGCTCATCGACCTCTTCAGAGACGGGTATCATGGAGTCAGGACCGCAGCAGCCGACGCTGTCGCGGTCTTCGGGCGTGACGCGCTCGGACCACTCGAGGCGGCGCTGGACGATCCGGTGCCGACTGTCCGGATGACGGCGGCGAAGGCGATAGGGCTCATCGGGGCGACCGAATCGGTCCCGATCCTCATCGAGCACCTGGGTGACCCGGCACCAGAGGTCCGGTGGAGCGTTGCCCGGGCTCTGAGCGACTACGGGTCCCTGGTGGTCGAACCGCTCTTCCTGATCTTGAGGAAGGGAAAGAAGGAGATGCGTCTTGCGGCGATCGAGGCGCTCTGGGAGGTGCCAGATGAGCGGGCAGGCGAAGCCCTGGTCTACGCCCTGGGAGATGAGGACGAGGACGTGCGGGAGAAGGCTGCGGCTGCCCTCAGGAAACGGCAGGTGATCGATGTATGGCGGGAGGCGCTTGGCAACCAGGTCCAGGAGGAGCGGGCCCCGAAGAAGAAGCGAACGGCCCGCCAGGAGGATATGAAGGCGTTTGAGGCGTCCGGCCAGCAGGAGATCGAGACGCTCATCGTGGCGCTCAAAGATAAAAACTGGAATACGCAACTCGGCGTCGCGACACGCCTCATTATGATGGGGCGTCCTGCTGTGGACGGTCTCATCCAGGCGCTCAGGGATGAAGATCACGAGATCCAGATGGCCGCCGCCAGCATCCTCGGGGAGATGCGTGAGACCGCGGTCGCGCCGCTTATGGATGCCCTGAGTGACAGCGACCGGTTCGTCAGGCTTGTCGCTGCCCGCAACCTGGGTAAGATCGGGAATAAACGGGCAATTGAAGCTCTGATCGAGTCTCTGCACCGCGAACCTGATGAGGAGGTCAGGGCGACCGTAGCGGAGGCGTTGGGCTACATGGGAAGCCGGCAAGCGACAGAACCGCTGGCCCTGGCGCTGCGGGATAGGAGCGAGAAGGTGAAGGTTGCCGCCGCCCGGTCGCTTGGTTACCTGGGAGATAGCAGCGCTATCAGACTCCTGGTCAGCGCCCTTGGTGACGTGGACGATCGGGTCAGGTACGCTGCACTCAACGCCCTGAAGGATCCCGAGGGGACGGTACGAGATCACCTGGTCGAGGCACTCCGCTCAAAGGACGAAGACCTCAGAAGAGGGGTTGCCGAGACGCTGGAAGCGGTCGACTGGCTACCGGCGAACAGCGAAGAAAAGACGTTGTATCTCGTAGCCCGGGACCGGTGGGCCGAGGTGGAGCGAATCGGCGAGCATGCATTGCCAATACTCTCTGAGCTGCTCGATGACCGCTCCATTGAAGTCAGAGCGAATGCTGTCAAGACCATTGCCCGGATCGGAGGAGACGACGCCATCGCTCCTCTCATCCGGGCTCTCCAGGACGATGCTGTTGTGGTCAGGAAGCGAGCTGAACGGGCTCTGGTTGATAGTGGTGACGCGGCTCTTCCTGCGCTCACCCTGGCGATCACAGGGGCCACGCCCGAGGTTCAGGAAACGTTGCAGCAGATCCTCAATGAGATCCGCCGATGACGTGGAGGTCTACTCGGGTATCCAGCCGCGTTCCTTCCAGTGGTTGTACTCGTGGTGCCAGCGATCCTTGTTCGCTGTCACCAGAGCCCGCATCCGCTCGAAGATCTCGGTGCGGAGTTCCTCCTGCTCGGGCGAGATCGTCTTCTCCTCGATGGCCGTTACAAGTTTCTTGCCGAGTTCGTAGGCCCTCCTCTCTGCAGGCACGATCGCCTCCTCCGGGTCGCTCCCAAGGACCACGCCGACCCCACCAACAGTGGTCGCCCCCAGGGTCTGGAGGACACCGTTGAGATAGTCCACGATAGCATCTGCCCCTGACCCGCCTGCTGTGGAGACGGCGCACCCATACTTGCCGACGAACATCTGGCAGTGAATGGCGTCTGCCATCCGGTCAAGCATGGTCTTTATCTGGGCGGTAACCGAGTTGATGTAGTTAGGGGAACCGAACACGATCCCGTCGCTTGCGAGCATCTTCTGGTATACCTCGGCAAAATCGTCTTCCTTGATGCACTCCCCCTGCTCGTAGCAGATCGTGCACCCGTTGCAGTAATCGATATCAAGTGTGCAGACGTCCACAAACTCAACATCAGCCCCGGCGCTCTCGGCCCCGTCGAGGACAGCCCGGACAAGTCTGAATGTCTGGCTCCGCGAACCGCGGGGGCTTCCGTTAATTCCAAGTATCTTCATCGCATCTCCACCTTCTTTCCGCTACATTTTCAGATCGCTCTCTGCGCCTGCTGATGACAGGCTCGCGCCAGGTCCCGGGCTGTATGATCACCCGGGGAGCGCGGTCGGCAGCGCGAATCTCTCGCCTCACCTGGCTAGCAGGGGACCTGAATAACCCCTGACGGTGAATGGCGGACAGGGAGATGGAGAAGTCTCTGCCTCTTCTCTCTTCTGGTCTCCAGGCCGATAACCCCGGTCGTGACAGCAGAGCCAGGGGGGCTGGTCAGGAGCCGGAGACACAAAAGAGACTTTCTCCGGAGAGATTTTCCTCTCCCTGCGTAAAGATGCATCGACCCGGGTCTATATAATTTCTGCGGAAGCATATCCTGACCGGGAGGCTGGAGCGGGTTCAGCCGGCCGGTACGTCTGCGTCTGCTGCGACAACCATCTTCTCATCTCCCGGGACACCCTCGATGGGA
>CAZYWX010000117.1:0-5104 GCA_964651285.1 uncultured Methanoculleus sp.
AGGTTCTCCAGGACCTCTATGCAGCAGCCGCCCTGACCCCGGGAGGCAGGAGCAGCCTGTAGACCACGTGACAGATCCCGTTCGTGCACCAGGCATCAGACTCCACGATCGGCACGTTGTTGATCAGGACCCCCGCCGGCGCGATATCCACGGTCAGGTCTCCCCCCTGAAGCGACCGCAGGGTTCGTATGCCAAGAAGATCTATCGCGGAATGCACCCCCTGGACGATATGGTAGTTCAGGATAGCGGCGAGCCGGTCAGCGTCGTCACGAATCGTAGCGAGTTCTGACCCCGATACCTCCTGGAACGCGTCGTCGTTCGGGACAAAGAGGGTATAGGGTCCTTCGCTGTTCAGTCGCTCTTCCATACCGGCTGCGCGTATAAGGTCCAGGAACATGACAAACGATCCCGAATCCTGCAGGGTCGCGAGGATGCTCTTCATACTGACTCGCTCCTGCGGAGGATGGAGAACCCCGAGTATATAATAGTACGCGTGATCCTGCCCGGGCCCCGCTGGCTCAGGCTCAGATCCGCATACCCACCCGTGCCCTAACGGCGCGGGGTATGAGGACCGCGTCGATGACATGGTACATGCCATTGGTGCACTCGATATCAGGATGGATGATAGTGGCATCGCCCACCTGC
The DNA here is from genome assembly GCA_964651285.1 of uncultured Methanoculleus sp. Taxonomy (GTDB): domain Archaea; phylum Halobacteriota; class Methanomicrobia; order Methanomicrobiales; family Methanoculleaceae; genus Methanoculleus. The sequence goes on from CAZYWX010000117.1 coordinate 646, forward strand.
ATCTTTCCAGGAGATCCCGTGATGTCCAGGTGATCCTCCTGCAGGGTCGTGATCGCTTCCATATCGGCCAGTTCCAGTTCGGTGAGTTTGCCCCTGACCACGTGGTACATGACCAGCCCCGCTATCCTGTTCCGATCGCGCATGATCGTCTCGAGTATCTCTGCCGGGACCTCCTCAAACGCTTCATCGGTCGGGATGAACGCCGTGTAGGGTCCCGTCCCCCGGAGGGTCTTCACAAGCCCCCCGGCCTCCATCATTTTGACAGAGATGCGTAGCCTGCTATCCTCCCGGGCCGTGTCAAAGATTGTCTTCATGGGTCTCCTCTCCTCACGATGAACCGGCAGGGTATCTTATAGGATATATACTATTGGCTGCATCGAGCCGCACAGAAGCCCGGGAGCGAGGTCCGGGCAGACCTGATGAATACCGGTCATACGACCAGTTACCCTCTTCTCCGGGGCACCCGGGTCCTCTGATAATCCAGAACAACCCGGATCCACCTGGCCTCAAAAACGACGTCCACAGAGAGGAGGGTTGTGAATCATCACCCGGCCATCCCCTCCCGAAATATCGAGGGTTCAGGCGTCTTCGGCCCGCCCAACCAGCGCCTGCGCCGCCGCTGCGGCCTCCCTGATGATCTCCTCCTCACCCGGCACCCTCCGCTCGTGCATCAGGACCCTGCCCTGGCAGAGGACAGTCATGACCGCGCCGCCGTTGCAGGCGTAGACGATGTTTGAGTTGCTGTGGTGGAGCGGGGTGGTGCAGGCCGCCCTGGCGTCGAGGAGGACGATATCTGCCGGTGCTCCGACGGTCAGGGTCCCGGGGCCGGTGCCGAGTGCCCGGGCGCCCGCGCTCGTCGCCATAGCGACCGCCTCGCCTGCGGGGAGCAGGGTCTGGGAGTTCCAGGCAAACTTCTGCAGGAGGGCGGCGAACTTCATCTCCTCCATGAGGTCAAGGTTGTTGTTCGAGGCGCAGCCATCGGTCCCGAGACAGATGTTCGCCCGGGAAGATTTCAGCCAGTGATAGGGCATGGCCCGGTTGACGGCAAGTTTCATGTTGCTTGCCGGGTTGTGGGAGACGTGGACGCCCCGAGCACCGAGGAGCCGGCACTCTGCCTCGTCGAGCCAGCAGCAGTGCGCCGCAACCGTCCGGGGGGTGAGACACCCGCAGTCGTCGAGGAGGACGGCAGGGCGTCTGCCGAACTCTGCGACGCAGTCGGTGACCTCTTTCTCGGTCTCGGCGAGGTGGACATGGATCCCGATCCCCTGCTCTTCTGCGAAGGCGGCGCACCAGCGCAAACCTTCAGGGGAGACGGTGTAGACCGAGTGGGGGGCGACGGCCGCCTGGATGCGGGGGTTTCTCCGTGCTTTCACGTGGGCGACGAGGGCTTCGGTCGCCTGGATCTCGGCCTCCCGCTTCTCTTCGTCCCCGAGGTCGATGAACCCGTAGGCAAGGGTCGCCCGGAGACCCAGTTCATCAACCGCATCAGCCGCCCGGTCCATGAAGAAGTACATGTCGTTGAACGCAACCGTCCCGCTCCGGATCATCTCAAGGCACGCCAGTCTCGTTCCCTGGTAGACATCGTCACCGGTCAGGTGAGCTTCGAGCGGCCAGATCTTCTCTTCGAGCCACTCCTGCAGCGGCATATCGTCGGCATACCCCCGGAGCAGGGTCATCGCGGCGTGGGTATGGGTGTTTACCAGGCCCGGGATGGCGATCCGGTCAGACCCGTCGATGATGAACTCGGCATCGATAACCTCCCGGGCATCCTCCCCGATCCCGGCGATCATACCCTCCTCGTCGATCGCGATATCCACCGTCGATCCCTCGATTGCAACCCCGGCGATCAGCACCGATCCCCGGGCGGTAAAGATCTCGTCGTTCATGCAAGTTGCTCCACAATTCTGGTAAGGATCTTCTCGGTCCTCTGACGATTCGCCCGGGAGGTCTCAAGAATATGTTCGTAAGAGAGGGTCTCCTCCCCGAGACCGTTTGCGTAGTTATCCACGGTGCAGATGGTAGCAAACCGCATCCCGAGTTCCCGGGCGAGCGTCGCCTCGCTTGCCACCGTCATACCGACGACGTCGGCGACCCGTGCAAGCGCCCTGACCTCGGCGACCGTCTCGATCCGCGGACCTCTGGTCTGGGCGTAGACCCCACCCACCCTGGCGCCGGGCACCAGGTCCCCGAGGGTGCGGACCAGGTCTGCGTCCAGTTCAGGCCTGACATGGTCGATGGTACATTCGTGGACCGATGGGATATCGGTGACGCTGAGGTAGTCGGTGGGGATGACAATCGAGCCCGGCGGGATCCCGGGCTTCAGGGAACCGGCCGACCCAAACGCGACGATCCGATCCACCCCAAGGATAGCGAGCGCAGCGAGGCATGCCCGGTAGTTGATCCGGTGCGGCGGGAGGTTGTGCTGATGACGCAGGAGGAGTGCAAACGTTCCTGTGTGGACCTCAGCCTTCCCAAACGGTGTCGCGATGGTTGTTTTCTCAAGCGGCGGCAGGTCGGCGAAGAGGAGGCTCGTGCCCCCGATGATCCCGAGCACTACCAGCACCCCGCCCGGCGGTGCAGAGGGTTCAACTGAGTAGCATACGCTCGTCCGTGTGACATTCTCCTACAAGGGTAGACGTCCATCCAGAAAAAACCCATCTCCTGGACTGGCACAAGAGAGATATACATCATGGCGCTGACCTGGTCGGTCATGAGCAGGTTTCAGATCGTCGGTGAGGATGCCATCCGCAGCGGGCGGTGCACTGATGTCTACTTCCAGCGGGTTGTGGATATCCTGGAGGCCGACGGGATCAATCCTCATGTCACGATGGAGGTCACGGCTGCGACGCTCCCTGACCCCCGGGGGATCTTCTGCGGGCTTGATGCTGTCGTCAGACTGCTTGAGGGGGTCAGGGTGGATGTGGACGCGATGCCAGAGGGGTCGGTCTTCTCTGCAAACGAACCAGTCCTCCAGGTCTCAGGGCACTACCGGGACTTCGCGGTCTACGAGACCGCGATCCTCGGGTTTCTCTGCCACGCCTCGGGGGTGGCGTCGGCTGCGGCGCATATCCGGCTCGCCGCACAGGACCGGCCGGTCTACTCCTTCGGGTCGCGGCGCCAGCATCCGGCGATCGCCGCGATGATCGAGCGGGCGGCCTGGATCGGTGGAGTGGACGCGGCGAGCAACACCTGTGCGCCAGAAGGGATCCCGCTCGCGGGCACGATGCCGCACGCGTTCGTGATGTGCTACCCGGAGCCCGAGGATGCCTGGCGGGCGTTTGCACGGGAGGCAGAACCTGAGGTGCCGCGGATCATGCTCTGCGACACCCTCGCCGACGAGAAGGTCGAGGCGGTCAGGGCGGCAGCGTGCGGGGCGACAGCGGTCAGGCTGGATACGCCGTGGTCGCGGCGGGGGGATATGCGGGCGATCGTCGAGGAGGTGCGCTGGGAGCTCGATATCCACGGCTACCAGGACGTGAAGATCTTCCTCTCGGGCGGGCTTTCGCGTGCAGATGTCACCGCCTACCGCGACCTTGTCGATGGCTTCGGCATCGGGGGCGCGATAGCAAATGCGCCGGTGATTGACTTCTCGCTGGATATCGTCGAGATCGAAGGCCGGCCGTATGCGAAGCGGGGGAGGCGGAGCGGCGTGAAACAGGTCTATGAGATCCCGGGGGGCCGGCGCGTCACGCTTCCCCTCAGCGCCCCGGCGCCGGAGGGTGCAACACCGCTCCTCACCCCCTGCATCAGGCGTGGCGCCATCGTGGCGCGACCGAACATGGATGATGCGCGGGACCGGGTGCTCTCCCGACTCCCTGACCTCGCCGGGGAGGGATAGGAGAGCGGCCGGCACCAATCTTTATTATGGGATCACGATCAATAGTGTAAGGTAACAGGGGCCGATAGATCAGGGGGAGATCGCTTCCTTGGCATGGAAGAGGCCGCGGGTTCAAATCCCGCTCGGTCCATCCGGTTTTTCACAATGTCCTGGGACTGATTGACCTGATCCGGGATCCAATTCTTCTGAATCAAGAGCCTTTCTGACATACGATTGACGCTTATTCTTGAGATCATCCTGGCAGGAGACCATCTCAATTACCTGCCCCTCGCAGAAAAGCCACGCTGGAGAACGCGAAGGGGGTGGAGCGAACCTGGGGGAGAGCTCGAGGCCGATATGCATGAAAACCCCTATTTCCCCGGGCTTGCCGACGGCGCAGGGGACCGGCGGCTATCGCCTATGGGGTGGAGGGCTCGCCCCTCCCAGGAAGCGTCCCGGGATAACCTCCATCTCCTCTTTTTGACTCGCGGAGAGGTTCAGAACCCCTGCATACAGACCAATAACCCCCATGCGCAACCAAAGACCGATCAATAGTAGCCCTTTTTTCCCTGAACGCTCGTGACGGTGGGTTTTGCGCGTCCGCAAACTCCTTGTTCATCTCAAGAAGACCGACCGGCATTC
>CAZYWX010000118.1:0-5022 GCA_964651285.1 uncultured Methanoculleus sp.
GCCCCTGAGGAGAGGAGGAGGGAGCAGGCACGCTCTGCCAGATCATGCACCTCAGGAGAGCGCAAAGCGTAGAATCAGAAGCGGAGGCTTTGTGGCGCATAGCAGATGAAGAAGTTCCACCGGGTGGTCCGGATGGGCTGTGGTCCGAGAGGTGCACGAAATACCGACCCGGGGTCAGGCATCTTCCCCGACAATCCTTCTTCCTCAAGGAAATGTATCAGAGAATCAATCTCTGGAGTTATCGGGACGATTACAATGTATAAATAGTACAAACGCCCCACGCTCTGTATGAGCAAAACGTTCTGCCAATCCCTGGCCAGGAAGAGGGTGATGAGTAATGATGGAATGCTCATCGGGACCGTCAGAAATGTCATGATCGACCTCAACACGGGACAGGTTGTTGACCTGATCATCAAACCAGACGATACGTTCAGGACCGACGGCTATAGAATGGATGGGGACAGGATGTTTGTGCCGTTTGAGGCTGTGAAGGATATAAAAGATTATATCGTCGTCGACCGTTATCTCGTGAAGGGATCAGGGTAATACTTTTTCACCGCTTCTACAAACCCGTCCCCATACGTCTCTCTGGTTACCCAGTCTGCTGCCAGCCGGACCGGTTCTGAAGCGTTTGCAACCGCAACACCGACACCAGCAGCCCTGAGCATATCGATATCATTCTCAGAGTCCCCAATAGCCATGATCTCATCCAGGAAGAGTCCCATCTCCCTGGCAAGTTCCTGCATCGCCATCCCTTTGTTCACGCCGGCAGCCTGGAGGTGGATCGCAAACCCGGTATCCAGTACACGGACAGGGAGGCGGTGGTCGCGGATGACCGTTCTCGCCTCGTCGGGATCGATGTTCCTGGCAAACGCCACATCAGCAAACCGGTACTGCGCACTATAGAGTTCGAGCGCGACACCCTTCCTGCTGAAATGATCCTCGAGGACCGCAAACGCTTTCTGGCAGACCTTCAGGTCGCCGGGAATGTGGAGGGTTCCACGAAACCCTCGCCGGTAAACGCCCCCGTTCTCACCAATAATGGTCCCATCTGTCCCGACCATCTTTGAGAGCCCATCCATGAAGCAGACGGTGTTGCCACTCGCGAGCACCACTGCAACACCGGCATCGACAAGCGTTCTGATAACCTCAATCGCACCGGTGTTGATACGACGCCGACGGTCGGTGATGGTGCCGTCAACATCTGTTACAAGCGCCTTCAGCACTGTTTAAGCCCTGCCTGTTCAACGATGAACGCTGCCTCACCCTCGGGGAGGTTAGGGCTGTCCACCAGGCGCGCAACCCGTTTACCACCCTTGCTCTTACGGAGGTAGAGCCTGAAGGTTGCGGTATGACCAACGATGTTCCCACCGATCGGTCTTGTCGGATCGCCGAAGAGGATGGCGGGGTTCGACATCACCTGATTGGTCACGAGACCAACAGCATTGTGTTCGTCGATCAACTTGAGAAGATCGTGCATGTGACGGTTCAGTTTCTGCTGTCGGGCGGCCAGGGTGCCACGCCCCGCGTACTCAGAGCGGAAGAGCGAGGTCAACGAATCGATGACAAAGAGCTTGACCGGGTATTCAGAGTCCCGCAGTTCGTTTGCAAGTTCTCGTGCGGTGTCGAGGAGAAGCATCTGGTGGTCAGAACTGTGCGCCCTGGCGACATGGATCCGCTCAAGGACCTCCTCGATCTCACCAAGGTCGGCACCCTCCGGGAGCCCGTTGGCCATCTGTTCAATACGCTCAGGACGGAACGTGTTCTCAGAATCGACATAGATAACGCTTCCGTGCAGGCCGCCGAGTTCCTCGGGAAGCTGGACGTTGACGGCCATCTGGTGAACGAGCTGACTCTTTCCAGACCCGAACTCACCGTAGACCTCTGTTATCGCCTGCGTCTCAAGACCACCACCGACCAGTTCATCGAGCTCGGGGACCAGGGTCTTGAGTTTCTTGATCTCCTTTCTCTTGTCCAGGATATCCCGGCCGGTCTTGAAACCTCCGATATCCGCCATCTTCCGGGCGCCTAAGATTATTTTTTTTGCGGTCCCCTCACCGATCTCAGCCGCCTCGGCAAGATCAGATGTGGTGGCCGTTGCAACACTCTCGACAGTCCCATAGCCGGCCTCGCGGAGCTTATCTGCAGTGGTAGGCCCGACGCCGGGTAAATCTTCAAGATCAATATCAGTCATCTCAATCCTCACGTGATCTCTGTGATATGTTCATCAGCTACATTACACGAAGAGTTTTTTTCCGGAGGCGTGAACGACCCCACCCTTCCAAGCCTGAAGATTTCAGGCTACCATCCCCTCCCGAATGGGATCCAGGTCCACAGGATCGACGGCGCTGATCCACGCCTGCAAGTATCGTGTTCGACCTCCTCAGGCATGAAGATAAGCCGCGCGGCGCGAAAGTGAAGACCCGGTATCAGGTCTCCCCTGAGAACCGATCCAGGCGCCGTCGAAGATCATCGGGATCAGGTACCACAGCCTCCGCGTGGTCCAGGGTGATCACGCCCCGGTAGAGCGTGCCCTGTGCGCGCACCTCGTATCCAACCGGCAGCGGTTCAGCAAGGAGGTAACAGGTATCACCTGTATCGAGGCAGACTCCCTGCCTGGTGGCGATGACCGTCCCCTCGACCACTCCCACAACCTCTTCTGCCTCCTCGACCAGGACAACCAGAGCGCTCCCCCACGAGAGGTGCACCTCGAGGTCACCATACCGCCCCCGGCGGGCCTCTGCGTTGTAGATCTCAAGCCGGTCCCCGGGCACCAGGTGTTCTTCTGCCTTCTCACCCCAGATGACAACAGGGATCTCCCCGGTCTCATCAGCGATCACCAGGTTCCTGACCGATGACCGCCTCCCGGTCCGCGTGATAAACGAATGCGGGGGTTGCACGTCGGTCACCGTCCCGGTAAGGGAGTACGACCTGCCCTCCTGGACGTCGGCAAGGGCATCAAGCGATACATCAACCTCCCGGTCCAGGGGAGAGATCGATGCCGTCTTCCCGATGCTGTACTCGATCCCCTGCCCCTGCCTGTTCTCTCGGGCTTCGGCACCCTTGATGCGGATACTGGTGCCTGCTTCCACACCCTCGAGGATGCTCGGGGCCCAGCAGACGAGACGGAAAGCACCCTTCTCGTTCCCGATCACCCCCTCGACCATCTCGCCGACGCTCCCGTCACGTCGCGTGAAGATCCGTGGGTTCTCGATGGCGATGAGCCTGACCTCAAGGTCTTCCCTCGGTTCAAGAAGCGCATCCTTCCTCGTATCCTCAGGGCAGGAGATCTCACAATCTGCCAGCTGGGCGGCAATGACAGTCACATCAGGGGATCTCCCTCCGGCCCTGGGCCGGCCGAGGATCTCGAGCACATCCCCGGACGCGATCTCGTGGACGCCAGCGGCCTTCTCATCCCAGAAGGTCAGCCTGATCCTGCCGGTCTCGTCACCCACCATCACGTTTGCCACAAGCCCGGTCGTGCCATCAGGGCGCTCAAACTCTCTGGGCTCCCCGACACTGAGGACTTTTGCAAAGAAGCAGGCAAGGCTCGAGGCGGGCGTGATATCATGGATCTGGACATGTGCCCGCCCGAGGCCTTTGACGACCAGCATCGCCGCCGTCCGCGCATCAAGCAGGTCGCCTGATTCCTCCACCTTCTCCGCAACCAGTCGCTCAAACTCCTCTTTTCCGACCAGGTCGTCAACCAGGAGATAGTGGAACTTCACGTTGTCTCTCTCACTCCTACGCCTGCCAGGGTGGGGTCACCATGGAGGAGATCAGGTCGTCAAGCGTCTCGGACCGGCGCATCAGCGCTGCATTGTCGCCTGAGAGGAGGACTTCAGGGCATCGGGGGCGGCTGTTGTACTGTGACGACATTGCAAACCCATACGCCCCGGCATCCAGCACCGCGATGAGGTCACCGGTCGCAAGGTCGGGGAGCATCCTGTCTTTTGCGAGGATGTCTCCGGTCTCACAGATCGGCCCAGCGATGGAGTACTCCCGGACCGCGGGTGCGTCAGCCTTGTTTGCCGCCACGACCTCGTGGTAGGAATCGTACATCGTCGGACGGAGCAACAGGTTGAAACCTGCATCGACGTTGGCAAACGTCTTATGAGCAGTCTTGACCGAGTTGACCCGCGCAAGAAGGACCGTGGAGTCGGCGACAAGCCACCGCCCAGGTTCGACCCAGAGTTCGGGCTCGATCCCGAGGTCATGGATACCTTCCTTGAAGACCGGCATGATCGCCCCCGCATAGTCTTCAGGCGTTGGGGCCTGATCAACCTCCCTGCGATAGGGGATGCCAAGACCCCCCCCGATATCGATGAACTCCAGATTGACCCCGATATCGATGAGGTCCCCGGCAACCCCGATCAGCACCTCGACCTCGCGGGCGAAAGGCTCCACCGCAAGGATCTGTGAGCCGATATGGCAGTGGATACCAACCGGGTTGATATGCTCGGCAGCGAGCGCGTGGCGGTAGGCATCCAGGATCTTCCCCGCCGGAATGCCAAACTTGCTTGTGGCAAGCCCGGTCGCGATCTTTGGATGGGTGGGGACGTCGATGGCCGGATTAACCCTGAAGGCGATATCGATGGTTCTGTTCGCCTCTGCGGCTGCTCTGTCAAGCTGCCTGAGTTCATCGAGCGAGTCTACCGAGACCCGGACGCCTTTCTCGACCGCGAGGGCGAGGTCAGCCGGGCTCTTCGAGCTCCCGTTGAAGAGGAGCGATTCTGGACGCATCCCGGCCGCGAGAGCGAGGTTGAGTTCTCCGGCAGAGAAGACGTCGGCTCCGGCGCCCATCGACGCGACCGTCCGGAGGACCGCAAGGTTGCCGTTTGCTTTTGCGGCGTAGAGCACCCTGACCTTCGGGTAGTGCGCAGTGAGTGCCCCTGACAGCCGCCTGAAGTTCTCGCGGATCCGCGCTTCGTTGGTGACATAGAGCGGGGTGCCGAACCGCTCAGCGAGGTCCACTGTGTCGTGCTCACCGATATGGAGATGCCCGCCCCTGACCGTGAGGTG
>CAZYWX010000119.1:0-4947 GCA_964651285.1 uncultured Methanoculleus sp.
CCCGGGATATCGATGTAGCGCTTCGTACTCATCTCCTGTCGGATCAGTTCCATTGGAAAGATCGGACGGAGGTCGTCAGGGGTTGCCGGCCTCCCGGTCGCCGGGTTGAGCGGCGGGTCCAGGGGTGTTGGGAGATCGGCCTGGATGTTGTACCACCGCTTCGGCATCTCCCCTTCGTCAAGGAGGATCTTTGTCCGCATGCACCCATGGTGTACTTTGTATGTTAATATACATTGTGGATCGATATAGTTCATTATAGTACTATCAATGGCAGGTAGGGGCCCCGGGATCCAGGAACGGCCAGGGGAAAAGAGTATATCCTCCTCCCCTGCGATAGGGTTGTGATGTTCCTCTTCGCCCATGCCATGGCCGGCATCCTTATCGGCCTCGTGCTGGCGGTTCTCACCGGTGACCGGAGGGTGGTCGCGCTTGCCACACTGGGCGCTCTGCTCCCTGACCTGATCGACAAGCCTCTCGGACACATCATCCTCGCCGGGACGGTCAATTACGGCAGGCTGTACTTCCACAGTCTCACGCTGCTCCTGCTGATCACCAGCCTCGGCCTCCTTCTCTACCACTACCGCCACCAGATCGGCCTCCTCGCGGTAGCCGCAGGCATGGCAAGCCATCATGTCCTGGACGGAATGTGGCAGAACCCGGTCACCTGGTTCTGGCCGTTCCTCGGGCCCATCCCCGGCCGCCACTACCCCGAGAACTACTTCTGGGTTTCCCTATGGCAGGGACTCACGCAGCCAAGCGAGTGGATCTTCTTCTTCCTGACCGCCGGACTCCTCGTCATCCTCTACCGGCGGGAGTTCAGAACCATTCTTGGCAGGATCGCAAGCCCTCGCGGACGCCGGGTGATCTTCGCTGCCCTCGGCCTCGCCATCCTCGCCACGCTGGCGGCGCTGGCCATAACCCGGCACCTCGCCTTCTAAGAGCAGAGGAGAGGAGTCTCTGTGGCCTGGCCAGGCAGGCCAGGTGCCAGCAAAGATCGGTTCTGGTCGCGGCAGGGGTGGTATCGCAGGCACTCACCCTGTCTTCTGCCACCAGATCGCAGCGTACGTCGAGGACCCGGCGAAGACAAGCCCGTCGTCCTGACGGAGGAGGTGTTCGCGGAAGTAGGCCCGAAGGACCGCTTTCTGCCGCGGGGTCTCCGCGCTCATCCGGGGGGAGAAGTGATCGACCGCATCCTCCAGGGTTGCAAAAACGGAGATATCCTCCATCGGACGCATCAGGACGTTCGGGTAGATCCCCATGCCATAGAGGACGTTGAAGATGCAATCAGCCTTCGGCTTCGGGTGATATGGTGCCCCGTGCAGGTCTTCCCAGAGCGCGAGGTAGAGCCGTTCCCAGAGCGGTTCGTCGGCAAACCAGTAGAGGTGAACCGACCCCCCCTCAGAGACGATCGCATCCATCGCGGCAAGAGCCAACCTGATATCAGGCATCCCGAGCGAGAACGAGGCGACCACCCGATCGTAGGGTGGCTCGAGGTCACTCTCCAGATCGATCTCCTCCCAGAGGCCCTGGCAGGTGATGATAGTGGTGATCCCCTCCCGTTCAGCTGCTGCCTGGAGCTCGGCGATCATCCCCGCCGCAGGGTCGACCGCTGTCACCAGGGCGCCGGCCCGGGCAAGCGGGAGGGCGAGAGTCCCGGGCCCTGACCCGATATCCAGCACCCGGTCACCGGGAGAGATCCTGAGGTCCTGCACCATCTCGCTGACCCGACGTGCATGCCTGGTCCCAGACCGGGAAGCGTAGCGTCGAGCCTGCTCCCGGTCGCCCCAGAGGTCAGCACCCTCACAGAAGTTCCGGGTCGACCGGTTCAGGGCGAGCCTCCTCTTCCAGACCTCGTTCCAGTCCACGGTGATATCATCCTTCATTAGCCCTGACGGTCGCCCTGAAAGCGTAAGTAAGTATCCATACGTCTCCTGCGGGCGTCCCGCGGCCTCCGATGACCCCAATCATTATATAGGGAGGCAGAGAGTGGAATAGATGTGGTGAATAACGTGACTGGTGAATCGATGCTCCAGATAACCGTTGATCAACTTGAAAAAACACTCTGCGCAAGTACCATCCTCGGTGACCCGGTCGAGGCCGGCAACCGGATAATTATCCCGGTAGCCGAGTTCGGGTTTGGATTCGGCGGCGCTGAAGGGTCAGGAGGGGCAAAAGAAGGCAAGCAAAGCGGTGGATCCGGAACTGGTGGTGGAGGCGGTGTATCGGCCGTTGCCCTGGTCCTCATCGACAGGGACATCCCCGGCCCCGAGGGCGTTCAGGTGATATCACTGAAGAAGAAGAGCGAGATCGCCGAGGTGATCACGACGCTCGGGGAGACAGTCGGTCCCCACGTCTCAAAAGCAATCGAGAAGGGCTCAGAGATGATGCAGCGCAAGAGCAAAGCCCCTGCAGCGCCCAGAGAGGGAAAGGAGATCCCGATCAGCAGCGGTGAAGAAGAAGAGGCATAAAGCCTCATCACCTCCTTTCTATGACCGCAACCCTCCTCTTCTCCATCCTGCTCCTCATCGCCACCGTCCTCCTGCTCATCCTCCTTGCCCTCTACCGGATCCCGGTGACCATCGAGACGATCGCCGGGTGCACACAGGAGTGCGTCAGGGCGACGGCAACCCTGGACTGGGGCATCGTGGGGGTCAGGGTCCAGGCAACCGATGGGGTTCGGGTGCTCGAGGTCCTTCTTGCCGGCCACCAGGTCATGACCCGGGACCTCGCAGAGAGAGCCGCCGCGCCGCTCGAGGGAGGAGAGGAGGCAAGAGAACTGAGACCACCCCTCCCGGTCCGGGAGTACATCAGCGCCGCCGTTGACCTCTGGCCACACATCCAGACGGTTATCGTCGCTTTTATTCGATCACTCACCCTCGAGACGCTCCGCGGTGACATCACCCTCGGCCTCGAGAATCCCGCCGATACTGGCGTAATCTACGGCTACTGCACCGCCGTCCGCTACGCCCTCTGGCCGGCGGAGGCGGTCGACTTCGTGATGACCCCGGTCTTTGACCGTGAGGTCTTTGAAGGGACCTTCAGCCTCAGGATGCAGGTCTGCCACCCGCTCCTGATCATCATCCCGTCCGCAAAGGCTCTTCTGCAAAAACCGGTCAGGAAACGGCTCTGGCAGGCATCAGGGAGGGGGCGCCCTGATGCCTGAGAAACAGGGGTGGGACGACCTCGTCATCGGCGGCGCCCGTCGAGTCGGGAACCGATGCATCATCCCCATCATCAGGACGCGTGCACTCTCCGGGGGAGGGGGCGCTCTGGTCAGCCTGACACCGGTTGCGCTGCTCTTTGCCGAAGGGGAGGACGAGTACCTCGCACTCCTCCCGGGGACGCCACGCACGATCAGGGATGCGATCGTGATCCTCCGTGACGACATCGAACGGGAAAAAGAGAAGTATGGGGTAGCCATCACTCGTGGCGAAGCGCCTGGATCGGATTCAAGTGCGCCGCCTTCCAGGCAGGATAGAGGCCGGAGGCCACGCTCGTAATGACGCCAAACCCCATCCCGAAGACGATGTAGAGGAGGCTTGTCGGGTTGAAGAGGTACTCCGGGTTCCCGACAAGGACCGCCGTCATCAGGTAGCCGGTACAGAAACTGAGCACCCCCCCGATGAGAGCCCCCGCAATCCCAAGGATCAGAGCCTCGTAGACGAACATCCGCATCACCTCGCTCCGGCAGGTGCCGATGCTCCGCAGGACGCCGATCTCCCTGGTCCGCTCGGTGACCGACATCAGCATGACGTTCAGGATCGATACCCCGGCAACGATGAGTGATATCGCGCCGATGCCCATCAAAAAGATCGTGATCGAGTCGGCGGCTGCAAAGACGCTCTCGAGGATCGCCCTCGTGTCCATGACGTTGACGACATCCTCCCGCCGGTTCATCTTCTCCTCGATCCCCTCCTTGACCGCGTCGAGGTCGTTGACGTCCCGGACCTTCACGATGACCTGGTCGTACTCGTCCTCGTCGTAGTGGTTCGAGTACCACCGGTAGGGCACGATGATAGCGTAGTCGGGGTTGATGTCAAACCCCATCCCCCGCTCCTTGAGCACGCCCGTCACCCGCAGGGTCTCGTCCCCGATCCTGACCCGGGCGCCGAGTCTGAGGCCGGTCTCTTTACTGTTCTCGGCGAGTTTACTCCCGATCATGCACCCGGCGCCCGTCTCTCTCGGGTAGGTCCCTGCCTCCTTCTCGAGCAGGAAAGGAATGTCCTCAGCAGGCATCGCATAGATCATGGCGCCGCTCTTTGTCTCACCCACGGTTATCGTATCAAAGGTGCTCGCAAACGGTATGACCCGGCTGGAAGATCCGGCCGCCCGGGCGATATCGTCAATCTGCCGTTCGGTAAACGCGGTGGTGCCGGAGGTCATCGCCGGGGAGACGACAATGGTATCGCCGACGTCAGTGACCATGTCGTTGAACATGAGACCGATGCTGTTGCCGAGGATTCCCATCGTGGCGATCGCAATGACGCCGATGACAATCCCGATGACCGCAAGGGATGACCTGAGCCAGTGGCGGCTGACGTTCCGGCGGGCAAGATCGAAGAAGGTCATACCAGCCTCCCATCCACGATCCTGACCGTCCGATCGGCATACTCAGTCATCCTGGGATCGTGGGTGACCATGACGACGGTCTTGCCCTCGTCACGGTTCATCCGGGCGATGAGGTCCATGATCGCGGTCCCGGTCCTGGTATCCAGGTTTCCGGTCGGTTCGTCACAGAGAAGGAAATCAGGATCGTTCACGAGCGCCCGGGCGATCGCGACCCGCTGCTGCTGCCCGCCCGAGAGTTCGCCCGGTTTGTGGGTGAAATGTGAGTCGGCGATCCCCACCGCCCGCAGAACCTCCTCGGCACGCTCCCGGGACCCAGATCTCCCGCCTTTCAGGATGAGCGGGTACTCGACGTTCTCGACCACCGAGAGGAGCGGGATG
>CAZYWX010000120.1:0-4933 GCA_964651285.1 uncultured Methanoculleus sp.
CGAGATGGGCAACCTGTTCGCAAACCTCGTGGAAACGAACAGAAAGAAACCTCCTGAGGGGTTAAGAGGTTCGGGAGAGGTCCGGGGGCGTTCAGGTCCCATGCGACCTGCCGGGTCACACCCGGCTGGTAGCGCTCCCCGGGCTGACCGGGGGCCGGGAGCCTCAGGTCGGGGTCTCTCTTCCGCGAGGGGGAGGGGGGTGCAGGCTGAAATGTCGCTGGATGTCGCGGTGGATGATGCAGGGGTGGAGCGGTCAGGGAACAAATATAATTTCCCTGCCACCGACATCTATACACGCGGGGGTTGCCGAGCCAGGTCAAAGGCGCTGGATTTAGGGTCCAGTCTCGCAGGAGTTCAAGGGTTCGAATCCCTTTCCCCGCACTGCTGTTCTGGTATCTGCTCTCCAGGACCGCCGTCGCCCTCCGCACCGACGAATCGTGCGGATCTCCCGGATGAGAATGAAAGAACCCGGGTCCTGTATTCTTTTGCCAAAACCCTTGCAGAATATCAACCCTCCTTATCCGCAAGCAGGGATGCCCTGGCCGTCCCCGGTGCATGAGCCCGCCGTCAGCCCGAGGATGCCTGAGAGCAGGAGGATCTACCATACCCCAACCCGCGAGTCACCAAGAGCCAGGCGCCGCCAGCAGCCCCCCGGAGCCTACGTCACGGCCGCCCTCCTCCTCACTCCATTTCGCCGCAGAAAAACCAGATCTCCGGCATCCGCATCTGGACCGATCGGCCGGGGATCGTGCCCGGAGTGTCATGGAGACGTAATGACCTGCAGGGAGCCTGCGGGACTCCGGGCCCCATCACGTCTGCCAGATCCTGGCCATCCCTCCTGGCACCAGCCCGAATCTGAGGGATCGTTTAAATACCGCGGTGCACCAGATACCGCCTGGCCGGAAAGAGGCAGGGCAGCATCGGCGTATGGAGAGATCAACAAAGTTCGCGTTTGATATCAGCTGGGTGTTTCTCAGTCAGATCATCACCCTCGGGTCTGGCTTTCTCTTAAACATCATCCTGAGCAGGTGGCTTGGTCCAGGAGATTTCGGCCTCTACACCATGACACTGACCCTCTTCACCATCGCCACGCTGGTCGCCGGCCTTGGCATACCTGAGACGGTCGTGAAGTACGTGGCTGACCACAAGAGCGACCAGGAGCGGTTGAACGCCATCGTCACCACAGGAGTCATCAACGCGCTTCTTCTCGGGACCCTGGCCGGTCTTGTCCTCTTTCTCTTTGCAGGAGAGATCGCAGGGTTGTTCGGGATGCAGGACCTCGCTGGCTTCATCAGGATCATCGCGCTCGCCCTGCCGCTCTCCATCGTCAACACAACGCTTCTCGGGCTCCTGAACGGGCTGCGGGAGATGAAGGCTTACTCATTCAGGTTCATGATCCGCTCACTCCTTCTCATCGGACTGGTGATCCTGTTCATAGCCCTGGGGTTTGGTGCGGCAGGAGCGGTGATCGCGCTCCTCCTGACCGAAGTTGGAACGTTGATCTTTGTCGCCGCGGTCGCCCACCGGCACTTCAGCCTCTCGGTTGTCAACCACCTGGAGATGACAAGGAAGATGTTCGTCTTCGGAAGCCAGGTCTTCATAGCAAGCGCGGTCTACCTGATAAACACCTACACCGATACCCTCCTCATCGGCTACTTCTTGACAGACATCGATGTCGGCAGATACGCGGTTGCAATCGCAATATCCCGGGTTGCCTTCCTCTCGCTCCCCGGTTCGATCTCCACGGTCAACTACCCGGCGATCTCAGAATACTACAGCAAAGGTCTCCTGACCTCGGTCGAGGCACTGATAAACCGGTCGATCAAATACTGCCTCATCCTCCTCTCGATGGTGGGTCTGATCCTCATCTACCTCTCCGAGACGATCATCTCGCTCCTGTTCGGCCCTGCCTATCTACCGGTGGTGCCCGCGTTCAACATCCTCGTCTACGGGATGATCGTCTTCGGAGCGGTATCGTCTATCGGACCGGCCGTCAGCGCCATGAACCGCCCCGGCCTCTCTTCGAAGGCAAACATCCTGGTGGCGGGGATCAATGTCTGCCTCGATCTGGCGCTCATCCCGCTCTTCGGAACAACCGGTGCGGCCCTCGGCACCGCCGGGTCGTGCACGATCCTCGCAGTGCTGCTCCTCGTTATACTCTATCGGGTCTTTGACGTCAGGATCGAGTCTGCGATGATCCTGAAGACGTTCGGGGTTGTCACCCTCTTTGTCCTCGCCTACTTCCTTCTCCGGGGGATGGTCCACCCTCATCTCCTCGCAGCGATCTTCTCCGGCATATACGGTGGTTATGTCTACCGGTTCCTGCTGACACCAGAGGATAAACGTGAGATCTCTGGTATGATCTCACCCCTATTCGGGCGCATCGCCACAAACCGCTCCAATGGGCGGTGAAACAGAAGAGGTGCCGCCCCCCCGGGTTGCCACCGGGGGACCTACCCCCGGCATCTGGAAGCACCCGGCCCCCGCTTCGGGTCCTGCCCCGGGCCCACCACCGCGAGTGGTCTGGAGTTCGGTATACTGGTGGCAGAGGAAGCGCGGGAGATCAGGTATAAAAAAAGAAACTGGTTAACTATTCAAAAAAGTTAACTACATACGCCAAAAATCTGGCGCCGGGCCAGTTCCCGGATGAAAAGACGGCCAAAATGTCAACAACAAAACCTTTATTGAATTGATCAACCGAATCCTTCAATAGTTGAAAGAGCATGCTGGGTGAGATCCTGCATATCCTGGCAGCAGCTGTTGTCAGCTGGATCCTCTTCGTAACCGTCGATATTTTCTTTAAATTGCCGGAAGCGGGTGGCGTCAGCGGAGCATCAGCCATTGCCCGGGATATCGAGGCCGGTGGAGGAGCCCTCCCCGGTGGGAACATGATGGGGAACATCGTCTGCTCTCCTGACGCCTCGGCAGGGACGCTCCTTGCCGCATGTGGCGTCTACGTCGCCGGCATCCCCGGCGGCCTTGCCGCAGCCCTGATGGTCTTCATCGGCAACCGTATCTGCCACGACCCCGGTTATGCAGGGACCACCGGGGCAGTCCTTGCCACGTTCATCATCTATGGGTTCACCCAGATCGGGTTTGCTGCGACAGACTTCATCGCCGGCATGGTGCTCGCCATTCTCTCCATCCAGGGACTCTCCCACGTCCATGCGAGTAGGCTCCTTGCACGGCTCTGGGGGGTCAGGCAGTGATTGCGCTCTACATCGTGGCCGCAATCGCGGTCTTTGCCGTCGTGCGAGCCCTCATCGAGAAGAACACCGGCCGGAAACTCCCCTACGTGAACGTCATGAACTTTGCCATCGCCGGCGCGATCGTTCTGCTGCTCGACCACCCACTCTCCCTTGTCGCGGCGGCAGCCTACTTCATCGGGTCGACACTTGAGGCCAACGCAATCGCGAGTACCTATGCAGGAGGGAGGAGACAATGATCCCGGCACTCGAGATAACGTTCGGGTTTATCGCGCTCGCGGGCGCGGTCTCCGCCGCCCTCATCAGGGACTCCTACGGGAAACTGATCTCGCTCGGGATCCTTGTTGCGGGGGTCATACCGTTCATCGTGGACCGCGGTTACCTGGATGTCGCCATCACAGTCTCCCTGATCGCCCCGATCGCCACAATATTTGTGCTCACGATCGTGAGGAGGGCTGAGACGTGATGGACGCCACCTTTATCCTCGGGCTTGCGATCCTCGTGATCGGTGTCCTTGCGGTCGCTTTCGTGCGGCCGAAAACCTACATCGCCCGGCTGATTAACCTCGAGATACCGGCATGGGGGCTTCTCCTGATCATGCTTGCCTATGACGAAGCCCTGGCACTCCTGACGTTCATCGCGGTCACCGCCATCAGCACGTTTGTCATCGTGCGGCTCATGGCCTGGAGGGATGCATCATGCTGATCATCTCCAGGATCTCACGGTTCCTCTCCGATTTCCGGAATCTGGTGGCGATCTTTGCCGGTGCATGCATCATCGTCGCCCTCGTCGGCATCATCTCCCTGCCGCTCGAGTTTGAAGAGGATCAGCTCTACCCGAAGACCCTCGACCCCGCATCCTCGCTCTACCCCTACGATCGGGGCGGGGTGCCCTTCGGCACAACGGAAGTCGTCGCACAGTATCCAGAGAACTCTCCTTACGTAGGCTACGTCACCACCTACCTGACACCCTTCTCGCAGTACCTCGCAGACCATACGCACTACCTGGGCACGACGATCGTCGCCCACCCGGGCGGGATCATCGATGAGATCCTCTACAACACCCGGGGGCTCGATACGGTCGTCGAGACGAGCATCCTCTTTACAGCGTTTGCGATCGCGTCGTATCTCTACCGGAGGAGAGAAGAAGAATGATCCCGGCATACCCGCTCGGTCTCCTCGTAGCGTTCGCGTCGGCAGGGATAGCCTTCTTTGCCCTGATGCGGGAGACCGACGGGCTCCACCGCCTGCTCCTCACCGATCTTGTCGAGGTCGTCACCCTCGCGTTCATCGCGCTGGTCGGCACCGACCTCGCCGAGGCGCTCATCCTCCCGGGGCTTGTGGTGGGGGTCTCTGAGCTGATCGCGCTCTCCGAGATCTACCGGGTCAAAGAAGGCTACAACCAGCCGCCGCCCGACGTTCTGGAGATCGAGGTGATGGAGAGCGCTCCCGGCATACTAGCCGTGCTCCTGGTCGGCTACGGGATCATCCTCTCCGGGTTCTCCGGCGGGGTCGTTGCCGGGCTCGGGGTGATCTTCTACTTCCTCTGCCACGACCCGAGCGAGCGGTTTGAGCTGATCGAGACCGCGAGTGGCTACTCCTGGGTCCTCTGGATCGTTGCGTTCTTCACCTTCATGATCTTCCCGGAGCGCTGGTTCTTCGCGGTTATGCTTGCGGGATCGGCGATCCTCGTCAAGGTCATGGCCAAGATGTCGCTCATCGGCACCA
>CAZYWX010000121.1:0-4808 GCA_964651285.1 uncultured Methanoculleus sp.
ACGATCACCTTCCGGTCGCGGAAGGCGTTCTCGAGGAAGAACCCGTCGGCGTAGCATGTATACCTGGAGAGGTGGCGGGGGTGGGAGTCGATTGGGTTTGACCCCCAGTAGACCACGAGATCTGCCCGGTTCTTCACGACGCCGAGCGTGCACCCGGGGTGGCCGACCTCCTGGATGGCGAGGATCGACGGCCCGTGGCAGACCGAGGAGGTGTTGTCGATGACACCGCGCACGAGTTCGGCCATGTGCACCCCCACGCACTGAGCCTCCCCGTGGGTGCCGCTCCAGCCGTAGAGGAGCGGACGTTCGGCCGCAAGAAGCATATCGGCAGCATACCGTATCGCCTCGTCATAGGTGATATCCTTCCACGCGTCTCCGTCGCGCAGGATCGGGTTCTTCATCCTCTTCTCACCCATGAGCTTCGTTGCGCCGAGCTCGCAGGCGTTGTCGACAGCGACCACCCGGTTCTCCTCTACCTCCACCTCGAGATCGTCACAGAGGCAGCCGCAGAAGGGGCAGACCACATCTTTAACGATCATACGCAAGCCCTCCCAGTTCTTCCATCAGTTCGTGAACAGTCTTTGGTTCTTCGTCAGTCGGTTCGACCGCTACCGCGTGCGACTTGAAGTCCGGCATACCGGTAGAGTGGGTATCGGCGTCGATGATGTGGTTGGCATACGGCCCGTACGGGACAAAGACGGTGCCGATCTCCACCTCATCTGACGCCACCGCCCGCATGACGACTGCACCGCAGGGACCGGTAACCCTGATGGTATCCCCATCATCAAGCCCGAGCTCCAGCATATCAAACCCGTGCATGAAGCAGGTAGAGGTCTCTTCAGCGTACTCGACCGAGGTCTTGTTCTCGACGGTCACGCCCTGGTTCACTGTCCGTCCGGTGATCATCAGATACTTCATGCCTCCACCTCCTCATGCACCCCTTCCACCATACGGGCGACCCGGATCGCCTGGTTCGGGCAGTGATTCTCGCAGGTCTTGCACCCGGTGCACTTCTCCTCGTGGAGTATCTGCACCCGGCCACCCTCGATCCGCATGATCACCTCATCGCTCGACGAGGTTCCGGTCGCCCCGAGCTGCGGGTCTTCCTGTTTATTGATCGGGCAGGAGACACAGCAGTTCCCGCACCGCATGCAGAGGGTGTTGTCGACCTCGAGGTGGTACCATGACCGAAACGCCGTCTTATCGTGTTGGGTGACGTCGAGGACCCGCCCGCTCGTAAGGACACCTTCAGGGCACGCCTCAACGCAGAGACCGCACCTGATACAGTGGCCAGGGTAGATCTCGGGTTCCCACCGGTCTTTTTGGCGGAGGACTTCGATGGCCCCGGGCGTCGGGCAGATCATCATGCAGGAGAAGCACCCCGTGCACTCCTCACCGGTCAGCGACGGGTAGTCCTTGAAGTAGGAGGGGGTGACCAGGGGGGCGGTCTTTGCAAAGAAGAACTTCTTCAGCCACGCAGGCCGGAGAAACTCTCGGATGTAGTAGATGATCGATCGCATAACCTCTGTCTTACCTCTCGTTACATGCGACACAGGGGTCGCTGCTGATGAACGTCGACGTCACATCGGCAAGCGACGTGGCATCCTTGATCATCGAGTGGGCGCAAGCCTCAATGTTCATGATCGAGGGTGTCCTGATCGCGATATCAAGCACCCTGCCATACTCGTCGGTCTTGATGTAATAGGTCAACTCACCCCGGGGAGCTTCGCCGCTGTATGCGGTCTCTCCCGCCTTGCAGAATCCCCCGCCCCGGATCGGACCTTCGGGGAGGGTATCCACGCACGTTCTGATCAGGTCAATGCTCTGGAAGATCTCCTGGAACCGAACCATGATCCTGGCAAAGTTGTCGCCCTCGGTCCTGGTCACCTGTTCAAACCCGAGCGCCTGGTAGGTCGGGTGGCGGAGGCGGAGATCGCAGTCAGGGACGCCGCTCGCCCGGGCGGTGGGACCGACGGTGTGGGCCCGAATCGCCTCCTCACGGCTCATGACCCCGATCCCGCGGCTCCGAAGCGCGATCAGGGGCCCGGTCTCGAAGATCCGGACATGCCGTTTCATCTCCTCTTCCACCCATGCAAGGTCGGCAAGCATTGCCGCAGCGTCCTCGGGCAGGAGGTCAAACCTGACCCCACCCGGGATCATGTAGGCGGTGTTGATCCTTGAACCCGTGAGCCGTTCAAGGTTGTCAAGCACCCGCTCCCTGGTGTTCAGGAGATACATCGCAAGCGTCTCATGCTCGATCGTGTAGCAGTAGGAGAAGTTCGCGATGAGATGGCTGGCTATCCGGTCGAGCTCGTTTGCGATCACCCGGAGATAAGCAGCCCGCGGCGGGACTGCGATCTCACTGATAGTTTCCATCGCCTCGATGAAGACCATGTTGTGGACGACCGAGCAGATGCCGCAGACGCGTTCTGCCAGGAACATCACTTCCTGCCAGGGTCGCCCCCGCATGATCCGTTCGATCCCTTTCTTCATGTAGCCGAGTTCGACCTCGGTCCTGATCACCCGCTCGCCTGCCGTCTCGCACTTGAGGCGGATGGGCTCTTTCCAGCAGGGGTGCACCGGGCCGAGGGGTATGGATACATCAACGGTCTTCTTCATTTCAGGTTCTCCTCGTAGTCTTTGAATATCAGCGGCGCGACCGAGAGTATAGCGTTCAATATCTCGGTCGGGCGGGGCGGGCATCCCGGCACCTGCGCGGCGATAGGGATGTATTTCTCGGCCGGCGGGTCGGTCAGGGTGCCCCTTCTGTTGTAGACACACCCCGATATCGGGCAGTTCCCGATGGCGACCGCCACCTTCGGTTCAGGGATCTTTTCCCATATCCCACGGAGTTTGTCCACCCACTGCGGGGTGACCGAACCGATGACCAGGAGGACATCGGCCTCCCGCGGGTTGTTATGGACATAGATGCCGTACTGCTCGATATCGTAACGTGGCGCAAGACAGGCAAGCACCTCGATGTCGCAGCCGTTGCACGACCCCACGTCGACATAACTGACGTGGATCGACCTCGATCGCACGGCGTTCTTGATATCCTGGAGGATGCTCATGTGAGGATCGCCTCCCTGATCCGTGCTTTTCCTCGCGCGAGCGCTTCTTCGGCAGGTGAACCATCTTTTATCATTGCTTTGGTCTCGTTAGCTATTGATTCCATCGTCCCGGGGTCCACGAGGGGTATGAATCTGGTGAAGAGTTCGCGTCCGAGTTCTGCTGCTACCGGGTCGCTGCCGTCTGCATGGTGCCGCAGTCCCATCTCCCACCTGACCTGCAGGTTCTCAAGCAACGACATATCGAGCCGCCTGATCAGCACCCGGCGGAGTTTCGCGTCAGGAACACCGAGATATCGGGCGATCTCGCGGACCGTCTCATCGTGCTTCGTGCTCGTGAGGATGGTATACTTCATCGGTCTGAGGTCTTTCTCGTAGAGGCAGCGCCCGGTCATAGGTATCCCCCCGCCTTCGCAAGGGCGTAACCGACAAAGAGGGCGATCGCCAGCCAGAGTCCTGCCATCTCGATCTTCTTGAGACGCTCCTCGTCCCGAGCGTAATGGATGAGCGAGAGCGCTACCAGGATCCCGGCAATCAGCACCGCCTCGACCTGGACGGCCAGATTCTGTATTCCCTGCACCAGCGCTATGATGATATAGACTGCCCCCCCGAGGAGCACCAGTTCACGAATCATGGGATCACCCACCAGAGATATCCGACGTAGATCAGCATCAGCCCGGTGATAAGCCCCTGGATGGTGACGCTGTCAAACGGCGAGAGCATCGGGGTTATCGCACAGACAAACGAGAGCGATATGAGGACCGCGGTCATGATGACGAGAACCGCCCAGAACGGCAGGGCCCCGATGAAGATCGCCACGAAGGCGTAGAGGAGCACGAACGTCTTGAGCCCATCCATCACGTAGATTCCGGCTCGCCAGGCCCCGAAATGCTCGGTCTTGTAGCCGCTCACGAGTTCTTTGCTCTCCACGATCGAGAAGGGGCCATAGGGCATCTTTGAGAGGATCACGATGTACATGGCCAGGGCGACGGGTGGCGCGATGAGGAGGAGCGGCCCGTGGACCCCCTGGTAGGTGGTGATGTCTCGCAGCATGAGTGATCCGGTGAAGAGGTAGATCGCGGCGATCGTGACGAAGAGCGGGATCTCGGAGGCCGCCGATATGACCGACCGCACACCGCCGAACTTCCCGTAGGGCGACCCTGATGAGAGCCCGAACCCATGCTCCACCACCTTGTGGAGCATGTAGATCGCAAAGAGGATCAGGATGCTTTCGCCAGCGAGGACGACAAAGAGCGCTGCGCTCCAGATACCGATGCCGATGAGCACTACCCCGACGTAGAGTGTCGCGCTTGCAGTCCTCGGCACCCAGGTGCTCTTAAATGAGAACTTCAGCGCGTGGAGGATCTCCTGCCAGATGGGTGGTCCTGGTCTTGTCTGTATCCGTGCGATGACTTTCCGGTGAATCCCCAGCAGAAGGAGTCCGAAGGCTGCTGCAAATACCAGGTACTCGATCATATCAGTATCCTATAAACGGTATATCCTCTTCTCCTCCAGGAGCCCGCCACCAGAGCGTCAGGAGGAGCACCAGTACCGGGAAGGCGATGACGAAGGCTGTAGCTGCCGCCCAGAGCGGCATGAGACCCGCCGCAAGCGCAGTCCACGCAGCGACGATGACGATGGCCGATGCCGCAAGTCCGTAGGGAACCGTCTTTCTCTTCATGGTTATCAGATGGTTATGACAATCTCCACGACGCGCAGGAAGATCAACAGCGATGAGAG
>CAZYWX010000122.1:0-4804 GCA_964651285.1 uncultured Methanoculleus sp.
GGGTTCCGGCGGTTCTCGGCAAGAGCGAACTGGACCCGCCGGGCAAACGGCACCCTGACCGGCAGAACCTCCTCTTCCAGGACCTCCCAGATCGCTCGACAGGTGAGGACCGCCGGGTCGTCCTCCAGCCAGGAGATCCCGGCAGCCTCGACCTCCTTCATGTGCTCAAGCACCCGCCGGTCCTGCTCGAAGGAGTCATCGATCCAGACCGTGAGCATCCGGTTCAGCACCTGGTCATCCCCCGGGTCCTCGACCTTCGCCAGCCACCAGACGCACCGTTCCGGGATGGTGCAGACCCGGAGTTTGCGTTCGGTCGTCAGGGTCCGGTGCTCGAGCGGCTCCCGGAAGTTCGATGTCGCCGATTTCAGGACATCCTGAAGGTCAGGAGAGAGGGCGACGTCGTCGAAGAGAAAGACGGTCCCGGGGCGCAGGTTGTCGTCGTAGTAGAGCGCTTTGTCGGAGACGGTGCCCGTGAGCCGCGAGTCTTCGGGGAGGAGGTGTAGCATCGTGGTGCAGGCGTGGGTCTTGCCCTTCCCGGAGTTGCCGGAGATGGCGACATGGAGCCCGTTTGTGTTCTCAACCGAGCGCGAGACGACCGAGATCGCCAGGCTCTCGGCAACGGTCCGGTCGCCGACGTGGGTTTTGTTGAAGGTCTCCAGGATGAAGGCGAGCGGGTCGCCGTCGCGGAGGATCGCCTGCGCACGCGCACGGGAGGGGTCAGAGGGAGGGGGCTCCTCCGGTCCCGGGAGATCTTCGTTCTCTGATTCCCGGGAGATCTCCTTCTTCTTCTCATACCTCGCCCTGAGTTCTGGCCAGCGCTGGGTCCCTCCGCCGCAACTGGCATGGTGGCACCCGGCAAAGATCGCGCCGCTCGGGAACTGGATCGCAAACGCGCCGTCGTGGTGGGCGCTCGAGAACGGGCAGTCTGCAAGGACAAAGAGGGTCCCGCCCTGCCAGGGTTTGGTGCTCTGGACGGCGATCCCATGCTCCGCAAGCCAGGCGGCAAGGTCGATCCCGGCGGTCTTCCGCCGGGGGGGTGGTGGGGCCTCCCGCGGGAGGAGCCCGGCGAGGTGCTCGAGCCGCTCCCGGGAAACGACCGCCATCTCCGCCGGCACCGAGAGGATCCTGGCCCGCCGGTGGGGCCGGTCAGCGGTGGAATCCCCTTTCCGCGAGACCGTGCCGTAGAGTTTCCAGATCCGGGCGGCGTTGTAGTTCGCGGTATCGACCCGGACCGCCGCGGTCGAGAAGAGGGCGTCAAGCGTCGCAAGAGCCCCCCGGACGATCGCGGTCGCGGCATCGTCGTTCGGGAGATCGATCCGGTAGAGGAGGTGCGCCCCGTTCCCTGAATCGGCAAGCAGGGGTTCCCCGAATCCCTCTCCGGCGAGGTGGGCCGCGATCCGCTCGGCGGCGGCAAGGGCGGCCGCATGCTCTTCGTCGGTCGACGAGACCCCGCTTGGCCGGATGGGATCGATATCGACCGGGAACCAGCGTCGCCTGATGATATCGGCATCGGCCGTGGTGGCGTCGTTGCCGCGAAGCCGCACCTTGATCCGGTTGGCCCGGCGGGCGAGCAGCCCCGGGTTCACGGTATTCAGGGTGACATAGATCCCGGCGACCGCAGGGTCGGCGTCCAGCGCCGCAACCGCCCGGGCAAGCGCGGCGTGGTCATCAAAGTAGCCCGAGTGGGTCGCGCCATCGGCAAGCGCCCTGACCTCGACCACGCCGTCGGCAAGGATTCCCACCGCCCGGGAGATCTCGGTCGTCATAGCAGCCCCGTCCCCGAAGAAAGGGGAAAGAGCGGGGCGCTTGCCGCCTCGCCCCTGACCACCCGCCGGAACGTGACCAGCGGGATGAGCCAGGAGCCCTCCCGGGTCTGGATCACCACCGCCCGACCGCCGGCAGGATGCAGCACCGCATGCCCCTCGATCGTGACCTCGCCCATGACCGCCCCGCCAGGGTCCCGCCGCGAGCGCGACCGGAAGATCGGTGCCGGCTGGCCTGAGAAGATCAGGCTCCGCGCGTCTTCAGGCAGAATCCAGCAGGTCTCTGCCTCCACGGTGATGATAACCCCGCCCCTTGCGGTAGACGCAAGGCTCCCCGGATCCGGCAATCAGACCCGCCCCCGTTCGATCTCGACGGTATACTGGTGGTGCCGGGTCCGGCGGATGTGGATCTCCCGGACCGCCCGGCCGTGCCGCCGGATCTCGGCGGCAACCGCCTGCGGCACCAGGAAGAGCGGAACGGGCGATGTGCTTATCTCTTCAGACGATGACGTATCAGTGGCGGCCTGACTGAGAGGCTGGGTATACTCTGGGTCCGGGCTGCCGTCGTTCTCACCAGGGGTTTTTCTCCTGGAATGCATCTTTTCGCTAACTCCTCTGCACCGGGACTCTGCCCGGCGCATATATCATCATCGGGCGCCGTTTGTTAAAAGGCTGAGGCAATGGTCCAGGAAACGAAGACCGGTCGCATATAAGTCTTCCTTTATGAGGATTTCCCAGAATCAAAGGACCGGGTCGGGATTCCCGATCACGGGTCAGAACTCAGGAATAGCGGATTCCCTTCAGTCCGGACCCCCGGCAGACGGCGACCACATCCGCAGGGTCGTAGCGGAGCCGGACCTCCCGCTCCCGTCCCCGGCCAGACCGGGGCATGAGATCCACGATCCCGACCGTCTTGAGGTGTTCCAGGTGCTCGTGGTAGGTTGACTTTGCGATCGGGAGGTACTCCCTGGCCGCCTCAAAGACCGCTCCAGAGAGCATCTCCTCCCCGGCGAGCGAGTGTTCCGCGATCTGGCAGAGGAGCGAGCGCTCGCCCGGCGAGAGCCCTGCGGCCCTGGCCTCGAGCACCGGCGCGGTGACCAGCCGTATTGCGGCATGCAGGTCATCGTGGGTGACCTGGTGACGGCCGTCGGTCTCTGCCTGGAGGACCGCGGCTTTGATGAGGGCGATCCCGATCCTGATATCCTGCTCCCTGACCGTGATCCCCGCGATACGCTCGAGGATGACCTTCGGCATCACCCGCGGATAGAGCCCCCGCCGCACCCGCTCGCCAAGGATCTCGCGGATCTCGGTCCTGGTGTAGGGCGGGAAGAAGATCTCCCGGGGGTGGAAGACCGGGCGCACCGATGCATCGGCCTCTGCAGAGAGGTGCATCCCGAGATCGCTTGTGACCGCGATGACCCCGGGCGCCCTGACCGTATCCCACCGCTCGTAGAGCCGGAGGATCTGGTAGAGGAGGGTGTTGTAGGTACCTGCCTCGACGAGGCTGTCTGCTTCATCAAAGCAGACCAGGAGGATTGCCTCCGCATCAGCGAGCCGGGTTGCGATCGCCTCCCTGATATCCTCGAGGGACCGCCCGGTTGAGGGGGGCGCGTAGCCGAAGAGTTCGGTAAAGATGCGCCGGTAGACCGAGGCCGGGGTCGTGTTCTGTCGGCAGTTGACGTAGGCCGGGAGGATGCGCCCGGTCTCCTGGATGATGTCGGCAAAGATCCAGCGGATGGTGGTGGTCTTCCCGGTGCCGGGGGGACCCCGGAGGATGGCGTTCATCGGTCGTGCGCCCCTGAAGGCGGGACTGATGAGGAAGGCGAGTTCCTGGATCTGGGCGTCACGGTGGTTGAGTTGTTCGGGGACGAACGAGGGTTCAACGAGTTCGATCTCCCGAAAGAGGGTCTGGTCATGGTTGAGGTAGGGGATATGTCGCATAGATCAGAGATGGAAGTGGATCAAGATTAATCAGGGCCGGGCGGGGTGAAAGTGAACCGCTGCGGCCGGGCAGGGGGAGGTGGGGGAACCCCGGGTTTTTCGAGAAAACCGACGGGTCCCGGGCAGGGATCGATCTGGTCGCCGGGATCGTCGCATCACCCCGGAGGGAGGGGGCGTCATCACCCCGGGCGCGAGAGACCGGTGGCCGGGGAGGGGGTGTCAATCGCTCCCGCGGGCAGGGCCGGAAAAAATCGGGGGGGAGGGGGTCTTCCCCGGTTCACTCGAGTTCGTCGATCGCGTCGGCCCAGACCTCGATCGCGTCCATGATCGCGTCGTCCTGGTAGGACGAGATCCTGACGCTCTTCCGGGTGAAGGTGACGTAGTAGTTATCACCCGAGGGGTCGTGGCACTTGAGGTGGCAGTAGTAGGACTCGTTGGAGGGGTTCCGCTCGGCCACCCCGCCCATCGCGGTCGCGAGGGCGGTGTTACCGTAGATCTCCGCGGCGTTTGCCTCATATGCGGCGATCGAGGGGGACTGGGCCGAGACGCTCCCGAGCCGTTTGTTGGTATCTTCGTCCACGAAGTTCACCTTCGCGGTGTAGTGTTCGCGGTTGCGGAAGACCGCGGGCACCTCTTCACCCTTGCGGGTGGTGTAGCCGGCTGCGCCGGCGGGGTTGTCGGTGATGAACTTCTCGACGAGGTTGTTAAACGTCGTTACGTCGGGGATCGGGACGGCAAGGTCCCGGACCGCCGTTTTGTTGATGGTGCTGGTCGGGTTAAAGTCTGCCATGGGTGTTTTTTCTCCTGTGCCTGCCAGGCTTCCCGGGAAGGTGACAGACGATCATAGGGTAGGCCCCGGGAGGATATGAGTCTGACTTTACCGGGAAGCCCGGATCGGGCTCCGATTCCCCGATATAGCCCTTACGGTATCGTTGTTCTGGTTTCCGGTCCCATGGTTCTCCATGACAACCGGGGAGAAGACCACCCGGGAGCTCGTCTATGAGACGAACCGGGATGTGAAGTGGATCTGCCGGACGCTTGCGCGGATGGAGCGGTGCGATGAGGATTTTGAGGCCCGGCTCCGGGCGCTGGAGGGCTGG
>CAZYWX010000123.1:0-4749 GCA_964651285.1 uncultured Methanoculleus sp.
GCCCCCGCTCACTGAACATTGGCGAGGCGGCCCTTGATCTCCTCGATGGTGCAGTGTTTCACTTCCATCAGGGCAGATATGATAGCATCGGAGAATACCAGCGCTGCGGTCTCAAAGAGTGTCCCGAGGGGTGCGAAAGACGGGGAAACCGATCTGTACTGTCCGGTGAGCTGACGGATCTCAAAGTCCTGCGGGATATTGTCGGTGTCCTTGAGCCGGTTGTTGCTCCCGATCACAACGATACAGTCGGCCATCCGCCCGATATGCGAATCGGGCGTTGATGTGATGAGACAGATCGTCCCCCCGATATCCCTGGCGGTCTCACAGGCGTCCACAACAGACCTGGTCTCTCCTGAACCGGAGAAAGCGACAAGCAGATCCCCCGGTCCGAACGCAGGCGTGATCGTCTCACCGATGACATAGCTCTCAAACCCAAGATGCATCAGGCGCTGAGCGAACGCTCTCGCGACCAGACCGGACCGCCCGGCACCGGCTACATAGATCCGGTTCGCTTCAAGGATCTCGTCGAGGAACTGCCCCGCACTCTCCTGATCGATGCTGCGTGCCACCTCCTCGATACTTGACGCCATCTGGAGCATGAGATCGGCGATGCTAAAGCATTCTGACTGCATGCTTCTTCTCACTGATTCCTGTTTACTGTGCTACCCGCAACCTCATAAATGAGTACGGAGGTGGGTGGCTGCGTCTCCCCGAAGGATGGACCACGCCATACCGCAGAGATTGCCGGGTCGGCACAGTCACCGATCCACCGTGAGCCCGAGGATGTCGGACGCTCCAGAGAAGACGTCGCGGGCGATCCTTGCCAGGCCCCTGGCCGCAGACCACTCGTCGTAGACGGTGACCTCCCGGGAGAGGAGACCCTCCACCCCTGGCGCGATGGCAGGGGCCATGGACCCGGCGAGGGCGACCCTTGCGCCCGGGTTTATGAGGAGCATCGCGGCGCACTCCATCGCCGCAAACATCGCAATCGTCTCTACCCTGAGTTCCTGGGGCACCGTATGGTTCACTCCCGCCTGGAGGAAGGCGTCGTTTGCGGTAGATCTCCCCTCATCGATCCGGCGGATCGCATCCACGTCGAGAGCCCCGTGCTGGGTCCCGGGCGCGAAGAGGCAGGCGTCAAACGCACCGGTGATCTGGCCGGCGGTCAGAAGAAGGGTGACGGTGTTTGAACTCGCGTCACAGACCACGATATCGGGGCCGAGGTCGTGCGAGACCTCATAGAGGATTCCGATCTTCTCAGGGCTCGCCTGGTGGGAGTAGGCCTTGAACCGTGGGTCGGTCGGGGATCTGCGGTGCAGCCCGGGGATCACGACAACAGGAAGCCCGCTCTGCTCAATCTCGTCGTAGACGCGGGTTCCGCCGCCGATATGCTTGCCAACTCCTTTACGCGATATAATGCCCCGGTTCTGGACTTTCCTGATATCAGTGATGGCTGAGATGCCGTCACCCATCGAGTAGCAGACGGCGATACCCTCAATCTCATCGAGGGGACCGAGGCGACTGAGGTCCTTAACTGAGAAGTTCCTGGCTTCTTCGCGCGAGATCTTGAACTCCTGTGTCCCGGTGGAGAAGCGCATCGCAGTGGTGCCGTGGTCGATGCCAATGAACATGGTACATACTCCATTTGCACTCAGGGCGGAAGTAAGTTTTCAGATTGCGGGGGTGGATGGTCAGGGTCAGACCCCACTGCCCTGGTAGCGCCTCTTCAGGCACTCCACCGCGCCGACGAGCACGAAACCGGCAGTGAAGAAGAGCCAGCCGCCGGTCAGCATATCCCCGGCCTGTGAACCCTTCTCCAAGAGCATCCGGGCCGAACCGAGCATCAGTCCTGTGAGGAAGGCGAGCATCGCTCCCGGATGGGTCTTCAGGAGATACCTGAGGCCTTTCGTGAAGATGAGGAGTCCCATGACCCCGCCGGTGATGTAGGCGACGATCTCGGGGAGGGAGATGGCTCTGAGCGCTGAAAGCATGAACTCGTACTGGTTGAGGATCAGGGTCATGTAGGCCCCTGAGATCCCGGGGAGGATCATGGCACAGAGCGCCACCATCCCGGTGAGGAAGATGACCGGCAGGGAGTGACCGGCGTTGAGCTGGCCGAGGCCGGCAAGGAGAAATCCGGCGAGGGTCCCGACGGCGAGGTAGCCGAGAGTGGCCGCGTTCGGGGAGCGGATCTCGAGGAAGAGGACGATGGCGGAGGCCAGGATCAGGCCGAGGAAGAAGGAGTAGGTCGCCACCGTGTGGTCGTTGAGGAGGGAGAGGATCACCCCTGACATGAGGAGGAAGGCGGTACTGATCCCGGCGAGGAGGACCACGAGGAACGGGAGGTCTATCTCCTTGAGGTTGGCCTGGAAGGCTGTAATATCCCCTCTGATAAGGTGTTTTACCAGGGTCAGGTCGATGCTCCCGATGGCCCCGACCAGCCGCCCGTAGATCCCGGTGATGAGAGCGATCGTCCCCCCCGAGACTCCGGGGATGATATCGCAGGCTCCCATCATCAGCCCGCGCAGGTAGATCCCGGCGTGCTCCCGTATGCCCGGGCGCGAGCTCATGGTCTGGCTCCGCAGCAGGTATCGATGGACCTGGTTGCCAGGACCGTGCTGGCGTCCGTGTGCCGGGGACCGAGAACGGTATCACCGCCAGGTCCCGGGAACGCCTGCGCATTGGGGGTGGCCGGGGCTCGGTCGTCTCTGTCGTGGGTGCATGACTCTCTCAATCAGACAACTCCTTATGATCAATCATACCCTGGGGAAATTTATGTACACTATGCCCTTGATAGTAACTGCCAGATTATGAACTGCGTCTGGTGCGGGCATAAAACTTTCCCGTGTTCCTGGATCTTCGATTCTCCCTCGAGTTAGAGGGAAGAACCTCTCGTATTGTCTCTTCTGTGACTGCTCTCTCACTTCAGTGAGGAGAATTCTCCCTGGTTTCTTTGTGCGGGCGAATCGCCGAGGTTTCCCGGGAAAAACCCTCTGTCAGGAGGGAGGGACGATCCATCCCACTGAAGCCACCTTGCTGGATTCCTGTTGATACGGTGAGGGTTTGACAACGGTTGAACCTTCGTCTGGTATGCGTCTGCAGCGCGTCTGCTCGCCGGGATCACGCAGATACTGGCTGCTGGTCATCGGTTTTCCCCGGGTGCTCTGGAAAAGCCCGGTGCAGGACTCATCGAGGTAGCAGTGGAGTGGGGGGGTAATCACACCGGGAGGAAGGGACGGAGGATGCCCACAACGAACCCCGACCCACTCCCGCTGAAGCGGCGGGGGGGAGAATGCGTGGCGATGTCCCCCGGATCGGCCGTAGCCGCAGGCGGTTCCTATGAGATCATACCCTCCAGGAAGAAACATGGGTCTGGTTCTCACCCCATGCTCTCTGACGGTGATCACGACTGGTCTTCTGGGAGTCTTTGCCTGCAGATCGGCTCTTGAGAGCCCAGATCCGCCACAACCTGCTGAATTAAGCGTTATCCTCATGCATTGAGGTTATTTATCGGGGGACTCTTCTGTCGGGAGGGAGGCGAACCTCTCCCGGTCGTCCCCTCAGGGCGAGAGACCAGAAGAACGTGATCTCCTGCATCCGCGAGAATCGTCGTTCCTGTGTCGTGCGCATGCGGCCGACCCACCAGGATCTTTTGATCACCAGGCAGTTTTGGGACGGTCTCCTTCAGACCTGAAGTTTTGCCGGTCCCGGTTGGGTCCTCCTGATCCCCCGCGTGGGAAAGAGCCTCCATGGGGACCTCTTTCACGATTTTCTCCGCATCCATAGTAGCTCCGATCCCCGGGTTCTTCAATCGCCAGGCACGTCTACGCCACCACATAACCCATGGCTTCCGGCCCCACGACCCATCGCGCCATCCAGTAATCCTATAGCATGGGAGAGATATTACTCTATGATGTTCTGTATCGTAACGGGCGGTGCCGGCTTCATCGGTTCGCACGTCGTTGACGCCCTGGTCGCGGATGGAGACGACGTGCTGGTCATCGATGACTGCAGCGCGGGCACCCGAGAGAACCTCGCACAGCATCTGGCAAGCGGGGAGGTTGCCTTCATCAGACAGAATCTGCTCGATGACGGCTGGCAGGAGCACCTTGAAGGCGCAGACCGGGTCTACCACATCGCAGCAGACCCTGACGTCCGGCAGAGCGCCCTGACCCCAGACTCTCAGGTAAGGAACAACCTCGTCGCCACCTACCGGGTGCTTGAAGCGATGCGGGCGCACGGTGTGCCGGAACTGGTCTTCACCTCGACCTCAACCGTCTACGGCGAGGCCACGGTCATCCCGACACCCGAGACCTACACCCCGCTCGAGCCGATATCGGTCTACGGCGCAACAAAACTCGCCGGTGAGGCGCTCATATCGTCCTACTGCCACTCGTTTGATATTCGGGCGTGGATCTACCGGTTCGCAAACATCATCGGCGAACGGAGTGGTCACGGAGTCATCCCCGACTTCATCGAAAAACTCCGCAAGAACCCGCGGGAACTTGAGATCCTCGGTGACGGCAGGCAGACAAAGTCATACCTGGAGGTCAGAGAGTGTGTCAGGGCTGTCGAGTTCGGGATCAACCATTCGAGTGACCGGGTGAACATCTTCAACATCGGGTCAGAGGACTGGATCGATGTCGTCACGATCGCTGATATCGTCACAGAAGAGATGGGCCTCTCCGGCGTCCGCTACCGGTTCACCGGCGGTGCGCGCGGCTGGGTCGGCGATGTGCCGAAGATGCA
>CAZYWX010000124.1:0-4653 GCA_964651285.1 uncultured Methanoculleus sp.
CGATCATCGACAACGCCGCGATGCCGGTCTTCGGGAACAACTGGTTCACGCTCGAGTACCTGAAGAACGACGAGATCGAGAACAACGCCGCGTATACCGCCTGGCTCCTGCGAGCCACCCGCGGGTTTGCCATCAAGGTCGTAAACCCCGGTGGCACTGAAGCCTGGGGATGGGGACTGAACTGTGAGAACATCCACGACCCGGTTCCTTACTTCGATATCACTCCGGCAAAGATCATCACCGGGCTCATCGAGACGAACGAACACCTGGGTCTCCCCCACTCAGTGCACCTGCACTGCAACAACCTCGGAAACCCGGGCAACTACACCGACACCCTCGACTCGCTCAAGCTCGCTGAAGACTACACCCCAAAGAACAACTTTGGCCGGGAGCAGGTGCTGCACATCACGCACGCCCAGTTTGACTCTTACGGTGGCGATTCCTGGAAGAACGTCGAGTCCCGCGCAGACAAGATCATGGATTACGTGAACTCGCACGACAACATCACCCTCGATATAGGTGCGGTGACCCTCGACGAGACCACGACCATGACGGCTGATGGACCCTTCGAGAATCACCTGCGGTCGCTCAACCACCTGAAATGGGCAAACACCGATGTCGAACTCGAAACCGGGTCAGGGGTTGTGCCCTACATCTACAGCCCGAACATCAAGGTCTGCACCGTTCAGTGGGCCGTCGGACTGGAGCTTGCGCTCTTCTCCAAAGACCTGATGCGGACGTTCATCACCACCGACCACCCGAACGCTGGACCGTTCATCCGCTACCCACGCGTCATCAAGTGGCTGATGAGCCGGGAGGCGCGTGACGCAACCATGAAGACCTTCAAGTGGCTTGACCGGACGATCGAGTCCACCTCTATCGACAGCATCGACCGCGAACTCACGCTCTATGAGATCGCGCAGATGACCAGAGCTGGACCGGCAAAGGCGCTCGGCCTCTCGCAGATCTACGGCGGGCTCGTCCCCGGAATGGACGGCAATGTTGCCATCTATGCCCTCAACCCTGAGGATATGCCCTCAGATCCGGAGATGATCGAGAAAGCATTCTCGCGGTGCGCCTACCTGATCAAAGACGGCGTCGTGACGGTCCGTGACGGAGAGATCGTCTCAGAGCCGGCAAAGCAGACGGTCTGGGTCGACGTGAAGGTCCCGGAGAACGCGCAGGTGCAGAGGGATATCTACGAGCACTTCCTCAGACATTACAGCGTGGGGCTCGAGAACTACAAGCTCTTCGACGAGCACGTCCACAACCCGCGGGCGATCGAGGTCGATACGACACAATGAGGTCGATAAGAATGAAGACAGTAACCCTCACTCTGACAAACCCCCCAGAACTCTATCTGGAGGGGCAAAACATCACTCCAGACAACTTTGCAGGAAAGAATGCCGCTGAGATAGCAGCCCTCGATGTCTGGGAGGGCAAACTAAAGAGCCCGCTCGGGAAGTACTTCACCGTAGAAGGCGAAGGCGGAGCAACAGCAGCCGAGACGAAGATCGTCCTTCTCGGGGACTGTACCCGTGTGAAAAGGATCGGCCAGCAGATGACCGCCGGCGAGATCGTCATCGAAGGTAACGCTGATATGTATATCGGCGGCTGGATGAAAGGCGGGAAGATCCACGTGAAAGGAAACGTTGACTCGTTCTGCGGCATCGGAATGGAAGGCGGCGAACTGATCATCGACGGCAACGCCGGGCATCACCTGGGTTCCTCCCCCCGTGGGGAGTGGCGCGGAATGCAGGGCGGACTGATCAGGGTCGCCGGGGACGTCGGTAATGATACTGCCACGTTCATCAACGGCGGGACGATCATCATCGGTGGGGATGCGGACATTCATGTCTCCACCCACGGCGAAGGAGGCACCGTCATCATCAAGGGGAACGCCAAAGGCCGTGTCGGCGGGCAGATGGTGAAAGGTGAGATCTACGTCTACGGTACTATCGAGAACCCGCTTCCCGGGTTCAAGATGATCGGTGAGGTCGAGAAGGAGGTCGACGGTGAGACAGCCCTCTTTGCCCACTATATCGGCGACCTCGGGGAGCGCCACCCCGTTTCCAAAGGCAAGAAGGTGTATGCAAACCTCTACACCAGACTCTAACTTTTTTTGCCCCGACCCCCAATCTGGATGGGGCCATATGCAATTCCAAACAGAGTATCCGGGTATAGGAGAAGAATCTCATCCTGCGCCTCGCCCGGGAGGTTGAACCGATGACAGAATTTTTACGACTTATACCGGTGATCGAGGCCATTAATCTCATCAACCGGATCTCGCCACCCCTCGAGGTGGAGTATGTTCCGCTGACCGAAGCATACGGCCGGGTTCTTGCTGAAGACGTTCGAGCTGACCGGGATATCCCGGGTTTTGACCGGTCAGTCAAGGACGGTTTTGCGGTGAACTCTGCCGATACCGTCGGGGTATCTGAGGCAGCCCCGGTCCCGCTCACGAAGGTGGGCGAGATCACCATGGGACAGAGAGGATACGGCATCAGGATCAACCCCGGCGAGTGCGTCTACATCCCGACCGGCGGTGTCCTCCCGGAAGGGGCGGATGCCGTGGTGATGCTTGAGTACTGCCAGGATCTCGGGGAGATGGTCCTTGCGGGTCGTCAGGTCTCCCCCGGTGAGAACATCATCCGTGCCAACGAGGATTACACCCACGGTGAAGGTGTCCTTACCGCAGGACGACTCCTGAAGGTTCAGGATATTGGCGTGCTTGCGGCGGTCGGTGCGTCCCGGGTTGCCGTGAGGAAGCGACCGGTCGTCGGGATCGTCCCGACCGGTATCGAGCTGGTGCCGCCTGATGTGGTCCCGGAGTCTGGTGAGGTCCGCGACGTTAACTCCTACCTCTGCGGGGCGTTTGTCGAGGAACGGGGTGGCATCCCCCGTTACTACGATATCGTCAGGGACAACCCCGAAGACCTTGCGGCTCTCCTGACGTCGGCACTTGATGAGTGCGACGCTCTCCTGATCACGGGGGGGAGTTCCAAGGATGACCGCGACATCACCGCTGGAGTCATCGGATCGCTTGGCGAGGTGCTTGCACATGGGCTTGCGCTGGCGCCCGGGAAACCAACGATCATTGGGAAGATCGGGCATGCCCCGGTCATCGGCATCCCTGGCCATCCGGCCTCGACGATGGTCGTCCTCACGGTGCTCGCAGCCCCTCTCCTGCAAGCGCTCACCGGGTGCATCGACCGTCGGGAGGCAAAGCAGAAGGCGGTCCTCACCCGAAGTATCCCCTCCGAGCGGGGGAGGGAGGAGTACGTCAGGGTTAAACTCCTCGGGGACGAGGCGGTACCGCTCTTCGGCAAGTCAGGTCTCTTGAATACCCTGGTGCAGAGCGACGGGCTTGTCAGGATCCTCCAGGGGTGTGAAGGCCTCGAGGCTGAAAGCGAGGTGGACGTGACGCTATGGTGAGGGAACGCCTCACGTTACAACCACTCGCTGATGTCCTGAAGATGATGCGGGCTGCATTCCCGCGCCCGGATCGGACTGTCTGGATCCCGGTGGCAGAGGCAGCAGGGCGGGTGACGGCGGCCCCCGTCCACTCACCGCTGACGGTCCCGGCAACAGATATCGCCGCAAGAGACGGCTTTGCCGTCGTGAGCAGCGAGACTGCCGGCGCAGGTGACGCGACCCCGGTCCTGCTCAAGAATCCCCACCGGGTGAACACGGGTAACGCGATACCTCCGGGCTACGATGCGGTTATCATGATTGAGGATATCACCGGGGAAGAGGGGGCCTGGTACACCCGCAGGCCCGCATCACCTGGGGAGCATATTCACCCTGCGGGGGAGGAGATCAGGAGGGGGGAGGAGATCCTCCCGGCCGGGCACCTGATACGCCCCTCTGACATAGGTGCGCTCCTCTCCTACGGAGTCACCGGGCTTGACCTGCGGGCCGTAACGGTCGGGCTCATCCCGACAGGGAATGAGG
Source organism: uncultured Methanoculleus sp. (assembly GCA_964651285.1). GTDB lineage: Archaea > Halobacteriota > Methanomicrobia > Methanomicrobiales > Methanoculleaceae > Methanoculleus. Next base: position 3,955 of record CAZYWX010000124.1, read on the forward strand.
TGGTCCCGGTCGGTGACCGCCCCGGACCGGGTGAGGTGATCGAGAGCAACACCGCCGTTGCGGCGGCATGGCTCAGCGAGGCGGGTGCAATCTGCACCCGTTACGAAATTGTCCGTGACGACCCCGGGCTGCTTCGGCAGGCGATCGCGAAGGGTATCAGGGAGAACGATCTCCTCCTGGTCTCTGCCGGGTCCTCAGCAGGTACCCGGGACTTCACCGCCCGCGTCATCGCCGACCTTGGTGAGGTACTTGTCCACGGGATCGCCATGAAGCCCGGAAAACCGTCGATCGTTGGACGGATCGACGGCAAACCGGTCATCGGGATTCCGGGCTACCCAATAGCGGCTATGACGGCTGTACGGGAGCTTGCCCTCCCCCTGCTCGCCGGGTGGGGGTTCAGCGCCCGGGCCCCGGAGCGCCTCAGCGCCCGGCTTACAAGGCCGGTCCTGACTGACCCGGGGTTTGACGAGTTTGTCCTTCTCACCGTCTCCCGGGTTGGTGACCGCTGCACCGCCACTCCTCTGCCTCGAGGGCGGGGCGGCGGGACGCAGATGGCAGTGGTCCGCGCAAACGCCTACCTGCACGTCCCTGCGGGCACCGGGGATCTCAGCGAGGGCACGGTGGTTGAGGTCCTGCTGACCGGGTCGCCTGCACCGGTTCAGGAGTCCCCCGACACCCAGGAACCGGTATCTGAGCACC
>CAZYWX010000125.1:0-4569 GCA_964651285.1 uncultured Methanoculleus sp.
ACGATCCCTCCCCGTCTGATCCCATCAGAACCACAAAAGACAAATAGGCGCACCTGCAATTGCTCCCCCATGCTCGGGACGGGGGCGACTGACGTGAATGCCACGGGGATCACAGTTCCTCCCAGAACCCCAAGACTGCTACCGCAAGCCTGGTGAGGCCTATGAGATCATGGAGAACGAAGACCGATAGGGAAACGACCATCTGCCACCATTACGCGGCAGAAGGTGCCCGGAATGGTGTCCTCATGCCCGGTGGTACCGGCGGGGGACGCGATACCCCGCACAGAACCTCCAGAACAGGAAGATCAGCAGCGCACCCTCGAGGGGATGGGGGTGGGCCGGTCCGTCGAGGTGACGGCCTGCTCCCTCAAGCACCTGCCGGGGATACCCCTCTGAGCAGCCAGCTGTGGTGAACAGAAATGACGATCCGCAAGTTCGTGGCAGAGCACTGGTTCAGGGCGCCCTACATGCTCGGCGCCTCAGAATGCGAGACAATGAGCGTGCAGGAACTCCTCTTCCTCGAGCCCCGGGCTGAAGACGACCTCCTGCGGTTACGACTCGGCTACGTCGAACCGGTGGGAAGCCCGTCACTCCGGGAAGCGATCGCCGAGCTCTACCAGGGGGTGTCACCTGACGAGATCATCACCTTCAACGGGGCCTCAGAGGGTATCAGGGCGTTCATGACGACCACCCTCCGACCTGGCGATCACATCATCGTCCAGGCCCCCACCTACCGGTCCCTCGCCGCGATCGCCCGATCGATCGGGTGCGACGTTACGTTTTGGCAGATGGATGAGGAACTGGGCTGGAACCCGGACCTGGATGCACTCCAGGACCAGGTCAGACCAGCAACGAAGGCGGTCTTCATCAACTCGCCGCACAATCCAACCGGCTACCAGTTCCCGAAGGAAGATTTCCTGGCCCTGACCCGGTTCGCAGAGGACCGGGGCATCACCCTCTTCTCAGATGAGGTCCAGCGATTCCTCGAGCACCGGGCCGACGATCGCCTTCCTGCCATGGTCACCATGCCGGGTGTTCACGTCTCGCTTGGAAGCCTCTCGGATGCCTTCGGGCTTGCCGGGCTTCGCATCGGGTGGATCGCGACCCACGACCAGGACCTGCGCCGGCGGCTTGCAGAATTCAAGGACCGCTCGACCATCTGCACCAGCGCCCCGGGCGAGTTCTTTGCCGGGATCGCGCTCCGCCACCAGGGGAAGATCCTGGCCAGGAACCTGGAGGTCGTGCGACGGAACCTCGAGACGCTGGAGAGGTTCTTTGCGAGATGGAGCGACCTCTTCTCCTGGGTCCGGCCCCGGGCAGGCTCGACGGTGTTTCCCCGGCTCAGGGTCGGGATGGGTGCTGAAGAGTTCTGCACCGAGTTATTGGAGTCTGCAGGTGTCCTCCTCCTCCCGGGAACGCTCTTTGAGCACGATAACGTGCATCTCAGATTTGGCTACGGGCGGCTGGATCTGCCTGAGGCCCTGGAGCGCCTTGATACGTACCTCAGGGCCAGGTTTGGCTGAGTCCTGCCGGGGCCGGACGCTCCACACCCCGCTCCTCCAGGTAGCGCCGGGCGGCACAGGGGTCGTCGGTCGCAAACCCGTCGACGCCGAGCCTTGCCGCTCCCTCAAAATCGTCCTCGGTGTTCAGCGTCCACGGGATGACGAGCAGCCCTGCATCGTGCGCCTTCTCCACGACCCCGCGCGAGACCAGATCCCACCGCGGGAGGATGATATCTGCCCGGTTCGAGCGGGCGAGCCTGACCGGATCGTCGGGCGGCCGCGAGTAGATGAGGCCTGCCATGACTCCGGGGAGGAGCCTCTTTGCCATCGCCACGCTTTCGGGGTTGAACGAGACCTGAATAAGCCTGTCCGGCATCTGGTCGATGAGCACTGAAGCGATGACCGCCTCGGTCCCCGGTTCCTTGATCTCCACAACGAGCCCGGTCCCCCGGTCACGGACGAGCCTGAGGATCTCATGGAGTGTCGGGATAGCCTCGCCCTCCCCCGCGTCCAGGCTCTTCAACTCCTCAATGGTGTATTCCCTGACCGGTCCGGTCCCGTCTGTCGTCCGGTCGAGGGTTTCGTCGTGGATCGCGACCGGGATGCCGTCCCGTGTGAGGCGCAGGTCGACCTCGACGAGGTCGGCACACGCCATGCCCTTCCGCAGGGCCTGCAGGGTGTTCTCGGGTCCGAGAGCCCGGGCACCGCGGTGTCCGATGATGAGCATGCCAGGCCATGCATCGGGTGTGCAGATATAGGTAGTGCATCGATTTCCAACAACCGGTACACTCACTGGAAGCGACTCCCGATCGGTTTTTTGCCCGGTCCTGACGGGCCATGCCGGGGCATCGCCATGGGAACGCCCCTGCTCCGGGGCCTCGTGGGTTGTGCTGTCTGCGGGGAAGGGGGGCGACCGGGGAAATCCATCCCACCAGGGCGGGGACGAGCACCCAACCAGCGGGTCTCCTCGAGTCCGATAATGCGGAATCGGGGTAGTAGTTGGGTTCCCCGTCCTTTGCCTTTCGTTCTGAGGGATATCTGCTCCAGGGGTCGAGACAGGGGTTGTCATGAAGGAGAAGGGATCAGGAAGCACCTCTTGCTCCTCGCGCATCTCTCTTGCGTATGCCGGGGCTGCACCTCGTTCGCACCGGGTTGCATGCGGCGTGGTTCACCGGCATACGGGAGTCCTGCGTCTTCTCTACCATCTGCCTGGCCACGTCTCATCCCGACGTGGGGCTGGTGGCCAGGTGGGGGGAGTATAGCCCTGCCATGTTCGCTCTTTTTTTAATCTCGTCCCCCCGGGATATCAGACGAACCTCTCCGGCACCTGCCGATGCTCGATCAGCCTCCAGTCCAGTGGTCTGCTCCTGTGGGGCAGTTCGCCCTCCTCCGTTCCGCGCTTTCGTGTTCTACTTCTCACTTTTCCGTGGTTGTGGAGGAAGCGGTGGTCGTGACGGTCTCCTCTGCGAACACATAGAGGGGACGGTTGCTCCAGCACCCTCTCAATGGATAGCAACCTCGACCTCCGGACTATCAGTGCTCGACGCCTCGCCGCTTGTGTTCTTCCGACTTCTTCTTCGAACACGCCTCGCAGCGGAACTCAGGCTCCAGATCGTTGGTCTTGTCGTAGTTCTTCGCCCTGACCAGACGGTAGCCCCGGGCAACCGTGCCGCAGTCCACGCACCTGATCTCCTCCCTGACCTCCTCCTGGGCGGCAAGCGTCTGCGAGGTGAAGATGAACCGGTCAACCCAGAAGAAGATGAGGCCGCCGATGAGGTTAGCGATGATAGTGGCGATGAGCGCTCCAAGGCCAGCAAGCAGGTAGAGCACGCCCGCGAGGATCGGCGTCGAGAGTTGCCACCGAATGAGGTAAAGACCGTATCGGTCTACATTTACGTCCACATATCAATTTCATCGATCTGCATCATAAAACCGGGGCTTGCATCCCTCCCCGATATCACACAGAAAAGAGAGATCTCCCATACCGGACGCCTGCCTCAGGAGAGGACCAGGATCCGGCGGGTCAGGCTCTTGTGCACCCGCTGCTCGTGCACCTGGAGGATGGTGAAGTGACAGGCGGCAATATCGGCGATGTCACGATGCGTGACGACGACCGCGCGCCTCCCTGGCCTGAGGATGCGTCTGATCTCTGCAAGTGAACCCGCATAGAGCCGATCCATGCTCTCAGCGCGGATCCGGACCGACTGGCCGTAGGGGAGGTCGGTCACGACCGCATCAAGGGTATGGTCGCGGATCGGGACCGCTGTTGCGTCGGCGACCATCGCATCAGAACCCGGAAGGTTCTGCCGGCAGCCGGCGATCATCACAGGGTCAAAGTCGCTTCCGAGGATCTGAGTGCCGATCTCCCTGGCCTCGAGGAGGATCCCGCCGGTGCCACAGAAGGGGTCAAAAAGCAGTTCCCCCGGCTCCACCAGAGAGATGTTGACGAGCGCTCTGGCTATCCGGGGCATCATCACCCCCGGATGGAAAAACGGCCGGCGCATGGGGTTGCGGAACTCAAACCCCCCGCGGTCGATCCGCAAGAGAACGCGGCCGAAGTAACACCGGTCCCCCGAGGTGACGGCGCGGTACTCCTCAAGGGGGTTACTGAGCGAGACCGGACCGGTGATCAGGCTCCCGATCAACCGTTCCAGGTCGAGCTGCGAGACTTCCATCTGGCTCCCATGGACCTTCTTCACCCGGCCAGCAAAGGGTCGCCCGATCACGATATCAAGATCGCGCAGGAGAGCCACGAACCCCTCTCTTGTGGGCTCGCACTCCCCGAGGTACTCCATCACCACGTGGGTCAGGGCAAGACGTCCGGCAGCCGCCGGGTCAGGGCACTCGGCAACCGCCACCTGCGGTCGCGCATCGAGCACCGTCCCCACGCACTCGAGCTCGGCGATCGGAAGGGTCGGATGCTCACCCGAGAGTTCGAAGAGCAGTTTCATCGCACAGAGAGGTTGGCCCGGGAGGGCGATAAATTGGGTGGCCGGGCAGGATTACCGTACCCGGGTGTGCCGCCCGGGGCGGGGACCTGCTGGGTGTGGTGATCCTGCCCCCGAAC
>CAZYWX010000126.1:0-4557 GCA_964651285.1 uncultured Methanoculleus sp.
CATCCCTCAGAGATTTCCCCCGGTAGGCTGGATGTTGTTCCGGGGTTGTGTCTCCACGGAATGGACCTGATAGGGCAGAGAATCACAACAGAGAGATCATCCCTCGCTCCCCCCCGGAGGCGACCTGCACGACGTCGCCCCCGGGGGTTCTTGTACCTACTCCCCGCCCCGGAAAAGGGCGCCCAGATCTTCAGGGAGGGTCAGGATGACCGGTTCCAGGTGCAACCGTTCCATGAACGCCGAATCGCACATCGAGAGGGGGTTCGGGTTCAGCCGTGCGATCAGGGAGCAGAAGGCCCGGTGACCCTGCCCCGCCGTCCCGGGGGCGTCAAAGAAGAGCGAGGCGTTGAACGCGTGCGTCCCGAGGCTCCGGTAGAAGGAGATGATCCTGAGGAGCCCGTCGACCAGGGGTTCGATGCAGGGATCCAGCTCAGCAAGCGTCGATATTGGCAGGATCCCCCGCACCTCCCGCTCACCAAGCGGAACCGGGTTTGCCGACCAGAAGATCGCATCCTCAAAGAGGAACCGGGCAGAAGAACGTTCGTGTTCCACCAGGTCGTCCCAGTAGGATCGACCGTGGTCGGCGAGGTAACGACGGCCGGCTGAGATGTAGAGACCTGCGAGCCGGGTTGGTTCAGGGTCGACCATGCCCTGGAAATGCGGGTGGACGATGCTTGCACCGGCCGAAGGGAGGTAATTCCAGTTGATGCTCGCATATCCCTCTGACCCGGAAAGGGCTTCTGCCGTGCAGGCCAGGGCATCGATGAGAGATCTCCGGTTGAACCGCTCGACCGCATGCTCAGCGGTGATCACGGTAACCACGTGTCGTTCGGCAAACGGGTAGAGATTCGGGAACGTCACGCTCTCTCCGCGCCGGAGACGGGTGCCATCCTCAAAGGTCGGGGTCGCGGTCTCCAGGTTCTCAGGGCAGAAGGGGCAGCCCTCACGGGAGGGGGGGAGGATAGGAGCAGCGTTGATCTGGCGTTCGACGCGGAGCGGGCTGATCCGGCACCTGATGCCGGTGAGAGACTCCTGGCGGTACTGGAGGAGTCCGCGCCCACTCCGGATCTCATGAATAGTGAACATAGCCCTTCATACTCCAGTTAGGGCGACAGGAGTATAAAAGCGTCCGGATGGAACGAGGAGGTCGCTGGAGAAGAGGGGGTCCCGATTTTTTAAAAAAAAGTGATGGGTATTTCTCGTTTTTATACGATGTACCTGCCAAGCAGGCGGATGGAGTTGACCATGTCGGGGCCAAGCGGCGACCCGAAGATGATCTGGGTGACTCCAGCCTTCTCGAGATCCTCGCACTTCTGCTTGACCATGTCGGGGGTTCCGGCAATGGTGAAGGCGTCGATCTCGGCATCGCCAACGAGGCTACCGGCGGTCTTGAAGTCGAAGCGGTCAAGGGCGTCCTTGATCTTGGCGACGTTGTCCAGATCAAGCCCGTGGCGCTTGAGAACCGGAGGCGGTGAGCCTGCGGCGATGAACGCAGCCACAATCTTTGCAGCGTTCCGGGCCTTCTTCTCGTCCTTGTCGATGGACATGGCGGTGTAGGCACCGACGTCAAACTTCTTCTTACCGGCCTTCTCCATGGCCTTCTTGATGATCGGGATGGCGACCTCGAAGTCCTTGGGGTTGGACGCGTTGATAAGAGCCCCATCACCGATCGTACCGGCAAGTTCGAGCATCTTGGGTCCCTGGGCACCGATGTAGATCGGGATACCTTTCTTCCCGGGCAGGGTGACACCGGTCAGTTTGGCACCGTCGTAGTCGAAGAACTCCATCTCACCGGTCTTCTTGATTTCCTCACCGGCGAGGAGCTTCCTGATCTGGATGACACCTTCCCTCAGGCGGGAAACTGGCTTTGAGGGCTCGATCGCGATCTTCGGGAGCGTCGAGAGGTCACCTGGCCCGATGCCAAGGACAGCGCGTCCGTCCGAGATCTCGTTCAGAGTTGCCATGAAGGATGCAATGCCCGCCGGGGTGTCGGTGAACGTGTTCATGATTCCCGGTCCCATCTTGATCGTGTCGGTGTTCGCCGCGATCATAGCAAGGGTCGGGTATGCATGACGGTTGTTGTAGTGGTTAGTAATCCAAGCAAAATCGATATCTTTCGACTCTGCAAGTTTTGTATACTTCACCACCTGCTTGACGTTGATTGATCCAGGCACAAATTCAATTCCATACGTGGTCAAGGATATACACCTCACTTGAGTAGTTATGCGCCGGGAGTTATATATATTACCATTTTGTGTTCAGCAGACGACACGTACCGGACTGGTAGCGGAAAATAGAGACCTGTAACGTGTTCTCCAGAGCATCAGGTGATCCTCCCTGCTTCTCCTGCAGAAGGCTCCTGTGCGAGGCGATAGAATCGGAAGGTTCAAATGTCACTATTCTCAAGGATGGGAACGCGATCCTGGCTCCCGAAATCTACAGAAATATATATGTCACTCTCACGCACACTCATCAGTAGTCACTGATGGATGTGCACGCTCTTTTCCGCGGCGGGGTTCACTCCAGTTAGACACGGGTAAACAGACAGGGAGCAGATAGATGCGAGTTCTTGCGATCGGGTTGGGTGGTGCCGGGTCACGGGTTGTGGATATCCTCTACGACCACGACCAACGGAGTAAAGTCTGCTGCATGAACGCGGTCGCGATCGATATCGACCCAAACTCCCTGATGCAGCTCCACCACCTCCCTGACCAGGCCAGGATCTTCTTCCCTCCTGTTGGGGTGACCGCACCTGATGACGTTACGAAGATCATCGATGTGGAGGAGGTGATGACCCGGATCCAGAGCATGGATACGGTGGGGATCGATGCCATCCTGTTCTGCTGTGGGCTCGGGGGCAACGTCATCGATGTTGCACCATCCATCGTCGAGGAGCTCAGGATGAGCTACGTGGAGCCGATATTTGCTCTCGCCATCCTGCCATGCCTGAACGAGGGGAGGGCAGTCTCGGCCAAGGCCGCTGACGACCTCGATATGCTCCAGGCGATCATGGATGCCGTCATCCTCTTCGATAACGAGACCTGGTCACGGAAGATCCTGGCTGCCTCGGCCGCAAGCGGGGAGGAGGAAGGGAGCGGCATCATGGCCCAGATACGCCGCAATCCGCTCAACCCGACCCGGAACCCGAGAGAACATTACAGTATACTGAACGAGCGAATCGCCCGCCAGATCGGCCTTCTCCTTCGGGCCGGGGAGTTCAATGAGCATGGGATTGAGGTCGCCGAGGTCGTCCTGGATGCCGGGGAGGTCCTCAACACCCTGGTGGGGATGGGGCTGGTCGCGGTCGGCTACGCCTCCGAACGGCTGCCGACCGGGTGGCTGGACATCCTCTTCCGGCGGCGGTCGCAGAAGTACTTCATACAGGGTTCCCATGAGAAGGCCGCCCGGATCGTCTCGCTTGCCAAGAAAGCGGTCTACGAGGAGGTCTCGATCCCCTGCGACCTTACGAGCGCCGAGAAGGCCCTGGTGCTGATCGCCGGGCCTTCTGCCGAGCTCTCGATGAAGGGGTTCCAGACCGTCAGGAAGTGGATCGACCGGAGCATCGCCGGGCTTGAGATGCGGTCAGGGGACTACCCGGTGAAGAATACGTCGTTCGTCGGGATCATCGTCATGCTCTCGGGGCTGTCGAATATCCCGCGCGTTGAGGAGATCCGCGATATCAGGACTGATTACCTGCTTGAACTCGAAGAGGAACGGTTGCGGGCAGAGGAAGAGCGGTTGCGCGAGGAAGAGACGGTGAACAGCGGGGATGCGGAGGGCGACGGGATGATCCAGTACTTTGCGTCACCGTTTGAGGAAGCCTTCCTGGAGGAGAGTGATCATATGCGAGAACCATCCACACTGAAGAAAGACGAGATGATCGAGATGCCGGGGGGTGCCCGGAGCAACCAGAAGGAGAGCGACGAGATGATCGAGATGCTTCCACGGGCTGAGAAGAAACAGGACGGCGGGTCGATCATCCTGCCGCCGAAGCCGGGCAGCCAGGAGTTAGACATCACCAGGTCCACCGCGGTCACCTCGTCTGTGCCTGCGCCGAAGGAATCGACGTTCAACCCAAAGGGGCTCAGCATCGAGAAATCTGCCCCGAAAGAGGATCTGACACGCTCCGCCGCATCCCTACCGCCGGTGCAGCGCCCGGATGATGGAGTTCTGACCGGCGAGAAGATATCACTGGATCCCGTGATGCGACCGCCAGGCGACAGCATCTTCGATGAACCCGCCCTCCCCATGCGGGAGGAGGCCCCCCGGCCGAAGGAGAACCTGCTGGGTCAGGCCAGGAAGAGATCTGGCAAGGGGAGTCCCCGTCCGAAGGAGGTTGACCCCTCAGGGGGCAAGCTCAAGGTGATCGACCCTGTCAGTGACGGGCAGGAAGGGGCGGGGGCGGAGAGCCCGGAGAAGAGAGAAGACGACGAGCCTGACGAAGGCGGGATCACCTGGATCCTGTAAGCGTCTGCTATTTTTTCAAAAGGTATGCTTCCGGCGCTGATATCGGCCCCCTCTCTCGAGGGCGCCCTTCATCAGGTTCATGCCGCTGAA
>CAZYWX010000127.1:0-4550 GCA_964651285.1 uncultured Methanoculleus sp.
CACGTGCCAGCAGGTGGATCAGGCCGAAAACTGATGCTTCGTAGCGTTCTTACCGAGGAGCAACTTTCTTGAATACCTCAATCAGGCTGAAAGGCCGTTCACTGGCACTGCGCTTCATAGAGAGTTCTGGATCGAACTTCACCGGCCCATCTTGGTTCAGGGATGTCTCCGAGATCTCCAGTTCACGGGATATTGCTCCTGATTCCTCGTTCCCGGTTGTAGGGCGAGATCTCCTGAGACAACCCCACAACCCAAGAACACCCTCCCGTCTTCCCTGAACCACCATCCCCCGGACCAGAGCCGGGTATCCTGGGAAACCAGCCACCCAGAAGACAGACAGCAGCAAAAGGTTGATGACACGGCGCGGTAACCTGGACATGAAGATCAGGCAGAACGACAGGGCGGCAGGACAACGGGGATGAAAACCACCCGGAAGACCGCCGCCGTCCCCGCAGACGACGTGGTGGTGCGCTGGCCAGATCAGCAGGTACGAGGAGGGGATCCACAATGGCAGCAGAGAATTCAACAGCAGGCGAGAAGAAATGGTTGATCCTCGCCACCGTGATGCTGGGGAGCATCATGGGCCCGATCGATGCAAGCGTGGTGAACGTGGTGCTCCCCACCATCGCCGACGTCTTCCATACCGGGATGCCCACCGCACAATGGGTCCCCATGATCTATCTCCTGATGATCAGCAGCCTGCTGCTCACCTACGGCCGTCTGGGGGATATCGTTGGCTATCGACAGGTCTACCTCGCCGGCCTGGGGGGGTTCGTCATCTCCTCGGCGCTATGCGGCCTCTCGGGCAGCATCGAGATGCTGATCGCCGCCCGCGCCATCCAGGGCATCACCGCAGGCATGATGATGGCAGTCGCTCACGCGATCGTGGTTGACGCATTCCCGCCCCAGGAACGAGGCAGGGCGCTCGGGATCAACGCGACCAGCATCGCGGTCGGTCTTGCGATCGGTCCCACGCTCGGAGGGATCATCGCCGCCTCCCTGGGATGGCAGTTCATCTTCTTTATCAACATCCCCATAGGAATCGCGGCGCTTGCCATCGCAACCAGGGTGCTCCCACGACCTCCGGTACAGGAAGGGCAGGCAAGAGAGGAGATAGACCTGATCGGCGCAGCTACCGCGTTTATCACCCTCTTCACCTTCCTCTTCATCGTCAACCGCTGGCAGGCGATGAGCCCGGGGATGCGGGGAGCACTCCTGCTCATCCTCATCACCGCCCTCGCTCTCTTCATCCACACCGAGCGACACGTACCCCAGCCTATGCTGGACCTGCGGATCTTCAGGATCCGGACCTTCTCGTCGGCCAACCTCAGTGCGATGCTGAACTTCATGGCCCAGTACATACTGGTCTTTCTCACACCCTTCTACCTGCAGCGGGTGCTGCGGTATGCACCCGACCAGATCGGCCTCGTGATGGTCGCGTTCCCCCTGGTAGTGCTCATGGTCGCCCCGTTCAGCGGCGCACTCTCAGACAAGATCGGAACCCGGGCGCTGAGCGCGCTTGGAGCAGGGATCTGCGCGATCGCCCTGGTCCTGATGGCGCGGATCGGTATTATGCAGGGGGCTGGCGTGGTATGGTGCCTCGCGATGTTCGGACTGGGCACCGGGCTGTTCCAGTCACCGAACAACAGCGCGGTGATGGGGAGCACCCCGAAGCACTACCTGGGGGTGGGTTCGGCGATCCTGGCGACGGTACGAAACGTGGGGATGGTGCTGGGTATCGCCGTTGGGGGCGCGGTGGTGGCGTATCAGCTGCCCCGGTATGGTTATCTGGGCGATGACGCCTTCCTGTTTGCACTGCACGATGCGTATCTTACAGGCGCGCTCCTCACCGGCATTGCGGCCCTGACCTCGCTCATCCGGCATGATGCAGAGATCTGCAAGTGATGACGCCAAACCCTGCGCCCGGGGTGGTAGGATGATTGCCGGGAGGAGATGCGCCTGCCAGGACCGTCACAAAGCGGTCTGCGCCGGGGAGCTGAGCAGTTCCCGGTGCTGTGCTCTCCACCCTCCCCCCGTCCAGCAGGCGGTCGCCATCGAGCGAGGACGGGGTAACCCGGGGGCGGCGAACAGACCCTGATGCTGCCGAGGGGTAACAACCTGCGGCGGCTCCCGAAGGCACCTGGCCGGCGCCAGACACCCCCGCCAGTTCAGGCCCCGGGGATAGGAGCGTCATCCCCTCTCGCTTGCTGCAGCGGTGGGATAATGAGACATCCCCCCCGGGCACCTCTGCCCGGCTCCCCGTCGGCCACCCGGGGATGAAGACCAGGGAAAGGGCGCTGGAGGAGCAGAAGAGGGTCTCCCCAAACTGCCGGCTGGATCCCTGCCCACGCACCAGAACGCCGATCCAAAACTCCCGGAGGCAGAACGTCAAAAAATGCGGCCATCCCCCGGGGTCATCGCGCCTCCCTCAGGGGGAGGATGGGGGCCAGCCCTCTCCGGCAGAAGAGTATAGACTCTGGTGGTTGAATCCCGTCCCGCGAACAACCGAACGCAGGAACAACCATCTTCAGCCCTCCAAACCTTCACAGACAGAAAACACGACCCGACCGGCCCTCTTCAGCTGACCCGCATGGGTCTTTGTACAGATGGAGAAGACCGGCGGTGCAGAGACCAGCATCCTCCTGATCTGACCGCTCCCCTCCAGGGGGGACCCCCGGCCCCGCATCACCGGTGAAGAAGCAGGGACCGTTCATGACCGGGACGATCCTCCCCCCAACCTCTCCAGACAGAACCGGTTTTTGAGAGGAGCTACTCGCAAAACAGAAGGGAGCCTGGCGCTGATCCGGGGCACAGCACCCGCAAAAACCAGATCAGGATGAACGATCCAGAGAGACACCGCTCCGGGTGAGAGTACGAGAGAAACAATTAGACCTCACAGAAGAGAATAGTAGGTCATCAGCCGTTTGTCAAACGCTTGCTTCGGAAAGAGAACAGATAGACATGAGACCGGTAACCGTGCCCTCAGGAAGATTTTACAACGAAGACTGTATCACAGGGGCAAAAAAACATCTCGCAGCAGACTCAGTAGACCTGATCATCACCGACCCCCCCTACGGGATCAACGGCGACGAACTCCACCAGCATTACAACCGGGACGAGGAGTTTGTGATCGAAGGATATGTCGATATCCCGGCATCAGAATACGGATCGTTCAGCCTGAACTGGGTCCGCGAAGCCGAACGGATCCTCAAACCCGGGGGATCGATCTACATCGTCTCCGGCTACACCAACCTCTACCATATCCTCCACGCTCTCCGGCAGACAGAACTTGAAGAGATCAACCATATCATCTGGAAATACAATTTTGGCGTGTATACCAGCAAAAAATACGTCTCCTCACACTACCACATCCTCTATTACCAGAAGCCGGGCGGGGAGAGAACATTCAACCTCGAGTCCAGGTTCGGCCTCGAGGAGAAGGACCCGGAAGGCGGTTCCCTGAACTATCAGGACCGCGAAGACGTCTGGATCATCAACCGCGAATACAAACCAGGACAGGTGAAGAACAAGAACGAACTGCCGACCGCGTTGCTCGTCAAGATGATCCAGTACAGCAGCAGCGAGAGCGACCTGGTCTGCGACATGTTCCTGGGAGGGTTCTCGACCGCAAAGGTGGCCATCGGACTCAACCGTCGGGCGGTGGGGTTTGAGGTCTCTCCCCGGATCTTTGCGGCAAAAGTCAGCGAGATGGAGGCGATCGAACCAGGCTTCCTCCTGCCGGGGTTGCGGGTCCCCCGGATCGAGAAGAGGGCAAACCGGGGCAAACCCTGGACAGATGCTGACAGAGAGTTCCTGCAGAGCCGGTTTGACCAGCTCATCAGAGCCGGAAAAACAAAGAAAGACGCGATCGCGATCGTGGGGCGCGAACTTGGTCGGGGTCGATGGGCAATTGAGCGGATGTTAAAAGCCCTGGCGGACAGCAGATGAAGGAAAGGGGCCAGGAGAGAGGGGGCCCTCACTCGGTCGCGACCTCGACACACTCCTTCCTCGTCCCGATCCGGGCAAGTGCCCCGCACATCCCCGGCACATAGGCGAAAGCCTTCCCTGAATCCACCATGATCGACGCAAACTCGTCCATCCGCGGCGAGACGACCATACAGGTATCAGGGATCACCCGGGCACCGCTCCGCTCGATCGCGGCCACAAGGTCGGGGTTCTTCTTCGCAACCCCGGCCGAGGCAAAGACGTAGAAGGGTTTTGTCGTCGTCTTGCCTTTGAGGAGATCTGCGAGTTCCTCAAGTTCGGCGCTCGAGCAGTGGGGGCAGCCCACCGCAACCGCCTCGACCTCGGTCTCCGCAAAGAGGGCCTCGACCTCGTCCTGGGTCACCCTCACCCGCTCAAGGTCCTCGGTCGCAAACGAAAAGACCCTGGCCTCAGGGGTGATCTTCTCGACATGGAAGAGCGCAACCGCACCGGTCGCCGCCATCGCGGCCCCGAGCGCCTTCAACTGGTCACGGGTCGGCCGGATCCCGGTAAAGATCGGGATCCGGTTCCCCACCTTCTTCCCGGCGACATGCCCGATCGCCCCC
>CAZYWX010000128.1:0-4539 GCA_964651285.1 uncultured Methanoculleus sp.
TCACGACCGCCGGGAGCCCCTCCGGGATCACCGCCACCGCGAGCGAGACCCCGACGAGGAACATCTCCAGGAGTTCGCGCTGCTGCAGGAGCCCGACGACGACCGCGACCACCGCGATGCCAAGGGCGATCACCCCGATGTTTCGGCCGAAGACGTCCATCTGCCGGGAGAGCGGGGTCGGCTCGGCCGTGACCGCCTGGGAGAGCCCGGCGATCTTTCCAAACTCTGTCGTCATCCCGGTGGCGACGACCACCCCTTTCCCCCGCCCGTTCACGACCGTCGTGCCGGCAAAAGCCATGTTGCTCCGCGCAGCAAGGTCGGTTGCGGGAGGAAGCGCACCCGGCGCCTTATCGACCGGCGCCGACTCCCCGGTCAGCGCCGCTTCATCGACCTGGAGCGACGTTGCCTCGACGATCGCAAGGTCTGCGGGCACCCGTCCACCCATCTCGAGGAGGACGACGTCCCCCGGGACGAGCAGGGCGGCATCGATCTCCTGTTGCTTCCCGTCGCGGATGACCACGGCCCGCTGGACAAGCATCTCCTTGAGCGCCTCGATCGCCTCGCTGGCCTGCCACTCCTGGGAGTAGCCGAGGAGGGCGTTTAAGACGACGATGATCAGGATCGCGGCGGCGTCCAGGGGCTCGCCGACCAGGAACGAAACCGCCGCGGCGATGACCAGGATCACGATGAGGATACTCTCAAACTGCCGCAGGAAAACCTGGAGTCTGGTCTCCCGGGCCGCTTCCTCGAGGACGTTCTTCCCGTAGCGCTCCAGCCGTTCCTCTGCTTCCCTTGCGGTCAGGCCGGCGGGACCGGTGCCGAGTTTCTGCCAGACCTCCTCAGGCGTGAGGCTCCACCAGTCCGGCGGTGGGGGCATATCCCCGATTCGGCGACCTGGCTATAAAAATCTATAGAGTCGCTGCTTCCGGTAAGGTTATCATATGGCAGATCCCCTTCGCGGGTCCGGGAGAGATGGAGATGAGCAGGATAGCTGTCCTGATCACAGACCAGTTTGAGGATATCGAGTACACAAAACCCGCAGAGGCGTTCCAGGCGGCCGGCCACGACCTGGTCCACGTCGGCATCACCGCAGGCGAGACGGTGCATGGAAAGGAGGGAACCGCGGTCACCATCGACCGGGCAGCATCAGAGGTCGGGGTGGACGAGTTTGACGCCCTCTTCATACCGGGGGGATCCTCGCCAGACAGACTCAGGGCCTATGCTGCCCCCGTGGAGTTTGTGCGCCGGTTCGTCGAGAGCGGCAGACCGGTCTTTGTCATCTGTCACGCGCCCCAGATCCTGATCACCGCCCAGGTCCTCGAGGGCCGCACGATCACCGGCTGGAAGTCGATCGTCCAGGACATCAGGAACGCCGGTGCCGGTTACGTCGACCGTGCGGTGGTGGTCGACGGGAACCTGGTCTCGAGCAGGATGCCGGAGGACATCCCCGCGTTCATCGAGGCGTCGCTTGCAAAACTCGAGGAGGTCGCGGTGGCGGTGCCGCGGTGACGACTGGCCCGGAAACACTTTTATCGGTTGGGCCTGCATCCCTTCTCCAGGGATGCGGCTCACAGAACCGGCATGGGTCGGACCTGCGGTCATCGCCCTGGTCATCGGGCTTGCGCTTCTCTTCTTCGCACCCGGGGCTGCGTATACCGACCTCTTCTGCCTGGTGCTTGTCCTGGCCGGGTTCCGGTGTCGTGGACGTGCGGTGTACGCCGGAATCCTCGTTGCGGCGCTCCACATCGGCCTTGCCTTCCCTCCCGATCTCGCCAGCCTCCTGCGTGCCGGGTTCTTCATCGCCCTCGCCTGCCTCCTCGGCCACCTCTTCGATGCCGCAGAGCAGCGTCCTGAAGCCCGGGACTTCCGTCTCGGTGAGTCGGGGGCGGGCGCGTGCGATCTCACTACCCGGTGGCAGATCGCCCGGCTCTCGAGCCGGAACCCGGAGACCAGGTACCAGGCGGCTGAATATCTGGGCATGACCGGAGATCCGGCCGCGGTCGGGCCGCTTGCGGCTCTCCTCGAAGACCCGGAGAATGGGGTGCGCTGGAAAGCGGCCGAGGCGCTCGGGAGACTGGGATCACCGGCCGTCGGGGCGCTCACGGAGAGCCTGCAAAGCGAGAACGTGGATGCCCGGTGGATGGCCGCGGTCGCCCTCGGCGATATCGCAGACCCGGCAGCGGTCCCGGCGCTGGTGGCAGCGCTCAACGACGAGGATGATTACGTGAGGAGCAGGGCGGCCCTTGCGCTCGCCGCTATCGGGAAACCTGCAGAAGGTGCGCTCATCGCCGCTCTTTCCCCCGGGAATGAGCGACAGGTCAGATGGGGTGCGGCGCTGGGCCTCGGGAGACTCGGGGGTTCGAAGGCTGTCAGAGCCCTCATCGGGGCGCTCCAGGACCCGGACGAGGAGGTGCGGGAACAGGTTATGACCGCCCTCGGTGCTATCGGGGAGGATGCCGTTCCGGCGCTGGTGGCGGCGCTCCGCACCGGCGACGACCCCCGCGTCCGTACCGGCGCGGCGACGGCCCTCGGGCTCGTGGCCAGCCCTGCATCGGTCGAGGCCCTGATCGCGGCCCTGGACGACGACCACCCGGATCTGCGCCGGGCTGCCCGGGAGGCCCTCCGGGGAATCAGAAGACATAACTCCAGTGAGAGATCACCTCGATCCCATGACTGACGAGAACCGGATTGCTGGACTGGTCTGCGACCTTCAGGAAGGGAGCATGGAGGTGCGCCGGGCGGCGACCGAAGAACTCGGAGCGAGCGGTGAGGCGGCAGTGCAGCCGCTGATCGCGGTGATGCTCACGGGTGACAACGATACCCGGTGGTACGCCGCCCGTGCGCTGGTGTGGATCGGTGGGCCGGCGGTTGAGCCGCTCATCCAGGCGATGCGGACCGGGGATGACCCGGACTTCAGGCGCTACGCGGCGGCAGCCCTGGCAGGGATCGGTGGGCCGGCGGTTGAGCCGCTCATCGCCATCATCGAGAAGGCAGACCCGGTCCTCCAGCCGTTTGCTGCCATGGCCATCTGCAGGATCGGCGAACCCGCGGTCGAGCCGCTCCTCCGGCTGATGCACCGCCCTGAGCCTGAGGTGCAGGAACGTGCTGCCCTCCTCCTCTGGAAGATGGGGGAGCCCGGCGCCGGAGCGCTCACCGCGGCACTGGAGGCCAGCCGGTCGAAGAAGTAAGGCCTGGTGGAGCGTGGGGTGCACCCTGCACCACCTCCCGGGCATAACCGGAGAGCGCTATCTCCACATCGGCCGCTGCCCAGATCCCCCGGTCCCGCAACCCGGCACGGAGGAACGGTTCGGTGTGCGGGCAGCAGACCTCTTCGCGGTTGAGCAGGCGGGCGATCGCCTGCAGGGTCCTGACCCAGACACCGTACTCCCCGGGCCAGCCGGGCTGCGCGGCCGGGATCGTCCACCGCCCGCCAGACCGCGTAACCTGCAGGTCGAACAGCCGGTAGCGTTGCGTCCCCGGGTCGCCGCGACCGAAGACCCGCACGAGCCAGGGGTCGACCGCCCCAAAGACCTGCGGGACGGCAAACCTGAGCAGCCTGCTCAGGGTGGTCGGCCCTGCTCCCCTGACCTGCCACCGCAGGGGTCTGATGGTAGCCTCAGGCTGGAGGGTCAACCAGTAGGCCGGGACGTCGCCGATATAGAGGGTGACCGGGAGGGGGTCGGCACACGTGACCTCTTCGTCAGGACAGGCGAGCCTCTGCACGTGGTCAGGCCCAAGCGACCCTGTCTTTGCGGCGGCCGTCATCTCCTGCTCGAGCCGGTAGACCCCGGGGAACCCTTGCTCCTGGGTGTAACGTCGGTAGAGCGCCGGGAGGTCAAGGTCGCAGAGCAGCCGCCTGACCTCTTCCAGTCGGTACCGCTGCCCCTGGCTCGTCGCCCTGTCGGTCTGATAGACCGCTCTGCGGCCTCCTCCTTCTTGCCTGAGGAGTTCCAGGAGGTGGGTTCTCATCATCTACGCTCTCCAGGGTTTGGTACTTCTTCCCGTTATTAATAGTATCTCATAATATTATTTGATCCTATTGTAATCTCCTGATCCGGTCCTGACCCCCGCACCCGGATCGATCAGCCCGGACCGGGAACGGTTCGCAGGGAGCCTGGATCCGGCGAGTTAACAACGTTTGTCACCCGGGGGCAGGGGCCGGGGAGGGTGCAAGGATGGGCGTGGCCTCTAAATGCGTGCGCGATCCACAATCATACATGGAGGTCTCACCTGCTACCGCTCGATACTTTGAAGAACTGATGACCGGGCTCGCGTCTGCCATGGAACTGGCCGCTGCTGCACGGGCCCGGGGACTTGATCCGACGACCGGGATCGAGATCCCGGTAGCAAGCGACCTCGCCGATCGCGTGGAGGCTCTCCTCGGTTATACGGGGATCGCAGCACGGATCCGGGAACTCGAGAAAGCGATGTCCCGGGAAGAGGTTGCGCTCCGCATCGGCGACGATTTTGTGGCACGAAAGTTTGGCGAGACCACGCCTGAAGAGATCCTGGACCACGCCATCAGGGCGGCGATGGCCC
>CAZYWX010000129.1:0-4475 GCA_964651285.1 uncultured Methanoculleus sp.
CGGTGGACGGGCTGGATCCCGCCATTGAAATGGCGGGGATGAGCCCTGACTTGATCCTAAAACCAGAACAGGTATTTCAAAAGAGCCAGAGGACCGGGGCCCTCAATTGTGATGCCAACCAGGATCCACCGCATGGAAAACCCGGGCCCGGCCAGGACCGGCCTTCTGCATCCAGCGCCCGATCGTGATCAAACCTCTGAATCCAGCCACATACGGGTTTGAGGATGACCTCGATACCCAAAAAGAAGGTGTGCTGATCGATCGGTAAAAGGGGGAACTCCCCTCACTTCACCGACTCTTTGACCTTGTCGACGACGTCCTGAAAAAAGCCTTTCCCTTTCTTTGCGCTCTTCGCAGGTGGTTTGTTCCCCTCGATCTCAAGCAGGCGCGCGTAGAGTTCACGCTCCTCGTCAGTCAGGCGTTCAGGCACGACGATGTGCACCCGTACCACCATATCACCAGGTTTCGTCTGCCACCGCACGCCCTCACCCGGTATCCTCAGCCCGGTGTTGTGCTGCACACCTGCCGGGATATCGAGGACGACCGTCCGCCCATCAATCGTCTGGACCTCAACCTGCGAACCCAGTGCCGCCTGGGCCGGGGTGATATCGATGCTCGTCTCCAGGTCGTCACCCCGGCGGGTAAACTTCCTGTGCGGTGTGACGCTGATCTCGATGTAGAGGTCCCCGCTCGGCGCCCCATACTCGCCGGCGTCACCGTAGCCCTCCATCCGCAGGCGCATACCAGTATCCACACCTGGCGGGATCCTGACTTTCACGGTCTTCCGGGCACGCCGGTGCCCGCTGCCGCCACAGGACGTGCACCGCGACTCTGGCATCCTTCCCCGCCCGTTGCAGGTGGTACAGGTGGTCATCCTGACAAAACTCCCAAAGAAGGACTGGCTCGCCTGCCGCATCTGGCCACTGCCGCCACAGGTTGGACAGGTGGTAAACTTCTTTGTCTCGCTCCCCGTCCCGTCACAGGCAGGGCAGGGCTCATTATGATCGAGGACGACCTCTTTCTCGGTCCCAAAGACTGCCTCTTCAAGCGTGACCTGGAGATTCATCAGGAGGTCAGCCCCGGGGCGCGGGCCAGCATGCTGTCTGGCCCCGCCACCGAAACCCCCTCCGAAGAAGGTGTCAAATATATCCCCGAACCCGGAGAAATCAGCGCTGAACCCGCCGGAGAATCCTCCACCACCGGTGTACGAACCCCTAGATGCGTTACTGTAGGCGGTATGCCCCATGCGGTCGTACTGGGCACGCTTCTCGGGGTCAGAGAGGACGCTGTAAGCCTCATTGATGCTCTTGAACTTCTCCTCTGCCCCTGGTTCCTTACAGACATCGGGATGGTATTTTCGCGCCAGGTTCCGGTATGCTTTCTTGATCTCCCTCTCGTTGGCATTCCGCGAAACGCCGAGGATATCATAGTAGCTTTCCGGACCCATCAACCTCACTCTTCTTTGACTTCGTAATCAGCGTCAACGACGGTATCATCCTTCTTTGCGGTGCCTTCCGCCTGCTGCTGGGCGGCCTGGGCCTGCTGCTGATACATCTTTGTCGTGACCGCATATACTGCTTCGGTCAGGGCATCCATCTTCTTCTGGATGGCCTCCAGGTCATCGCCTTCGAGCGCCTTCTTGAGGTCAGCGATTCCCTCCTCGATCTTCTGCCGCTCTGCAGCATCGATCATGTCCTTTGCGTCCTTCAGGGCGCGTTCGGCGGTAAAGATGGCGGTATCGGCGGTGTTGCGCAGTTCGATCTCCTCCCGCTTCTTCCGGTCTTCCTCCTCGAACTTCTTTGCCTCGTCAACCATCCGCTGGATCTCAGCCTCCGAGGGACGGGAGTCCTGCGGTTTGATGGTGATCGACTGCTCGTTCCCGGTGCCAAGGTCCTTTGCCGATACGTGAACGATACCGTTTGCATCGATATCAAAGGTGACCTCGATCTGCGGGACGCCCCGGGGTGCAGGCGGGATACCGGTGAGCTGGAACCTGCCCAGGGTGAAGTTGTCCTTTGCGAGCGTCCGCTCGCCCTGAAGCACATGGATCTCGACCGAGGTCTGACCGTCGGCTGCAGTCGAGAAGATCTGGCTCTTCCGCGTCGGGATGGTGGTGTTCCGCTCGATCAGGGTCGTTGAGATACCCCCGAGCGTCTCGATACCGAGCGAGAGCGGAGTCACGTCCAGGAGCAGGACGTCCTTGGTCTCGCCCGTGAGCACACCACCCTGGATGGCAGCGCCGAGCGCGACGCACTCGTCTGGGTTGATACCTTTGTCAGGTTCCTTCTTGAGGACCTTCCTCACGGTCTCCTCTACGAGCGGCACCCGGGTCGACCCACCCACGAGAAGGACGTGGTCGATGTCATCAGCGCTCATCTTGGCGTCAGCGAGCGCCTGCTTCACCGGTCCAAGGGTTGAATCGACCAGGTCGGCGATAAGACGCTCAAACTGCGAGCGGGTGAGGTCGATGTCCAGGAACTTGGGCCCGCTCTCGGTCGTGGTGATGTAGGGGAGGTTGATGTTGGTCTTCTGGACGGTGGAGAGCTCGATCTTCGCGTTCTCGGCTGCATCGCGCAGACGCTGCATGGCGACGGGATCCTTCCTGAGGTCGACCCCCTCTTTCTTCTTGAACTCCTCGACCAGGTAATTGACGATCTGTCTGTCAAAGTCGTCGCCTCCGAGGTGGTTGATGCCTGCGGTCGCCTTGACCTCGAAGACACCGTCACCGAGCTGGAGGATGGAGACATCAAACGTTCCCCCACCAAGATCGTAGACGAGCACCGTCGCCTCGCCTTCCTTATCGAGACCGTAGGCGAGCGCACTGGCGGTCGGTTCGTTGATGATCCTGAGTACCTCGAGACCGGCGATGGTCCCGGCGTCCTTCGTTGCCTGCCTTTGAGCGTCGTTGAAGTAGGCAGGGACTGTGATGACAGCCTTTTTGATCTTCTCGCCCAGGTATTCTTCTGCGTCCAGTTTCAGTTTCTGGAGGATCATCGCAGAGATCTCCTGTGGCGTGTATTCCTTATCCCCGATGGTGACCTTCTCGCCTGTCCCCATCTTCCGCTTGATCGACTGGATGGTGCGATCGGGGTTCGTGATCGCCTGTCTTTTCGCTACGCTGCCGACCAGACGCTCGCCTTCCTTGGTGAATGCTACGACTGAAGGGGTGGTCCTGCCGCCCTCTGCGTTCGGGATGATCACCGGCTGCCCGCCTTCCATGATTGCCATACATGAGTTGGTCGTTCCCAGATCAATACCAAGGACTTTCTCTGAAACCATCTATTATTCCTCCTTTCCTTTAGAGACTACTACTTTTGCGCATCTGATGACCTTATCCTGCATACAGTATCCGCGAAGGACCTCTTCGATCACGGTACCTTCCTCTGCGTCCGAAGGAACGTAGGCGACTGCCTCATGCTCTTCGGGATTGAAAGGAAGGCCCTGCGATTCGATAGGTCTGATGCCGTGCCGGTCGAGGATGGTCATGAAGAGTTTCTTGATCTGCTCCATGCCTTCCTTGAGGCCAGCACCATCGACTTTTTCCGCTCGCTCAAAGTTGTCCACGACCTCGAGCAACTCCACGGCAAAATCCTCAATGGCGAAGGTGGTCCGGGCCTCAAGTTCCCGGGCCATTCGCTTCCGGTAGTTGTCGAAATCTGCCGCGAGACGCAGATAACGCTGGTTCAGGTCGTCATATGCTCTCTGCAGCTCTTCAAGCGCCGGGGATACTGCATCCTCTTCAGCGAGATCCTGTCGTTTCTCGTTTGGTTCGGATGTATCCTCCTTCATACGCCTAACCTGCTTTAAAATGATGTATCCAGTTGGTCTGATAATATTGTAATGTAGTTCTATATATTATTAACGGACGGCGCAGACAGCTCCCCTCGATACCAGGCTGGTTTTCCGATTAACCTCGTGCCTGTCAGTATTCTCCCCATGCTACCAGGATCTGGGGAAGAAGAGGCCTCCTCTCCCCGGAATACAGGTAGTGATGGGCGCACCAGCCTGCCAAACCCGGGAGGCAGGAGGCCTGCCGACGCCTGGTTTCGCGGGATACGCCAAATATATATCACTATACCCCGCTCACAGGTACTCATGAAATGGGCACTGCTCTCTGTCTGGGATAAAACAGGGATTGAAGACCTTGCAAAAGTGCTTGTCGAGCACGGTTACCAGATCCTGAGTTCTGGCGGCACCGGTGCCGCGCTGAAGCAGGCCGGTGTTCCGTATACCGACGTCTCCGCCTACACCGGGTTTCCCGAGATGATGAACGGCCGGGTGAAGACCCTCCACCCGAAGGTCCACGGCGGCATCCTCGGACGCCGCGGCATCGACGACGCTGTGATGCAGGAGCATGGGATCGTGCCGATCGACCTCGTTGTGGTGAATCTCTACCCCTTCGAGGCGATGAGCGGTGCCGGGCTCTCGCTCGATGAGATCATCGAGTACATCGATATCGGCGGCCCGGCGATGGT
>CAZYWX010000130.1:0-4411 GCA_964651285.1 uncultured Methanoculleus sp.
TCTCGTAGTAATCAGCAAACGCCCGAAAATGGTCGATCCTGAAGAGGTCGTAGAGCTCGCTGGACCGGGCGATCCGGCGCACCCACCAGTCGTAGCCCTGGTCCCTGACCGCATCCCAGTCGTAGACCGGGTTCCCCCAGAGCTGCCCGGTCTCGCTGAAGCTATCAGGGGGCACCCCCGCCACCACGGTCGGGCGGAGATCCTCATCCAGTTTGAAGAGCCCGGGATTCTGCCAGACATCAACGCTGTCATGCGCGACATAGATCGGTATATCGCCGATGACCTGGACGCCCCGGGCGGTGCAGTGCTGGCGAAGGGCCGACCACTGCTGTGCGGCAAGGTACTGGAGGAACTTCTCCTTCCTGACCGCGTCAGCGAGGTTCCGTCGCATACCATCGAGGACCGCCCGGTCCCGTCTCCGGATCTCCTCAGGCCACGTATACCACTCCTGCCCCGCGAAGTGGTCTTTGAGGGCGACAAAGAGCGCGTGGTCGTCCAGCCACCACCTGTTCTTGTCGCAGAACTCCCTATACCGGTGGTGGTCAGGCCCCGAGTTGAGATGCTGCTGGTATGCGATCGAGAAGAGCCGTTCTTTGTACCTGGTGACCGCTTCATAGGCCACCCGCCGTTCAGGGAAGTCGGGTGCTGGATCATCCAGGTCAGCCTGGCTGAGGTATCCGGCACTGACGAGCAGGTCTGGACTGATGAAGAGGGGGTTCAACCCGAAAGCCGAAGGGCTGGAGTAAGGGGAACTGGCGTGCTCGACCCGGGTCGGGTTGAGCGGCAGGATCTGCCAGGCGTGCTGCCGGGCCGCTGCCAGTGCGTCAACGAACCGGTAGGCGGGGGGTCCGAAGTCCCCGATACCGTAGTTTGATGGCAGCGATGTGATGTGCAGGAGGATACCGTTTCCTCGTGTCTGGATCATCCTTCTCCCTATCCTCCGGACCCAATCGATGGACCCTGTGAGCCTGTTCTTGCTGATCCCCCTTCTCCGCCGGTTGGCTGGCTATGCCCGGGAACGTATCGTCTGTCATCACCCGACGAAGAACGGAGCGATCGCGGACCCGGACGATGATGGTTGCCTGTTGGTGGGTGGGGTCGAAACGCCGGCCTCCACCGCCCGACCCGCCGACCGTCGGTTTTGGACCGGGCCGGGGTCTGGCAAGCGTCCGACAACCCCGATGCTGCGCAATTACCCGGGTTCAGGGGCACGCCTCACCGCGCCGCTGCCGGCACCTCTTCCCTGATGACGAAGAGATCGCGCAGCGAGTCTTTGATACAGGCCTCGAAGATCTCCAGCACATGCGCGTGCGCGATCTCCAGCCAGTCGCTCACCCCCTCCAGCGGGACACTCTGCTCCTCTGCCAGGAAGTAATCGATGTTTAAGAGGAACGCGTTGTGTTCGAGCGATTCAGGCACGGCATCGGTGAGTTCTACCCGGCAGCTGTCGCGGTTGTCGTGGTATGCGAACTCACACCCGATGATGAACCCCTCCGGAGCCCGCGGCAGTTCTGGCGGGAGGGTCGGATAGAAGGCAAAGTAGTCAGAGAGCGTCACCTCACGTGTCGGGATCTCGATGAGGTTGACGTAGCGGAGGTTCATGGTGTTGATGGCATCAGCGCTGATGACCTCCCTGAACCGGTCGAACGCCTCGTTGATCCGCGCCGAGAAGGCCTCCCAGTGGACATAGGGTTTCTGACAGGTCACCGAGAGCAGACGGGGTCCAACCTGGACCGCACAGCCCTCATCCTCGGCGAGGAAGATCGAGCGTTCGGTGACCTGGAGTTCTTCACGGAGCCCCTCAGGCGCAAGGAGCATGACCACCTCGCGCACGTAACGCTGGTCCCGTTTCGGGTAGGTATCTTTGAGGTGGTTGTAGAGGATGCCGGGGTAGGTCATGTCCCAGGGTGTCTCCGGCGGGAACCGAAACTCGCATATCACTTCGGCGGCAGGCGGGTTTACGTATTTTAGTACCATGGTGCTATCCCTCACCGATGAGGAATAGAGGATGACTACATTAAGGTGCCGGCCCACGGGGGGATGAGACCGGGGAGGACCTGATCCTCCTCATCGCGAGGTATCAGAGCGACCCCGTGCGGGCATGAGCGGCGAAGACCGATCCGGCCAGACCCGGGATGGTGCTTCGCCCGGTCGGGGACAACCTCAAAGAGGGCCAGAGAATGACCGGCGGTGTTCTGCTTCATGACCGGGAGGGGGTGATCGGCCTTGAGCAGATCTGGCCCGCTGATCTCCTCCCTGCGCGGTACGGCCGGCCCTGCCCGCCAAAACAAGAGGCTGCCGCCGGCGGTTGGTTAAACGCCGGTTCATGGCGGCAGATCAAAAGGTTATTTTATCTCCCTCTCTAACCTTCATTTCCATGAAAAAACATGATATTCTTGCGTTTCTGGCCTGTATGGTCGCAGTTCTGGCTGTTGCCGGTGCAGGGTGCACCGACACGGCCGACCAGACCGGCGGAGCGGGACTGAAAGACTCCTACATCGTCGGCATTGACGCGTCATACGTGCCGTATAGTTACATCGATGAGGACGGCAATCCCCAGGGGTTCGATGTCGACTCGA
Source organism: uncultured Methanoculleus sp. (assembly GCA_964651285.1). Lineage (GTDB taxonomy): Archaea > Halobacteriota > Methanomicrobia > Methanomicrobiales > Methanoculleaceae > Methanoculleus. Next base: position 2,580 of record CAZYWX010000130.1, read on the forward strand.
TGAAGTGGATCGCCGAGAAGAACGGCATTGAGGTAAAGTTCGTGGGTATTGACTGGGACGCCATCATCCCTGCCCTCCAGGCAGGAAAGATCGATATGGTCTACGCGGGGATGACGATCACGCCCCCGAGGCTGGCAGCGGTCAACTTTACCGATCCCTACTGGACGGTCAACCAGGATGTCATAGCCGCCGAGGGCTCTGACGTGACGATCGAGGATGTTCTTTCAGGATCTGTGGTCATCGGCACCCAGCGGGGATGCTCCGCAGACCTCTGGATCGATGAGAACCTGATCCAGACCGGGAAGATGCCGAGAGAGAACCTAAAACTCTACTCTGAGACGCCGCTTGCGATCAACGACCTCACAGCGGGCCGGATCGATGTGGTCATGTACGATGATGTCTCCTTGAAGGATATGATCCAGGGTGCGCCGGTGAAGGTCATCGGATCGGTCGATACACAGGAAGATTTCGGTGTCGCCATCAGGAAAGAGGATACTGCGCTCCTTGAGTTCATGAACGAGGCGATCGCAGAACTGCAGGCAGATCCCTACTGGGAAGAACTCAAAGAGAAGTATAACCTGAACTAACAGGACCCGGGGGCTGGCTGACCGGTCTCCGCCCTTTTTCTCGAACCCATCCCAACCTGGAGGTTCTTCTTCTGTACCCGCACAACCCCGCCAGAAGAGATCGCGAGAGGTCGCCCCTGCCGCACTACCGGACACCGGTCTTCTGTGCGCTGATAACCGCGGTTCTCATCGGCGGGAGCGCTCCGTTCACCAAACTCCTCCTCCTCGACGGGGCCGGCCCGCTCATGCTCGCCGCACTGGTCTCGCTCGGGAGCGGTTCCGGCGCCCTGCTCTTCTCTCTCCTCGGGACGGTGGCAGGCGCCCGCCGGAGCCACGTGGAGGCTCCGCCCGGGAGGAAGGATCTCCCCTGGATCCTCGGCGTGACGGTCTTTGGCGGCGTTCTCGCGCCGGTCACCCTGATCTTCAGCCTCCCGGGGACACCGGCGGCGACGGCTGCCCTTCTCCTGAACTTCGAGGCGGTGGCAACAACGCTGATCGCCGCCGTGGTCTTCGGGGAATGGGTGAGCCGCCGGATCTGGGTTGCGCTCGGGTGCATTACCGCCTCGTGCATCCTCCTCACCTGGGACCCTGCAGCGGGCTTCGGGTTATCCCTCCCGGCGCTTGGGGTCCTGCTCACCTGTCTCTTCTGGGCCATCGACAACAACCTGGGACAGCGACTCTCGGCAAAAGACCCGCTCCTGATCATCTCGATAAAAGGGATCGGGGCCGGCACCGTCACGCTCCTCGTCGCCCTTGCCGCCGGGGAGCACCTCCCGGCCCCGGGCACGACAGCCTCTGCCATGGTTATCGGTTTCCTCTGCTATGGGGGCCTGACGAGCATCCTCTTCCTCCTCGCCCTCCGGGGCATCGGCGCCGCCCGGGCAGGCTCGCTCCTTGCCATATCTCCGTTCTTCGGGGTCTTCTTCTCGCTCGTACTCTTTGCTGAACTGCCGGCGGGCGCGTTCTACTTCGCGCTCCCGGTCATGGCGCTCGGTGCCTGGTTGCTGGTCTCTGAGCAGCATTCCCATCCCCACCGGCACCCACCGACCGTCCATGAGCACCGGCACCGCCACGACGATCTCCACCACGACCATGACCATGCGGCCGACGACCCGCCCCCCTCGGCAAACGGCGAGCACTCGCATAGGCATGTGCATGCCGACCTTCTCCACGAGCACCCCCACCAGCCTGATATCCATCACCGGCACCAGCACCGGCGGTAAGGGCTTTCCCCGGGGTATACGCCCGGGCACTGTCCCCCCTCCC
>CAZYWX010000131.1:0-4399 GCA_964651285.1 uncultured Methanoculleus sp.
CCCGAGCAGAGGTCAACAATATTTCCTGCGGACCACAAGAACCTGGCTCGGGACCGGGGCAGGAACCAAAATTGTTTCCTGTCAATCCGCAACCGGAATGGTTAAATATGGATTTAATAAGATTCACTCTCATTTGATTTGCGAGACCCTCGCCGGGCCAGAAGGACGCATGATGTGACCCCATTCAACCCCCTGGAACCCCCCCACGACGCACGGGCAGTGTGCCAGATACTTGACGGCATCGATGACGGGATCCTCCTGATCGACGATGAGTATGAGATCGTCTGGGCAAACCTCGCCCTCCGCAGGATGCTCGGGGTGCCTGAGGCTGATCTCGACGAGGTCACCAGCGCGCTCTGGGCGGCAACCGGAGACCTCCGGGGTAGAATCCTTGCAGCACTCGAGGATGGAGGCGTGATTCCCGAGTTTGAATGCTGGATCCAGAACCCTGGAGGGGGCGAGCGCTGCTGTCTCTGCTCAGGCCAGAAGATATCTCCAGGGGCGGGTTGGGTGATCTGGTTCAGGATACCGCCAGACGAGAAGGGGAGCCCCGGGGATGCCAGGGATTACGAGGAGATCGTCGAGTACACCGGGACGGCGACCGTCCTCATCGAAGGGGATGGCACCATCTCGGTAGCGAACACGGAGTTCGAACGGCTCTCCGGCTACCGGCGCCAGGAGATCGTTGGAGTGAAGCGGTTGACCGATTTCATCACCGGCGCTGACGAACGACGGCGGATAAGGGATTACCACGCCCTCAGGTGGAGCAACACCGCGGTAGCGCCGAAGAACGACGCATTCAATTTTACCGACCGGTTCGGGAACACCCATGCCGTCGAGGCGACCATCAGCCTGGTACCGGGGACACTCAGGTCGGTGATGTCACTCCGCGACGTGACCGAGCAGAGACAGGCAGAAAAGGCGCTGCAGGAGAGCGAAGAGCGGCTGAACCTCGCGCTCTCTGCGGCAAACGATGGGCTGATCGACTGGAATGTCGGTGCCGGCACGATCTTCTACAGCCCGCGGTGCTTCACGATGCTCGGCTACGAGCCGGGGGGGTTCACACCCACGCTACCGGCGATCCTCTCGCTCGTCCACCCCACGGACCGTGCCCGCGTGAAGGCGACACTTCATGGGATAGCCACCGGGGAGCATGAGCGCTGCGAGATGGAGTTCAGGATGCGCTCAGCATCAGGAGAGTGGGTCTATGTGTATAGCCGGCTCCAGGTGGCCAGCCGCGGTGCCGGGGGAAGGCCGCTCAGGATCGTGGGGACACACTCAGATATCACCTCAAGAAAAGAAACAGAAGAACAGCTCAGGTTCCAGGCCCTTGTCCTCTCACAGGTGGACGATGCCGTGATCGCGGTCGATACAGAGGGCCGGATCACCTACATGAATCCGGCCGCAGAACGGCTCTACGATATCTCTCTGGACGAGGCTCGTGACCGGCCCAACTCAGAGATCTTCGCCCACCGGTGGCTCAGTCACAATGACAGGCGGGATGCGCAGAAGGCGCTCCTGAATTCCGGAACCTGGCGCGGCGTCACCGTCCACCGGAAGCGGGACGGGGGGGCCATATTCGTCGACGCGACCATCAGCACCCTGAACAACAAACGTGGAGCCATCACTGGCATGCTCATCTCCCTCCGCAACATCACCGAACAGAGATGTGCAGACCTTGAACTGCGGATCAAGGATATGGCGATAGCATCGTCGCTCGATGCCATTACCCTCACCGATCTCGAGGGGAGGATCATCTACGTCAACCACGCCGCCATCACCGCACACGGGTGGGAACGGGCAGAAGACCTCATCGGGGAGCCAGCCTCGGTATTCTGGGCTGATCCTGAGGATACGGGGAGGATCAGGAGAGCAGTCCGCGAGAACGGTACCTGGTTCGGTGAGGTGATGGCACGACGCCAAGACGGGACGACGTTCCCCATGCAACTTGCTTTCTCCGTCGTCACCGACGAGGCGGGCGGCCCGCTCTGCATGATGGGCTCCGGGATCGATATCACCAAACGAAAGATGGCCGAACAGGAACTGCGGATCCTGGATATGGCGATAGCATCCGCGCTCAACGCCTTCGTCATCGCTGATCTCGACGGCTGCCTGACCTACGTCAACCATGCGTTCCTCGCCATGTGGGGCTACGACTCCACCGCCGAGGTTCTCGGAAAACTGGTGACAGAGTTCTGGCATGACGAGGAGGATGCACGAGATGCACTCCAGACACTCCTTGAGACCGGCAGGTACGTCGGCGAGCGGATCGGCAGACGCCGGGACGGAACGCTCTTCCACGCCACGTTCTCCGGAAACCGGGTCACAAGCGAGACAGGGATCCCCATATGTCTGATGGCCTCGATCGCCGATATCACCGACCAGAAGCGGGCTGAGGCCGAGATCCAGGCTCACAACCGCGAACTCTCCGTCTTAAACCGGATCATCGGCGTATCGGCGTCTGCAACTGAGATCGATGAGGCGCTGGAGGGCGTGCTCGCGGCAACCATTGCTCTCCTCGATCTTGCAGGCGGCGAGATCTACCTGATCGATCCAGATCGACGGAGGGCGCGGCTCATCTGCATCCAGGGCCTGCCTGAAGGACCTCCAGGACACTCGTGCATCCAGGACATCACCGTGCCACCGTATGCCTGGGTGCTGATAGAAGGCAGAGCCACCTTCGTCGACGAAACCCCCGCATATGCCAGCATCCCGATCGTGGCGCCCGGGGGGGTCGTCGGAGCCCTGAACGTGATACCGCGGGAGGGCAGGCAGTTCACAGACGCCGACCGTTCCCTCCTGGTGGCCATCGGAAGGGAGATCGGGAGTTCTATCGAGCGAACCATGCTGATCCAGCAACTGGAGAGCGCCCAGCAGGAGGCAAACCTCTACCTCGACATCCTCAGCCACGATATCAGGAACGCAGAGAACGTCTCGAGTCTCTACACCGACCTCCTCATCAACATGCTCGAGGGGGAAGCGAAGGGCTACGCACAGCGGATCCGGAACAGCATCAGGAAGAGCATCGAGATCCTGAGGAACGTCTCGACCATCCGCCGAATCCACCACGAATCAACGGTGCTCGTGCCACTCGACCTCGACCGTGTGATCCGGGATGAGATCGAAATGTTCCCGGAGATCAGATTCCACTACAGCAGAACAGACCTCATGATCATGGCCGACGCGCTCCTCCCCGAGGTCTTCACGAACCTCATCGGGAACGCGATCAAGTTTGGGGGTCCGGGGATCGAGGTCACCATCAGGGTGGAAGAGATCGGGGATGACGTCCTGGTCTCGGTCGAGGACACCGGACCAGGGATCCCCGACGATATGAAGGTGGCCGTGTTCATGCGGTTTGGGCAGAGCAAAAACAGGAAGAGTGGTCAGGGTCTCGGGCTCTACATCACCCGGATGCTTATTACGCGCTACGGCGGCCAGGTCTGGGTTGAGGACCGGGTGCCGGGGTATCCGGGGGGCGGGGCGGCGTTCCGGTTCACGTTGAAGCGAGCACCTGAACAGGATGCCGGGATGCGATAACAGCCGCAAAAATGCCGCAAACGAGGGTCTAGAAGACCTGGACTCTGTCTCAGATGACAGGATCGTTATGAGAGGAGGCTGTCCAGGAACCCTCTTCCCCGTGGCGATGAGCCCGGGGACTCCGTCACGATCTCTTCCGGTATCTGTCAGATTGTTGTTTCAGTACATATAGCTGCTCAAACCCACCAGAATCTGCTCAAAAAAAGAGGGGGAAAGGTCCTCACATGAACGACCAGACGAGGACCCCGACAGAAGCGGCGATGAGCACCGAAAACGCGGCCGGGTCCCAGGCAAGGACTTTGCGGCCATCGAGAACGCCGACCGGGAGCATGTTGAAGGTGGCGATCATGGCGTTGACCCGAAGCCCGACAAGACCGATGAGGCCGATGAGACCGGCACCGCCAAAGATCATGAGAGCCGCGAACGGAATGCAGAGGAGGAGATTTGTGATCGGTCCTGCCGCCGATATCCGCCCGTTTTCAGTCCTTGTCACGTTCCCGTAGATGTAGGTCGCCCCCGGCGCCGCAAAGACGATTCCCACAAGTGCCGCCATCAGCACGGCGACGAGGAGCATCACGTTGTCCTTCTGAAACTCAGCCCAGTAGCCATAGCGCATGGCAGCGAACTTGTGCGCCAGCTCGTGGAGGACGAAGGCGATCCCCACCGTGAGGAGCGACATCACGAAGAGGATGATCAACCAGGTGAGGTTCACCCCGCCCCTGATGAAGATCAGGGTGAAGGCGATCGAGATGGCAAACCACGCGATCAGGAGGTCCCGACGCTCGCGTGGTGGTATTCGTTCCAGCATCCAGTACCAGGTTTGCGTCAGGATCATAAGATTCTTCGCTTTCTCCGGGGGATG
>CAZYWX010000132.1:0-4390 GCA_964651285.1 uncultured Methanoculleus sp.
CTCGTGTCTTCAAGCCTCCAGCCTCAATTCCTGGAGATTGCCATACGCCTGCCGGTAATCGAGAATCGATGCACTAGACCGATGCCTCGCCCACCCGGCTGAGGCGGTGCCGCTCCAGCGACTGGAGCTGCTCCTGGAACTCAGGCGACCGGATCACCCTGACGAGGCATGCGACGCCCTCGTCGTCGGCACGTTCCTCCCTGACCAGGAGGTCGCACGACTCATAGCCAAGCGGGGTAAACCGAAGTTCAGCTTCCCGTGCCATGGCGGCCGGGCAGACCCCGAGGTCCGCAAACCCGTTGCTGACCGCCGCAACGACCGCCCCCGGCGTCCTGGCCTCATGCTCGTAGCCGGCGAGGCGCCCGGTATCGATCCCCCGCTCCTCCAGCCAGGCATCCAGGAGAACCCGGGCCGCTGAACCCTTCGGACGATTGATGAACCTGAGCCCCGCAAGGTCGGCGGCATCGGGGTCCCGGTCCAGGTCCAGGTCGCCGGCCGACACAATCCCCAGTTCAGTCCTGGCCACCTGCACCCGCAGGAGATCGATATCAGGGAGAAATCGGAGCACCTGGTCGTTCCAGGCCGTCTCGGTCTCCGGGATACAGACCGAAACAGCATGACAGGTGTTCGCCCGCAGGGCCAGCACCGCTCCCATCGTCGAGGCGTTGCAGCAATGGAACAGGTAGCCGTGATCAGAGAGGGCGTTCTGGAGTTCGGTCAGAGCCTGGTTGCGCACGCCGATACAGATGAGCGTGCGATCGATCTGCTCCGGCGGGACAGTGAGCCTGACGCGCACCTCCTCACCCGCCTGGATCCCCTCGCGCTCGGCCGGGATGTGGAGGTAGCCGTTCGCCCGGACCACCGCCATCTGAATACCGCCGCCGCGCGGATGGGGCGTCGCCCAGCAGGTGTCGCCCACCCGCCCAACCGAGACCGGGACGAACTCATCAAACCCGAGGTCAGAGGTCAGTTTCCGCGACAACCGGACATCCAGTCCCTCCTCCCGGACCGGAGAGAGCCCCCACCACGCAAGCAGGTCCCCGACAACCTCCCGGAGGACGGTCTGCGCGGCGACCGGGTAGCCCGGCATCCCGATGACCGGTTTCCCACTGACCTTCCCGAGGAGGACCGGTTTCCCGGGCCTGACCGCGATGCCGTGGAAGATGACCTCCCCGAGCCCCGCAACAGCATCCCTGGAGTAGTCGCGGGTGCCGGCCGACGAGCCTGCCGAGAGGATGACGAGATCGTTCTCGGCGATCGCGTTCACGAGCGCATCCTGGATCATCCCCAGGTCGTCGGGGACGATCTCGTAACGGCGGCAGGTCGCCCCCATCCTGGTGAGGTAGGCGTCTGCCATGAGGGTGTTCGTCTCGATCGACTGACCTGGCGCGGGGGCGACGCCGAGCGGCACAAGGTCGCTCCCGGTCGGGATGATCCCGACCCGGACCGACCGCACCCTCACCCGGGTTATGCCGTAGGTCGCCAGCGCGCCGACATCAAACGGCCTGATCTGATGACCTTTCGGGAGAACAAGTTCCCCGGCCTTGATATCTGCCCCGGCATGCCTGACATGCTGCCAGGGCGCGACCGACTTCCGGATCCAGGGTATCCCGTCTTCATCCCAGGTATCCTCGGCCATGACGACGGCATCAAACGAGGGCGGGAGCAGCTCACCGGTGTTGATGGGGGCACAGTCGGTGAGCGGCAACGGCCGCTGGTCCTGTGCTTCCCTGGTATCGCTGCTCCTGACCGCGTAACCGTCAAATGTCGCGATATCAGTCTGGGGAACAGAATACTCTGCGTAGAGGGGTTCGGCGGTCACCCGCCCGACAGCCAGACGGAGCGGCACGGTCTCGGCATGGTTCCGGGGGGGAAACGCCTGTCGCAGAGCAGCGAGCGCTTCAGGGAGTGGTATGAGGTTGAGGTAACGGCGTGACATGGTACTCCTTAATCACTGGTTGCCAGATGAAGGAACGAGGTCCCCTCTCTGGTCGGGGTTGGTGACTGCGCCCCGGATCGATCGGGGGTATCCCGGGATCGTATCCTCAGAGAGTGCAGTCCCATCTCTAGATCTTCGAGTGTTGTGATGAAGAGATTTCTCTCGATATTGTTCTGCGATGGATCGTACAGTCAAAGAGCGAGGCTTCACCGGATGCAAAGACCGCGTCGACGGTTCCTGGAACCGCGTGGAGACGAAAGATCACCTCTTCTCCTGAAGCGGTAACGACATAATGATCGCCACCAGAACACCGCAGCCGGCGGTTTCCCGGGCGAGCACCGGTGATCCCGATGAGCGCATCGGCGATGCAGGGATCTGAACCGAGCGTGACCATGACCCCGGGCATCCGGAGGTCGCGGTTGAGGATGCGCGTTGCCGCTTCCGCGATCCGCACCCCGACCGCCACACCAGGACAGACCTCGCCGTGGTAGTTCACCGCCTCGCGGATGAGTCCCTCCCGGTACTCGCCAGGCCCCATCTTTCTGATCTTCTCGGTCCGGTCATGCCCGGTCGCCGAGAAGACGCAGTCCCAGCCGGTCTGATAGGGTTTGAGGTCGAGCACTGGCGTCCCATCGATCAGGTCCACGTTCGCGAGGTCCAGGATACCTCCCTCCCGGACGCCGCGCAAGCGGACCACTGATACAGAGAGCGGGTTTGGTCTCTCCGGAGACCTGAGCGAGAAGACACCTTTCTCAGGGAGGTCGCATGAGACCTTCCTGGCCACCGCCCTCAGGACGTCGCGGTCAGCCTCGTGCAGCCAGCAGATCAGGAACAGGTGCGAGTTCTCCTCGACCCCTTCCAGCGCTGTCTGGTACTCCGGGAAGATCGCGACCTCGGCATCGACACCCTGGACAGGCATATCGCTCCGGGAACGGACGTTCGATCGCACGAGCCCGATGGCACGAAGTTCCATCCGGTGCATCGGGTGAGGGGGGGTTTGCATCCACAGCACTCCTTCTTTCAGTCTCTCCCCGGTCGGCAGGGGCAGGGGCAGGGACCAGGAGAATTCGTCATCTCAGAGAGCGGTCTTTTCATAGTAGGACCTGGACCGGCAGTCGACACAGGCTCCGTCGACGAGCAGGTTGTCAGGGACCATCTCACCGCAGATGGAACAGACAGCCGACATCCAGGGCTGTTTCCGCGGCACTTTCACCCGGACCTGCTCATGCGAGAGGATGTCACGCCCTGAAGCGATGACCTCGTCGATCAGTGCGGTGCCCCGGGTTCTCGGGTCGAAGAGCGGGTCTTTGGTATACCATAACGCAAGCGTCGGGTAGCGCCCGAGTTTCTCGCCATCCAGAAAGACCCGGATACCGTCGACGTAGGGGGTCTCGGCTGGCCGGTTCATGGTGATGGCAAACTTCCCGATCGGGAGCACCCGGAGACGGTTGTTCCCGACCGTGCAGTGGGCGATCACCTGCAGGGCGTCGGGGACGCACTTCTTGGTCTCGCAGACCGCGTAGACCTTCTCTCCCTCAGAGACCTCCAGGAGTTCCATGGCATAGTCGACCATGAACACCCCGATCAGAAGTCCCGGGGCTGCAAAGGTATGAAAGTCGATACAGCTCCTGAAATTTTCGATCAGCTCCGGAGTAGAGCCTTTTGACTCGAGTCTGGCTTCGATGTCATCCCACGTATGATGCAGTCTTGGTTTCACAGAAGAATATTTGGCCACGATCGGTTGTAAACATTTTGGATTGTCTAACGAGGTTTTATTTACTCAAAATGAGCAACAACTACTGATAAACGTCGATTTACCACGGTATCCGATTCTTCATGCCAGGATCCCGCTGATTTCCAGAACATGCGGGGTTTTTCTCGGTTATATCAAGTATACCTGGTCAAAGTCTCTGCAATATTAAACCAATATGTTAAAATTAATATACCAACGAAGATAGTTAACTATGTAAGTATGTCTGTCCTTTCCTGACATGCTTGGCAACCGACGTTGAATGCAACAATCGGGAGAATATGAATGACAGAAACTAACGAAAAGTTACGTTACGTTCCCACGACCTGCCCCTACTGCGGAGTAGGGTGCGGGCTGAACCTCGTGGTGAACGACGGCAAACTCGTAGGGGTAGAACCCCTGAAGAGGAGCCCGATTAACGAGGGAAAGCTCTGTCCCAAGGGAGCCACCTGCTGGGAGTTCGTGCATAGCCCGGACCGGCTGACAACCCCGCTCATCAAGAAGGATGGGAAGTTTGAGGAGGCAACCTGGGACGAAGCGCTCGATCTCGTCGCATCGAAGTTCACCGAGATCTACGAGAAATATGGGCCAAAATCCCTCGGGTTCCAGGTATCGTGCCGGACACCCAACGAAGAGTGCTACGCCTTACAGAAACTCGCGCGGGTGGCCTTCAAGACCAACAACATCGACAACTGCGCGCG
>CAZYWX010000133.1:0-4373 GCA_964651285.1 uncultured Methanoculleus sp.
AGATGACCACAAGGACAAAGCACGCAAAGAGCGACTACGGGAGCAGGAAATACAAAGACTACCGGCAGGCCTATCCGAGCGAAGCTGCATGGTTTGAGGTGACAGTCCTGGATCAGGAGTCCGGGGCGATCGTAGCCCGGGAAGGCTTCGGGAAATGCTATGGCGGAGATACCCGAAAGAAGATCTTTGTGGGTCGATCGGGAGAGTACCAGATCCAGATTGCCGGAGACGATGTGAAGGCGCATGTGCTGATGCGCGCAGGGGGCGTGTAGGTCAGCCATGCCCCCATTCACCGGGAACTCCCCGGGTTACCCCGGAGAAACCGGTCTCTGGCGGATCTGGAAGAACCCGGCAGAGGTGTCCTCCCTTCCCGGGAGCAATCCTTTTTAATCAGGACAACCTAGTAATTAGGAGAAAGGCACGCATTCTTGTGTCCCGGTAGGGTAGTGGATATCCTAGAAGCTTGCGGAGCTTTTGATCCGGGTTCAAATCCCGGCCGGGACGCTCTTGATTTTGGTCCTCCTCTTCCCGCGGTTTGCCACGCGGTTTGAGAACCTGCTTTACGGTGCTTCTGTGGCTGCCCTTGACATAAAGAGAACGAGCCACACCCCTGGATAGCACCTTGTTTTCCCGGGGTTTGTCACAAAACCCGTCCCGGCAACGGGTTCTCCTCCCGATCCACAGTGTTTATGATAATCCCACCCTAAAGGATTAGTTATGCCTGGTGACTTCATCCCGGAGGTTATCCTATCAAACCAGCTTGACAGAGCAAAGGCTGAGCTCTTCTCGTTCATCAAGAACAATGCCGAAGTCATCGATGAAAACTTCCCTGCTTTTTTTGGAAAGGTTGTCACGATCCTTGAACGCGCCGACGTCGCCATCCCTGACCAGACGCATGACGAGTTTATCGATTCGATCGTATACCAGGTATTTGACGTCAGCAGACGGGCAGCAGAAGATCTCGAGTTCGTCGGTCGCGTCTGCGATATCGCCTGCGGGATGAAACGAAATGAGAACCGAAAGGCTGGCGTCCATCTTGCGGCCGCCGTCAAACTGATGAAGATCGGGATGCCGCTGGCAGCGGCAGCCTACCTCCGACCGTACAGGAAGTATGACGCTTCTGTGGGCTGCTGGCACGCCCACTGCTACTACACACTCTACAAAGAGGGCTCGTCTGAGCCAGGATACTCTGTCACGGAGCGGTGGAAGTATCTGCGGCTTGCACGGGGGTATATGGAGGAACTCGGAAATTTGCGGCCTGGACTGCAGCGACTGGCCAGAGACGAGATCGACCAGGACCGCTGGCTTGTCGAACCATTCTGGACGATGCTCTTCCTTGCGACCGAATGGTTCCCAGAAAACCGGTGGTTTCTGGAGATCGGGATCGCGAGGGCGAAACAGGAGAGACGCACCGCCGCCCTGGTGAAGATGCTCCAGATCGCCTTCGTCCGGTTTCCTGACGACATCTCCTTCTACCGGGAGGCCTACCATCTCAAGTTCAGACAGGGCGACCTTGCAGACGCCATGGGACTTATCTATGATATGCTCGAGAGGTTTCCCGACGACCCGGAACCCATCTACTACGGCCTCCGGACAACGCTCCTCCTCCCCCCGCGTGAGCCTGAATTTAAACAGTTCCGGGTGCTTGCCGAGAAGAAAAAACTATCCGGGCCTGTCCTCTGCATCATTGATTATGCCTACGCATTTCTCAGGAAAAGACCGGAACAGGCAGAGTTCTGCCTTGACGAGTTCCGCAGGAGGTATCCCTCGATGCACTACTACTCAGACCTGCTCTGGTTTATCACCGTCGATACCCCTGACCGCCTGGACGGCGTGAATCGGGCGGTCTTCACCTCGGTTGACCACTTCTGCACGAAGATGCTCAAGATCGGGGAGACCTACCGTTAGAAGGAGATCTCAAGCACCGCCCGCAGTAGCCGCCTTCATTGTCGGGGGTAAACCCTGATGACCCTGGAGACCCAACCTTCCTGCTGATACCAGCAATGGCATACCGCTATCTCTTTGGCCCGGTCCCTTCCCGGCGCCTGGGCACGTCGCTCGGGGTCGACCTGGTGCCGCAGAAGACCTGTACCCTCAACTGCGTCTACTGTGAGTGCGGGCCGACGACAGACCACTCCTGCGGGCGGCGCGACTACGTCCCGACCGACCAGGTCATCGCTGAACTCGACGATTACCTCGCGACGGCGCCTGACCTTGACTACGTCACGTTCGCCGGCTCCGGGGAACCGACGCTCCACGTAGGGATCGGCAGGATCATCTCCTTCATCAAGGACCGGTACCCGCGCTACCGGGTCGCGGTGCTGACCAACAGCACCCTCCTCAGGGATCCAGACGTCAGGGCCGGCCTCATGCAGGCAGACCTCGTCGTCCCATCGCTGGATGCGGTCTCTGAGGAGGTTTTCCAGGAGATCAACCGCCCCCACCCTGACCTCACCGCAGAAGGGGTGCTCACGGGTCTGGTTGCCTTTGCTCGAGAGTTTCCGGGCGAGGTCTGGCTCGAGGTCTTCATCGTCCCTGGCCTCAATGACACCAACGCGGAGGTCAGCCGCCTGAAGGACGCCATCGCTGCCATTAGTCCGGACCGCGTCCAGATAAACACCCTGGATCGGCCCGGCACCGAGGTCTGGGTTCAGTCCGCGTCGCCTCTCGCCCTTGAGCGGATCGCGGCAATGCTCGGCAGGAACGCGGAGGTCATCAGGGTGGCATGCCCGGGACCGGGGGTGCCGCCGATGGTCGGGGAGGCTGGCGACCTTATCCTTGCGACCATCAGGCGCCGGCCCTGCACGACCGCTGACCTCGCCAGCCTCCTGGGCCTCCGCCCGGCCGAGATCGCAAAGTACCTGAGGGTCTTTGAGGCAGAGGGGATGGTCGAAGAGACCCGGGAGAGGCGGGGTGTCTTTTACCGGGCGGTCTGAGCCTGCCCTGTCCGGCCGGCCGGAGGATCCCAGAACGTCATGCTCCAGGAGCCTGCTCCTACCGGCACGAATATGCCGTACCGGCGAGAGATAGGTATGAGGATCCATGGCAGCCGGTAAGGAAATCCTTGAAACACTCCATTCTCTTGTTGATCGAGATATAACACTCATGCATATCTGCGGCACCCACGAGGCGGCGATCGCGCGCGCCGGGCTCAGGAGCATCCTCCCGGAGGGGCTCAGGATCGTGATGGGACCTGGATGCCCGGTCTGCATCACGCCGCAGGGTGAGATCGATGCCGCGCTCGACCTGGTGGAGCAGGACTGCATTATCGCTACCTACGGCGACCTGCTGCGCGTCCCGGGGTCGAAGGGGTCACTTGAGTCGAGCGGCGGCGATGTCAGGGTGGTGCAGGGTGTCCACAAGGCCGTGGAGATCGCCCGGAATGAGCCAGATCGGGATGTTGTCTTCATATCGGTCGGGTTTGAGACCACCGCACCGACGGTCGCTGCCACGATCCTCTCCCGCCCGCCAGAGAACTTCTCAATCCTCTCATGCCACCGGCTCGTCCCGCCAGCGATGGAGTGGCTCCTTGGTCAGGGAGAAGCATCCCTCGAGGGATTCCTCCTCCCGGGACATGTCTGCGCGGTGATGGGCTACGAGGAGTATGAGCGGTTCCCTGTCCCCCAGGTGGTCGCCGGATTTGAACCAGAGGATATCTTGCTCGCTCTCGTTATGGCGGTGCGGCAGGTCCGCGACGGGGTGCACCGGGTGGAGAACGCCTACCCGCGTGTGGTCACGCGGGAGGGGAACGTCAAGGCAAAACACCTCATGTACGAGGTCTTCGAGCCGGTCGACATCGAGTGGCGGGGATTCCCGGTGATCCCGAAGTCAGGTCTCCGCCTGAAGCCTGAGTTTGAGGACTACGACGCCCAGAAGAAGTACGATATCGAGATCAGGCACGTGGCGAAGCATTCCGCCTGCATCTGCGACAGGGTGCTGCGCGGTGTCGCCCGGCCGTCTGACTGCAGGCTCTTCGGGAAGGTCTGCACCCCGCGCACCCCTGTCGGTCCCTGCATGGTCAGCCACGAGGGGGCGTGCAAGATCTGGTCTCTCTACGAATCGAGAAGGACCTGAGTCCTTCTCCCTCTCCTTCCCCGCTGGCCTTTTATACCATACAGGCCAATATGATATGGCTGTCCCGGTAGGGTAGAGGATATCCTGAAAGCCTCCGGAGCTTTCGACCCGGGTTCAAATCCCGGCCGGGGCGTCTTGTTTTTGATGAAGGTCCTCTTTTTGTGTCTTTTTTCCCGGTAGGCCACCGTGCGTTTGTTGGTTTGAAAGGAGGCAGAAAGTCCAGCAGGCTGCGTCGTCGCAGGTCCAGACCGTGGTGGCTCATCGCGCCGGAAGGAGGGGCTGCCCCTCTCTCCGCACAG
>CAZYWX010000134.1:0-4336 GCA_964651285.1 uncultured Methanoculleus sp.
GCTGCGGGATACCCGGGTCTGGCGAGAAGCACCTGGCTGTTTCCCGGGAGGTGGTTCGCATCCGACCCCGAACCTCGTACATCGATTCTCAATTACCGGCACGCTCAATGGCGGGGGGTATCGATCTTGGTTCACGCCTTCCGGGGGGGTTTTGCATTCCCGGGAACGGCGTTCCACTGGCATCACCACGCACTGCCCACTGCCCCCCCGCCCCCTGCCGGCGGGGTGGAGGGACGGGCGGGTGGGAGCGCTCCGTGGGGGAGGGGAGGGGACGAAGCCCCCCGATAGAGTCTATTAATGTGGCATCGATGCACTAGTACAGCGATTCCCAATAACCAGTATACTCACTGGCAGCGACTCCCGATCGGTTTTTTGCCCGGTCCTGACGGGCCACGCCGGGGCCACGCCGGGGCATCGCCATGGCCTGCCCATGCTCCGGGGACGGGGGCCTCGTGGGTTGTGCTGCCTGCGGTGAGGGGGAGATCCTTCCCCGGTCTCCACCCCCGAGGCGATTCCCACCACGGTTCACTGCCGGAGGGGAGCCCGGGGAAATCCATCCCCCCTGGGTGAGGACAAACACCCGAACAGGGGGTCTCCTTGTGTCTGATAATGCGAAATCGATGCACTAGGGCGAGGATATCGGTTCGGTTGAGGGTTCGGGGTACGGGAGATGCTTGACAACGCTTCAGGGATCTCGAGGACCGTGGTGCGAGACCAGGGCCTGATCTGGAGGCCTCCAGGATGAGAGGGGGTCAGAGCAGAGGTGCGAGATGGAGCTGGAGCCCCGGGGTGCGCGGTGGTCCCTGCCCTGTCCGGCGAGGTGTGGTGAGGGGCTACCTCAATAGTTTGTCTCTTCCGATCGAGGAACCAGAATGTTCGAGCATGTTTTGCCCACTGGAACGATGATTTGACGCATACCAGATGCAGGTGTCGCGATTAGGTTTCCATTGGGTTCGTCACCGCCCGGTGGAAGGGCTGGACCGGAATGGGCGACACCCTCCCGCCAGTGGAGTTTTTGGAACAACTTTGACCTGATCGTCCATGCACAGGATGATCTGATCCGTTACGCTGGAGCAAGGGTTTCGGCGAGAGGATCTGCTGTTCTGCTGGGCATGGGGTTTGACAGCATCAGGGGATGAGCTGGATCCATCCCGCCCCCCCGAACCCGGGAAATATATTATATAGTCGCAACGCGCATCGGCCGCTCTGCGTGAAAGCACCAGTGAGGTGGTGATTGGAGTGGCCGAAAGAGTTCTGAGACAGCGGGTGCGGAGGCCAGGAGACCAGGAGTTTATGTCGTCGGAGGAGATCGTGGGGAAACGGGTGAAGAACCCGGAGGGCTACGACCTTGGCGAGATCGCTGACCTGCGGATCAGTCTGCCTGCAGGAAGGGTGGCATACGTGGTGCTCAGAACCGCCGGTGGGATGTTCGGTCTCGGGGCGAAGTTCTTTGCGGTCCCCATCGAGGCGATGGTCTACCGCCCCGGTGATGACGTCTTTTTGGTGAACATCAGCAGATACAGGATCGAGAACGAATCCGGGTTCCCGGAGGGGGAGTGGCCCAGAGAGGCAGACTGGAGCCTGATCGAGGCGACCCGACCTATGGCTCCCCCGAGCCAGGAGGAGGCACGGGCAGTGACCAGGATGGAACCCCCACCTCGTGGGGTTGTCACGACCGAGTGGGTGAAGGTGCGCGAGAAGGAAGAGCCCTCCCCGGAACGCCTCACCGCCACAGAACTGCAGGATTCTCTCAGGGGGCTGGAATACCCGGCGGGGAAAGAGGACCTGATCAATCATGCACGTGAACATAACGCCTCGGGGGATGTGATCGCGACGCTCGAGCGGTTCAGTGAGAGAATCTATCGGTCTGCCGCTGACGTGAGCGTGGAGTTTGGCAGGGTCATCAGGTGACCTTTTTTTATTGAGCAGGTTCCGACCAAAGTCCCGGGTGGATCGGAGCCAGGCCGTATACAGGATGTGGTGGTTATAACCGCGTTCTTTGCCCGGGTCCGGGTATCGCCATCCGGGAAGAGGGAGGAGGGATCTGGAAGAGGTGAGGCCCCCTCCATTCCAGACTCAAAAGCTCAATATCCGGGCTGATTATATATTATCAGTCATATATATTGTCGGGAAACAGTATGGTCGGTTCTCCACAAGATCTAAAAATTCATCTTCACCGTACCGGTGTCAGGACCGCTTCCTCCAGGAACGCGGGAAACGGCACTTCACCTTCTGAACATCCGCCCGGGCTGAAGGGCCGCCCGCGAAGAGGCGCCTACGCTGATACCGTTGCGACGCTCGGGAAAAGCCGGATCCATCACGGCCCTCATAACGATCGGATCTTCCTCGCTCACCTTGATCAGGATGATCTCCCCGAGATCACCGACTGGCTGGAGGAGCTTGCCGAGGATCGGGGGTATTCACGGATATTTGCACGGGTTCCGGCTCAGGCCCGCGATCACTTTGTGTCGTGCGGCTACACCCCTGCAGCATACCTTCCCCGATTATTCCGGGGGGAGATAGACGGGTATTATATGGCAAACTATCTCGATGCCCCCCGGGTTGATCAGGAGAGGATCGATGACGTCCTTGCGGTTGCCCGGGCGAAGGCAGAGGCGAGCGCCAGGGAGGGTGCAGCGGACCCGATGCTCGAGCCCGGGTTCACCTGCGTTCTGGCCACCCCTGCAGATGCACCAGCGATTGCGGCGATTTACCGGGAGGTCTTTGAGACGTACCCGGTCCCGATCCATGATCCCGCCTACCTTGCGCGGAAGATGCAGGAGACCCTGCGGTGTTTCTGCATTCGCACGAGCGACAGCGACAGGATCGTCGCGGTGGCCTCGGCAGAGACGAACCTGGATGAACAGTTTGCAGAAATGACCGGGTTTGCGACATTACCCGAATATCAGGGTCACGGGTTTGCGAGCTACCTCCTGCGAGAGGTGGAGAGGGATATCCACTCGCTCGGGATAAAGACGGCGTTTGCCATCGCCCGGGGCTACTCCTACCCGGCGAACATCACTTTTGCCCGGGCTGGTTACAAATATGCCGGAACGCTTGCTGCAAGCGTCAACATCTGCGGTTCCCTTGAAACTATGAACGTCTGGTACAGGCCGCTTGGCGATGGAGGGGCGCCCTCAGGGCCGGATCGGCGGCAGGGTCGTTTCCTAAAATAATTTTTTGACGCGACGACCTCTCACCTGCTCTCCTGACTGAAAATCCCTCCCTGCCCCCGACCTCCCCGGGGCCGAGACCCGGGGATGGAGCGGGCGGACATCGGATTCTGCTGGTGCCCGCGGCCCGTCCTTCCGAAGGAAGGAAATATGACGTCCACCTGAATCTTTTATCGAGCGAAGAGCATGAAGAGTCAGCCAGAGTATGATGTTATCGTCATCGGAGGCGGGCCTGCTGGAAGCACCGCCGCCTACCTGCT
This sequence comes from uncultured Methanoculleus sp., assembly GCA_964651285.1. GTDB lineage: Archaea > Halobacteriota > Methanomicrobia > Methanomicrobiales > Methanoculleaceae > Methanoculleus. Next base: position 3,434 of record CAZYWX010000134.1, read on the forward strand.
CGCTGAGTCCGGATACCGGGTGGCGCTTCTCGAGAAGCGGGAGTACCCGAGAGAGAAGACCTGTGCCGGCTGCCTCAGCCAGAAGACCATCAGGTTCCTCGACCGCGTCTACTCTGCTCCCGTCTCCACCCTCGAGAGGGAGGGGTTGCTCGACTTTACCGGGAGGGCCTACGTCGTCTACATCAGAAAGATCCGCGCCCTCGCGGGAGACCTCGCAGAGCCGTTCTATTTCACCCGGCGAGAACGCTACGATGCCTATCTGGCCCGGAGGGCGGCTGAGGCCGGGGCCATGGTCTGCGAAGGCGTGGAGGTGACCGGGATCGACCACGCTCGCTGCACCGTAACGACATCGGACGGGGACCGGCACTCTGCCCGGGTCCTCATCGGGGCCGACGGGATCAACAGTCGGATCAGGCGTTCCCTGCCGGAGGGTGTCTATGACCCTGAGCGGTGGCAGAAGAACCTTGGCTGGGCACTGGAACTGATCATCCCCCGGGAAGAGGTCAGGGCATGGAGAGATGAGGATGGGCCGATCCGCCTGGACGAGGGAATTCTGCGACCACACCTCGTCTTTGGGGCCTGCAGGTGGGGTTACGGATGGGTCTTCCCGAACAGGAATGCGGTCGTTGTCGGCATCGGTGGGTTGCTGCGGAAGAACGGAACTGACCTCCGCAACCGTTTTGAGGAGTTCCTGGGTGCCATCGGTCTCTCTGTGTTTGCAGGCCGGCGGCCGATGGGCGCATACCTCTCGTTTGGCAACTACATCCCTGCCCCGGTCTACGGGAACGTGCTCCTTATCGGCGATGCGGGGGGGTTTGCGAGTCCCATCCTTGGCGAAGGGATCTTCTACGCCCACCGGACCGCAGAACTTGCCACCCACGCCATCCATCGTTATTTCACCAC
>CAZYWX010000135.1:0-4307 GCA_964651285.1 uncultured Methanoculleus sp.
AAGACGCTTGAGTTCATCATCGCTCCCTGGGTCCACTGGCCGGAGACGATGCTGACCTACCTCCAGGAAGATCGAATCCTCTTTCCCTGTGATTTCTTCGGGTCGCACTACGCGACAAGTTCCCTCTCCGTCCTGGATGAGGGCGTCGTCTATGAATCAGCAAAACGCTACTACGCCGAGATCATGATGCCGTTTCGCGCAAGTATCAGGGGCCACCTGGAGAAACTGGCGTCGCGCGACATCGATATCATCGCCCCGAGCCACGGCCCGATCTATGACAGACCGGCGTTCATCATGGATGCCTACCGAGACTGGTCGAGCGATGCGGTGAAGAACGTGGTGGTCCTCCCCTACGTCTCCATGCACGGGAGCACCCGGGCGATGGTCGACCACCTCATTGCTGCCCTGGTGCAGAGAGGCGTCCAGGTCGAGCCGTTCAACCTGACGGTGACCGATACCGGTGACCTCGCAAAGGCCCTGGTGGACGCCGCGACGATCGTGATCGGGGCACCGACGCTCATCTTTGGTCCCCATCCTCAGGTGGTTTACGCCGCATATCTCACAAACCTCCTCCGCCCGAAGACCCGCTACGCGACAGTGATCGGGTCCTACGGCTGGGGCGGGAAGACCGTTGATACCCTGAAAGATACAATGCTCGGCAGGCTCAGAGTCGAGTTCCTCGAACCGGTCTATATCAGGGGTTACCCGAAGAAGGAGGACTTTGCGGCGCTGGACCGGCTCGCTGACGATATCTGGAAGAAGCACGGGGAAGCGGGGATCATCCAGTCCTGAATTATGGCAGGGGCGAAGAGTCGCTCTCTGCCCTTGCCTCCTTCAGCAGGTCCAGATCGGGATCTGCTTTCCGGCACCGAAATCTTAAGATTGCAGGATACTGACCAGAGGTTTGAGGTGACGTATGCCTTCATCTGATTTCAAGAGAGTCATCGCAGAATCGCCCTATATCTTCATCATCGGCGTGGCAGGGGACAGCGGAACCGGGAAGACCACGTTTACCAATGCTATCAGGGAGATCTTTGGAGAAGATCTTGTCTCCACGATCACCATCGACGACTACCACAGGTACGACCGGCAGGAACGCAAGAAACTCGGGATCACTCCGCTCGTCCCGGAAGCGAACCGGTTCGACCTGCTGGAAGAGCACCTCGAGGCCCTGAAGGCGGGCAGGTCGATCACAAAACCGGTCTACAACCATGATACCGGGGAGTTTGGTCCCCCGGTAACCTTCAGCCCCACAAAGATTCTGATCCTCGAGGGACTGCATCCGTTCATCACCAAGAAGCTGCGGGACCTGATCGACTTCAAGCTCTACGTGGACCCAGATCCTGATGTCAAGCGTGCCTGGAAGATCAAACGTGATGTTGAACGACGGGGCTACTCCCCAGAAGCGGTCATTGCAGAGATGGAGGAACGCAAGCCCGATTTCGAGCAGTACGTCGCGCCTCAGTGCCAATTTGCGGACGCGGTCATCAGGATCGCCTTCTCTAAGTACGGCCGGGAGGTGAGCGAGGAGCGGAACGTCTACCACGTCACCCTCTGCCAGAGTAAACTCGAGAGAAGTATCGGGGACGTCGATCTCTCCATCGACCTCTTTCCGCTCCTCTCCCTCTCGCAAAGGAACTTCATGGTTGAGTTCACTATTGAGGATGTCGGCGGGAGGCCGATGGGGGCGCTCACCTTTGATGGGGAACTCAACTACGCTGTGGCAAGAAGACTGGAGAGGAACATCGAGATCCAGACCCAGGTGCATCCCATCAGCCTTGTCCAGAGCGGTGCTTACCTGACGGCCGGGGACATGGCCCAGCTCATCCTTGCCTGGAGGATCATCAACCGGAGGATCTTCATTGAGAGCGCACCAGGGATGACCGAGGGGCTATGACGTCCCCGCTCGGGAACGGTGGATGTGGGTGTAGCCGGTGATCGATCGGGGCTCTCTCTTCACCCCTCGAGCCTGACGGCCGTCTGAGAGAAAACGGTATATGAGTACCCGGAGAATCTGTATCGATGGATAGGATCGAGCTCTTCTCGACCATCGCTCCCGATATCGGCGATATCTTCAGGTATATCAGCATCGTCACAGCGGTGCCGCTTCTGGTGGCGCTGATCTATCAGGAGTGGGAGATGATCCTGCCCATGGCCTCGGTCCCGATCACCCTTCTTCTGCTCGGAACGCTTCTTGCCCATATCCCCAGGCAGGAGCGCGAGGCTCCCCTCTCTGCAGCGCTTATGGCAGTCGCCCTGATCTGGCTTGTCTGTGCGCTGGTGAGCGCCCTGCCGTTCGCCCTCGGGCTTGGTGTCCCGTATCTGGACGGGGTGTTTGAGGCGATGTCAGGGTGGACCGATACCGGCCTGACCATGATGCGGTCGGTCGATGACCTGCCCAGGACGCTCCTCTTCTGGAGGTCGCTGATGCAGTGGCTTGGTGGCATCGGGATCGTCGCTTTCACCATCGCGATGGCTTCACGGACCGGGTTGACCCAGTTCCGCCTCTACCGGTCCGAAGGCCGCTCGGAGGCGTTGATGCCGAGTGTTGTGGCGACAGGACTTGAGATGTGGAAGATCTACCTGGTGTTGACCGTTGCATCGATCGGGCTGATCCTCATCTCCGGGGTATCTCTCTGGGACTCGGTGAATATCGCGCTCTCGGCGATATCAACCGGCGGGTTCTCTGTCCATTCTGAGGGGATTCCATTCTACAAAAACCCGCTCTTAGAGGTTCTCATCGTTCCGGTCATGATCGCCGGCGCCCTGCCGTTTAAGCTCTATTATCTTCTCTACCGCCGGAAAGGAGTACGGTTCTTTGATGACCAGCAGGCACGTCTCCTCTTCATCCTCGTCGCCCTCGGGATCGTTGTGATAACCTGGGACCTTGTCACGCTCAGTGCAACTGATCTTCCTACCGCCATCCGCCAGGCGCTTTTTATGTCGGCCGCAGCGGTCAGCAGCACCGGGTTCCAGACCGCCTCCCCGAACGAGTGGGCGAGCGTGACCGTTCTCTTCCTCTCGATGCTGATCGTGATCGGTGGATCGTCAGGGAGCACTGCAGGAGGTATCAAACTCTCCCGTGTGGTTCTTGGGTTTCAGAGCCTGGTCTGGTGGTTTCGGCGGATGTTTGTCTCCGGAAAGGTACTCGTGCCCTTCAGGTATGAGGGCCGGGTGATCCCAAAGAACATAGCTGACCTTGAGGTCTCCCGGAACATGCTGGTCATCATGCTTTACATTCTGACGATCTTCATTGCCACAGTGCTCGTGATGCACCTGCAGCCTACGGCGTTTGACTCAAGCAACGTGATCTTTGAGGTCGTCTCTGCCCTGTGTAACAACGGTATGACGACGGGGTTTGTCTCGCCTGACATGGCCGGTTCGGCGAAGGTCCTCTTCATTGCGATCATGTGGATCGGGCGTCTTGAGGTCATACCGGTGATCATGCTCGTTATGGGCATCTTCAGGAGATTTGAGTGATTCTGTGCTGTTCGGGGCGGGAGGGGGTGGTGGGTCGGGTACCTGCGGTCGATCGGCCCGATCCTCTCCGAGAGCAGGTCTCGAACCTGCTCTGGTGATTGAAGGTCCGGGTGATCTGGAGCAGATGGAGACCTCTGACGGTTGAGGATCGTAGCCGTCACCCCAGCCCCTCCCCGGGGTGTCCCCACGCGGGAGGGAGCGGCAGAAGAGTTCCGGGACAATCTCCGATACCCGGGGCCTTCGTCGCGACTGCTCCTGTCCCCGGGCTGAGCCCGGGTAGGGGCTGGCGGGTATCTCCCTGCGAAGGGGCTCTTCTCCCTCCCCGGCCCTCTCCCCGGTTGCGATAGCCACACCCCCGGATCCACTGCACGGGATCTGGTTCTCGTCTCTGTGAGGTCTGTCGTTGTGTTGTCCCCGGATGGTCCCGGCTCTGTAGATGATCCTCTGCCGGGAGGGGGTCGCCCCCTCCCGGCAGAAGAGTTCTGGGATAACCTCATTCATACCGCACCTAAAATCTTTGCTGTGCCGATACCACTGGACTTCTCTTGTGGTCATCATCCGCGGATGGGTGTTGAGAACCTATCTGTAAGCCGCACACCAGTCGGCTCGGTGTGCCCCTGCGGATCACGGGAGATCGAGAACCTCGCTTCGCATGAGTACCCCTGACGGCCCGGTATCATCCTGCGCGGTCTGGTTCATGCAGAGGGTATATCTGGGGTCGCATCATCCCGTGCCCGTGGTGATCGGATGGCAGATGTTACCCTGCGGATGGCGAATGTTACCGAGTACAGCGCGGTCAACCTGATGGCTGATGCCGGGGTGGACGC
>CAZYWX010000136.1:0-4283 GCA_964651285.1 uncultured Methanoculleus sp.
TATCCTGTAGTGGCATGGGTATTCTTCAACCACCTGGATCTCTGATCTGGAGTTCCCGAAGGGGACCTGGATCAGATGGCGTCATCCAGTCCTGGCGATGGTTCTTCCTCGATGGGCAGCATCGCCCTGAGGGTCTCCGGGGTATCCAGGGCCACGACCTCCCCATGGTCTACCACCGCGACCCTGTCAGCGATCGCCTCCGCTTCTTCCAGATCGTGCGTCGTGAAGACGATCGTCACCCTGCGATCGCGGTTCAGCCGCCTGAGCAGGTCCCAGACCTCCCGGCGGCCAGGATCGTCCAGCCCCGCTGTCGGTCCGGCAAGGAAGAGGACTTCCGGGTGCGGAAGGATAGCCCGGGCAACCTCCAGCCGTCGCACCATGGCGGGCGTGTAGGTCGCAACCGTGGCATCTTCGCTCTCGTCAAGCCCGCAGAGCCCGATGACCTCCGGGACCCTTTTCCGGCGCACCCGTTCGTTCAGGCCGTTCATGCGTGCCTGGAAGTCCAGGTTCTCCCTGGCGGTCAGCGCAGGGTTGAGCACCGGTTCAGGGAGGACGATGCCCATGCTTCGCCGGATGTCCCCGAGGCTCCCGAGGATCGCAAGCGGGGAGGGGTCGGCAAACCCTGGGAGCGGGAGGACCGCCGTCATGAGGATGGCGATCAGGGTCTCTCGGGCCCGGCCGCCAGAACAGAGTATGCCGATGACCTCGCCGGTCTTTACCTCAAACGGGATGGGGGCTCGGGCCTGAAGTCTGTCCAGCTGGTCTACGAGGTCTTCAACAGTGAAAGGGGTCATGCTCCTCTGGCCGGTCCTGGCCTCTCGGTCAGGTGGTAGAACGAAATCGTGGTTGATCACCCAATCGTTGGTCAAGATTCCAGCCAGCACTGGTGTAAAATCCGGTATTCTGGTCGGGACCATGTTGAAGATAAGGGATGGCCCGGGGATCTCTTCTCAGGCGGCTGTTCTTTTATTTGGGGACGGAATTACCAGATTATCTTATTTTGGTTCTTGATATATGAATATTGCTATTTTAAAACGAAACTGTGCCAGGCTCTTTACGTCTTTTATTTTGTAATGTATCTCTATTTTATCGTAAACCCCCTGAGATCTCTGTGGGCTTGGGAGGTAATCCTTCGGCAGGAATCGGTCTGAAACTATTTAAGGCATGGATCCTTCCCGGGTACCCACTTCATGGTGACCATGTTTTGTACGATCGCAATCCTCCCGGTTCCTTTCAGCCCCGGGCAGGCCATCGTCGCGCTGGCCATCCTCATACCGGTTCTGGTCATCTTCAACCTCCTCCTCATCAGCGAGGGGGTCTTTGAATCGATCGGGCTGCGGTCCTCCCGGGCGGTGCTGGTGACGGTGGGAGCGCTCCTCGGGAGCCTGATCAACATCCCGCTGGTCTCGATCGGCGAGGCGGTCATCGCGGTCAACGTGGGGGGTGCTCTCATCCCCGTCGTTGTGACGCTCGAGATGGTTGCAAGAAAACGGGTCTCACCACAGAAGTCCCTCGTCGCCATCGTCATCGTATCGCTCATCGCTCATGTGTTTGCAACTCCTGTCCCCGGGCTCGGGATCACCATGCCCTTCTACATAGCGCCGCTTGCCGGGGCCGGTGTGGGACTCATCCTCGCCCGCGGATGCCATGACGCTGCCGGGCTTGCGTACGCTGGTGGGACGATGGGAACCCTGGTCGGTGCCGATATCCTCAACCTTCTCAATCCAGATGTCCTGACGGCGCTTGTCGACGACCGGGCGACGGTTCTCTCCATCGGGGGTGCCGGGATCTTCGATGGCATCTTCATCACCGGGGTGCTCTCGGTCCTGCTTGCTGCGTATGCTGCAGGAACCCTGCGGAAGAGAGCGGGGGTCTGCCCGCAGGAAAAGCCTGATTAACCGTCATTTCCGCTGGAAGAGAGATAGCCTCCCTGTAAAACGATATATGCTGCCAGCGCCAACATAAAGGGGCAAGCTGGCATCAGGACCGATGACGTGCTGCAGGGGGAGGAGCCACCAGTATGACTATCAGGGAATCACGACGATTCCACAGTATCAGGGAGCGTATCGCTGCTTCTCCGGACGCGATTTTACTGCTGGTCGTGCTCGTCATCTTCATGGATATGACGATCTACGGCATTCTCATCCCGGTCTTTCCTGAGTACGCCTCCCAACTCGGGGTCGATGAATCAGCCTTCGGGATTGTCTTCGGAGTCTATGCGGCCATGCTCCTCCTCTTCTCCATCCCGATGGGTCTCCTCTCTGACCGGGTGGGCCGTCGTCCCCTCATCGCTGCCGGGATGCTCCTCCTTGCCGGGGCGACGGCGCTCTTCGGATTCTCAACCACGGTTGTGCACCTCTGTATCGCCAGGACCATTCAGGGGATATCTGCCGCGGCCACCTGGTCAGCCGGGCTTGCGCTCCTCGCTGATATCACCGATCCCTCAAAACTTGGTGAGCGGATGGGCATCGCGCTCTCGGCGGTCGGGCTCGGGACACTCTTCGGGCCGGTCGCCGGGGGCCTGCTCTTTGAGTGCCTGGGTCATGTCGCGACCTTTCTCATCCCGGCGGTGGTGGTGGCTGCTCTCGGGATGGTCGTCCTCGCCGTCCCGCTGCCTTCCTGCAGGCGGAAGAATCAGGAGCGGGCAGGGATGATTCCCGCGGGTTCTCTCTTCTCGCTTGCTGCCTGTGGGGCCACAGTGGTCGCGGTCTCGGGGACCTATGGTATCCTGGACCCCTACCTCCCGGTCTATCTGCATGCCAGGTTCTCTTCGTCGCCGTCGACGATTGCTCTTGTCTTTGCGGTGCTGGCGATCGCTGCCGCCATCGCCCAGCCGGTGGCCGGGCGCATCTATGACCGCTGCGGGGGGAGCCGCTACCTCATCGGCTTCGGGCTCCTCTTCTCGGGGGTTGCGATCGTTGCCGCTGTGCATGCGCCGACGCTCCCGCTGATCGTCGCTGCAATCCTTGCGCTGGGGATGACCCTGGGTTCTGCCCTGGTGCCGGTGATGCCGGTCATGGCCGGGATCTATCGTGCTCAGGGCTCGCAAGGAGTCGCCTATGGTATCTATAACACCTTCTACTCTATCGGGCTTGCTCTCGGGCCGTTCGCAGGCGCAGCTCTCCTGAGCCACTGCCCGCTGTCGGCGATATTCCTGCTCCAGGGGCTGGTCCTCGGGGTTGTGGGGATGTTCGGGTGCTTTCTCATCGGGCGGCTCGGGTGGCGGTAAGTTTTTTTTGTGCGGCCTGCCTACAACAATACCCGGTTTCTTTCTTGAAATGTTGCTATACAGATGATATCATGTCACGAGATTTCTGTCGCCGCCACGCCCCCGAACTGATGCTCGTCTTCTTCGGGCTCATCTTCCTGGTCGTGGTCTTTGCACCCCTCGAGGGCGAGGTGGAGTCGTTCCTCACCGCCGCACTCGATGTGACTCTCTTTGTCATCCTTGCGATGCTTGCCTACCTGGCTGAGGACCGGCATCGTGCGTTCCGATGGGCTGCCGGCATCTGGCTTCTCATCCTCATCGGCGGGCTTGCGGCTGTCACGGCAGGCTTCGGGATTATGTCGATCCTGCCGACGGAGGCGTTCGAGCCCGAGGAGGTCGTCGAGCCTGATTCGGTCGATCTTGAAACAGCCGGAGAGATGGCTCTGCTCCTTCTCGTCATCCTCGGGGCTGCGGTCGCAAGTTTCGTCGGGGTCTCCCGCCGCTTTAGAGTCTGGCTCGCTCGATACCTCCCGTTTGATCCTGACTCGTTCGTCCATAGGATTGCGCTTGTGACCATCCTTGCCCTGATCCTGATCCCGCCGGTGCCGCTCCTGGTGACGGGGGTTCCCCCGTTTCTCTCACCACAGTTCATCGACCTCCTGACCGAATCGGGAGATCTCTTTGCTGACACGGTCAGGGTGAACGCCTACACCCTCTTCTGGACGCTCATTGCATCGCTCCTCATCGCCGGTGCGTGCGTGCGGCGGACGTTCCCTGAGGCCCTGGAGCGTCTCGGGCTTGTGAGGCCGTCGGGGCGGGAGGTTGTTTTTGCTGTTGTTGCTGCCTTCGTGCTCGTGGGGGCGTTTCACTTCATCGACCCGGCACTTGCGGCGCTGATCGATTTCCTCGGTCTGCCGGTCACCGATACCGAGTCGGTCAACCTGCTTTTCGCAGGTTCACTCACCATCCCCGGGATCATTGTGGCCTCGATTGCTGCAGGGTTTGGTGAGGAGGTCAGTATCCGCGGGCTGCTCCAGCCCCGGTTTGGTATCATCCTCCCGGCGCTCCTCTTTGC
>CAZYWX010000137.1:0-4267 GCA_964651285.1 uncultured Methanoculleus sp.
TTGGCCTTCCAAGCCAATAGCCCGGGTTCAATTCCCGGTCGATGCATTGGGGCCCGTGGTCTAGCCGGTTACGACGTCGCCTTCACACGGCGAAGGTCCTGAGTTCGAATCTCAGCGGGCCCACTTTCCTCGCTCTACTCTCTTCTTAACGAGCTGTCCATGCCATCCATGGCCCGAAGGTATCTAGGCACCATCTCACCGTGAACCTGCCAAATTTTGTCCCCCAGCCTGGATGAACCCATCCAGAGGTTGCCCCGAACCCCGTTCTCGTCTGCCGATCACCGCCCCGACGTGGCGATGAGCCACCCTCCACAGGGAGAGACTAAATCGGTTTTTGCGCCAGGTGGCGGTCAAAATGCGCCCAGATCCACCGGATTCTTCAATCACCAGGCACCTCCCGGAGCGGGGTGTGCTCCCCCCGGGTCACCGCTTCTCGTTGCGCGCGCATGCATACCCGGTCTGGACCGTACTTACTGGCAGGGCCTGGTAGCGGCAACCTCCCGGGACACCGCCGACCTGACCGGCAGGCCGCGGTTCACCGAAAAAAAGCGTTCCATATCATTTTTGTTCAGGAAAACCCCACTACAGAATGAATGACCGCCTCAGACGTGTATGCGAAGCTAGACTGGAATGAGGTCTGGCGCACCAGGATGGAGACGAGTACCGCCCTGAAACGGAACAAAGGATGCTCTGATTTCTGGAACAATCGCCAGAGGGCCCGGAGTCGCGCTGCCTCGTCCACCGGCGACGACTGTGAGCGGGTCGCCTGGGTCACCTCCCATCTCCCGGTCACCCCCGAGGCCCGCGTCCTCGATATCGGGGCAGGTGCCGGTGCGATCACGGTCCCGCTCTCCGGAGAGGTGGCGGCGGTCACGGCTGTTGAGCCGGCGCAGGCGATGCGGGAGGTTATGGAACAAGCTATCAGGAATACGGGGATCGAGAAGGTTACGATCGTCGGTAGACGCTGGGAAGAGGTCAACCCGGAACGTGACCTCGATCCACCCTATGATGTCGTCTTTGCGTCGTTCTCGCTTGGCATGCCTGACCTGAGGTCCGCGATAGAGAAGATGAACAGCGTCTGCTCGGGGACCGTTGCCGTCTTCCATTTCGCCGGACTGCCATACTGGGAGCAGATCATGCTTGAAACCTGGCCAGACCTCCACGGGCTTGAGTACCAGCCAGGGCCGAAGGCTGACATCATCTTCAACCTCCTCTACCAGATGGGGATCTACCCTGACGTCTCGGTCTCCTCGTATGAGCACAGGCTCAGGGTCCCGGACCTTGATGCCGGCGTGGCTGCGCTCAGGGATCGACTCCTCGTCGAAAAACCAGAGCAGGAGAAGATCCTCAGAGACTATCTCGCCGCTCGCCTCTTCCCGGAAGGCGACGGGCTGGTGCTCAGGCATCGGGTGTACCGGGCATGCCTCAGCTGGGAGCCAAACCCCCGGGACGGTGCATAACCCCCTTCAGGCGCCGGCCCGGAGGCAGGACCCAGGACCCAGAAAATACTTTTTAAAAGGTTCTGCTGGCCGGTATACCTCCCTGAAACCTGACGCTGAATGCGCGCCGCGCGCGGGAGAGACAGGACGGCATCAGATATGAACAAGGCCCGGGAGCTTCTGTTCACGATCTCTGCATCTGGTAGGAGGTCAGTTTGATCCACCCGGGACTCCAACCGTCAGAGGGTTCGGGGATCTGCTCATTACAAAAAGGAGAACTTCGTCAAAACCCCGCTGTTGTTCATCTCAGAGGATCGTTCCTGGCCGTTTGTCCACCAACAGGGCCCCTCCCTCCAATCCCCAGCATATCTCGGGCTTGCGTCACAGATCGTCCCGCCTCTACAGGTGAGGGACGGTGAAACTGGAAGTCGCTTCTACCGGAGGAGTGAAAAACCCGGGTCCACAGCATGGCGACAGAGCGGGGGAGAACCCGGGCCCGGCACCTCTCTCCTGCCAGAAAAGATCACCGGTGTGAGTCGACCAAAACGCCCAGCACGGATCGTTTATCGAATCCAGAGATCATCACAATCTGTTAACAGAACGCCATAGTTAAATGGATATTTTAAATAACGTCTACCCCAAAACATGGTACCAAACCTCCGAGACCTCCCTAGTCGGAGCCCATCGGAGAAGACTGAACGGATGTGATGCTTATTACAAAACATAGCCATCTTCTGCTCATCATGATCGGCGTCTGTGCAGTTCTCCTCTGCGCCTCCGCCGCATGCACAACCACCCAGAAAATGCCTTCCGGGACCGAAAACCGGACCATCACCGATATGGCGGACCGGACCGTCGTCGTCCCGTCCGAGATCAAGAGCGTCCTCTGCACCTCGCCGCCGTCGACGATGCTCGTCTACATGGTCGCGCCCGACCGACTCGCGGGCTGGAACTTCCTGCCCGAGATAGAGTACATCCCTGAGAAATATGCGGCGCTCCCGGTCGTCGGGGGCTGGTTCGGGAAAGAGACCGGAAACTACGAGGACTTCATATCAAGGCACCCCGATATCGTCGTCGAGGGCTACACCACCGATGGCGGGGCGGCGCGTGCCACCATCGCCGAGCGCCAGGAGAAGATGGGATCCATCCCGGTCGTGGCTGTCGAGGATACCACCAACGCCACCGGCTACTCCGAGCCCATCAAGTTTATGGGCGACCTCCTCGGTGAGGAGGAACAGGCCGAAGCGATGATCACGTTCTACGAAGGGGTGCTCGCCACGGTGACTGAACGGGTGGCCTCGATCCCGGACGACGAGCGGGTTCGGGTCTACTACGCCGAGGGGCCAAAGGGGCTCGCGACTGATCCTACAGGCTCGCAACACTCCGAACTCATCGAACTCTGCGGCGCGATAAACATTGCAGACTGTGCGCTCACACCCGGGATGGGGATGACCGAGGTCTCGATGGAGCAGATCATCTCCTGGGACCCTGACGTCATCCTGGCAGGCGACCCCGGGTTCTACGCCACCGTCAGGACCGACCCGCTCTGGCAGGATATCACCGCCGTGAAGACAGACCGGGTCTATCTCATCCCGCGGACGGCGTTCTGCTGGTTTGACCGCCCGCCAGGGATCAACCGGATCATCGGGATCCCCTGGACCGCAAAAGTCCTCTATCCCGACCTCTTCAGTGATATGGATCTAGAGGGGCTTGTCAAGGAGTATCACGACCTCTTCATCCACGTATCGCTCACCGATGACCAGATCAGGGAGATCCTGAATCCTTGAGGCCGGATAGAGCATGGAACAGGAAATGGGCAGGTTTGACCGTGAGGGGGCAGAGCGTATGGACCGGATCGCAAAGACGGTCTTTGCCCCCGTCTATCCAGTGATCGCAGAACAGATCCTCGATCGGTGCGGGATCAGGAGCGGTCGGTGCCTCGACGTCGGCAGCGGTCCTGGATCGCTCGGAATCGCGCTTGCGCAGGCAAGCGATCTTGCGGTCACGCTTCTTGACGCATCCTCCGAGATGATCGAGATCGCCGAAGAGAACATCAGGGAGAGGAGGCTTTCGGGCCGCATCTCGCTCATCGCAGGCGATGTCCACGACATCCCGCTCCCTCCGGATTCTGTTGACCTTGTGGTCAGCCGCGGCTCGATCTTCTTCTGGGAGGACCTTGCCCGCGCGTTCTCTGAGATCTACCGGGTTCTCGCGCCCGGTGGGAAGACCTATATCGGGGGTGGGTTCGGGACCGCCGAACTCAGAGATTCGATCGCGGCCACAATGACAAAGGAGAACCCTGACTGGAAGAGTTTCCGGAACAGGAACCTCGGCCCTGATAACCGGGCACGGATGGCGGGGGTCCTCACAGACCTCGGGCTCCCCCACCAGATCATCAACGATGACTCAGGGCTCTGGGTCATGATGGAGAAGGGAGAGTAGTAGACATGCAGTGCTCCATCTGCGAGAACAGGTGCGAGATCGCTCCCGGGAGGACCGGGCGGTGCAGAATGTACACTAACAAGGACGGAACGATCGTCGAGCGGTTCCCTGACCACTACATCGCGACGATGCCGATAGCCATCGAGACGATGCCGATGTGCCATTACCATCCCAGGGAGACGTTCCTGCAGGCAAGCGGTATCGGATGTACCTTCTCCTGCGGCGGGTGCATATCTGAGACGGTCGCCCACCACGCGGAAGCCGTCTCCGGCGCCCTCAGGCATATCCCGCCAGACGCCCTGGTCAGGCGTGCCCGGGAGGAGGGATGTCAGGGGATCGCGTTCTGCCTCAACGACCCGACCGCCATGCACCAGACCTTCCTCCGG
>CAZYWX010000138.1:0-4232 GCA_964651285.1 uncultured Methanoculleus sp.
GAGAGAATCCGGACCTGGATCGACGTCGTCCGCTCGATGGCTTCCTTAAACCTCTGAGCATCCTGCTCGATGGCCGGGAAGGTGTTGTAGTGCATCGGGATCACCAGCCGCGCTCCGGTGTAGCGGGCCGCAACCATCGCCTCTTCTGGCCCCATCGTGTAGCACCCGCCGATAGGGAGGAGGGCCACATCCGGCCGGTAGAGATCCCGGATGAGCTGCATATCAGAGAAGAGCGCCGTATCACCTGCATGGTAGACGCTGACACCGTCCATCGTGATGACGAACCCCGCGGCGGTGCCACCGTAGAAGCCCATTCCTTCTTCCTCCAGCCACGATGAGTGGAGGGCAGGTGTCATCGTGAATTTGACACCCTCCACGGTGATACTACCACCGATATTCATCGGTTCAGCAGGAACACCCTTCGACGCAAGGTACTTCGCCAGTTCATTGATGGCGACCGTCTTCTTCTTCATCTGTTCTGTCATGCCCAGGTGGTCAGCATGGGCATGCGTCACCGCGACGATATCAGGCTCCACGGGAAGCGAACCCTCCGGGATGAAGGGATCGATAACGATCATCCGTGAACCTTCAAGACAGAAACATGCGTGGCCAAACCAGGTCAACCTCATGGAGAAGAGATCAGCCTGCAGGTTAAAAAAGGTTCAGGAAAAACAGAGGACGAGCCGGGGTGTTTAGAACTCCCCCATATCGATCGCTTCTGCGACATCGATGGCTTCGCTCAGGCCATCATTGGCAACACCACGCGTCATCTGTTCGGAGAGATCACGGTCTTCCATTACGTCCCTGATCCGCTCCAGATATGGGTCCAGCGTGGTATCTTCTTCCTGTTCAATCACATGGCGATACTCACGAAGTGTAGAGGGGCTCACTCCAAGTTCCTCGCTGACTTCCTTCATGGTCTTTCCCGAATCAAGAAGCTCCATCATCAGGTTGCGATCAAACGGCATCTTGAAATCGAGTTCCCTGAAGAGTTTGAGGCGGACCCGGGCACGTGCCACGGTCTTGCTCAGCTTCTCATCTCCGAGCACCCTCGCGATCTCTGTATCGTTCTTGCCGTCATAGTACGCAACCACAAGTTTTGCGAGCTGCCGCGGGGTAAGTTTGGTCTTGAAGTACCCCTGATCGAGGATCTCGCGCATGATCAGGGCGATCTCACGCTCTACAGCATCGCGATCCCGGAGCGTACCATGAACCTTTCTCATCGGCTCAACGATGGTCTTCTTGTTCGTGATGGTCGTAAACAGCTCAAGGAGCTGCTTTTTGCGGGTATCTTCTGGCATGTCCGTGTCTCTCTATTCCTTATTCCACCATCTGGCCTGGGAGGTCAAGGCATGTCAACCTCCAATATATAACTTCCCCCAGTCGGGGCATAACGTTCCCTACATTACGACTGCTACCATTTATTCTTTTCCATATGGATCGGGAGATCTGAAAGATCCTTTTACAAGATGTCTCCGAATCTTTCGGAATATTCTGGTTTATGATTTAAAAAACCATATGCTGGCTTATTCCAGAAGATATCTGATCTCGCCAGAGCGCGGGAACTATTCTTTATTAGCATCGACGCTCAAGTATACTGCAGGACTATGGCCGAGACGAGCGATATCTACGAAAAAGTCATGGATGTAGCCAGAAGACGTGGTTTTGTCTGGCCTTCATCCGAGATCTATGGGTCAGTCGCCGGTTTCATCGATTACGGCCCGCTCGGAGCGATGATGAAGAGGAACATCGAGAACCTCTGGAGATCATTCTACGTCTTCCAGGAGGGATACTACGAGATCGAATGCCCCACGGTCGGGAATGAAGCAATCTTCATCGCATCCGGTCATGTAAAAGAGTTTGCCGATAAGATGGTGCAGTGTCCGCACTGCGGCGAATACCTCCGCGCCGATCACATTGCAGAAGAGAACGGCATCGAGAATGCCGGCATACTCTCTGCGGAGGCGCTCCAGGAAACGCTCCACGACCTCCCCTGCCCCGTATGTGAGGAACCGCTGGGAAGAGCAAACGTCTTTGCCTTCAACCTGATGTTCGAGACCACCATCGGTCCAGGATCGCAGCGGAAGGGCTACCTGCGCCCCGAGACCGCTCAGGGTATCTTCACCGACTTCACCCGGCTCCTGCGTTTCTATCGGGACAAACTCCCCTTCGGCGCGGTCCAGATCGGGAAGTCATACCGGAACGAGATCTCCCCCCGTCAGGGTATGATCCGGCTGCGGGAGTTCTCCCAGGCAGAAGCCGAGATCTTTGTCCACCCTGACGAGAAGGACCACCCTGCCTTCCACCGCTACGCAGACCACAGGGCGCCTCTCCTCACCATCGAGCGCCAGATGGAGGGACAGGAACCTGCCGGGATGACGATGCGTGCCGCGGTGGAGGAGGGGGTCATCGCAAACGAGTACGTCGCCTACTACATCGCCCTCACCCACGAGATCCTGACCGCCATCGGCGTTGACCCGGAAAAACTTCGGTTCCGCCAGCACCTGCCTGACGAACGGGCTCACTACGCAGCCGACTGCTGGGATGCCGAGGTTTACTCGGGTCGGTTCGGCTGGGTGGAGGTCGTCGGGATTGCCGACCGCACCAACTATGACCTGCGCTCGCATGCCGGGCATTCGGGAACCGCGATGACGGTCTTCGTACCCTATGACGAGCCAAAACGGGTCATGAAACGGCGGATCGTGGCCGACATGGGGGTGCTCGGCCCCCGGTTCCGCGGCAAAGCGAAAGCGATCGCAGAAGCCCTGGCCTCTTCGAATCCTGGCGCCGACGGCGCACGGGTCACTGTCGATGGTGAGGAGATCTTCATCCCCGCAGACCTCTACCAGATCTGTGAGGAAGAGGTGGAGGTCCGTGGAGAAGAGGTGATGCCTCACGTCATCGAGCCCTCATATGGGATTGACCGGATGATCTACGTCGCGCTGGAACACAGTTACGCGGAGGATGAGATCGGCGGCGAGAGAAGAACGGTGCTCCGACTCCCACCAGCGGTAGCACCGATCCAGGTTGCTGTCTTCCCGTTGATGAACCGGGACGGGCTTGATGAGATCGCGCAGACGATCACAGAGAGGCTTACCCGGAACCATATCCTCGCCCAGTACGACGATTCTGGTGCCATCGGCAGGCGTTACCGGCGACAGGACGAGATCGGGACACCGTTTGCCATCACCGTCGACTATGATACGCTCGAAGATAACACGGTCACTATCAGGGACCGGGACAGCACAGAACAGGTCAGGGTGCCGATCGAGCGGTTGCCTGAGATCCTCCCCGCCCTCATCACCGGTGCCACGACGTTCTCCAACCTTCAGGCATGAACTACGTCTCCCACCCGCTGATCCGGGAGAAGAGCATTGAGGGGCGACAGTATCAGCTCGCCATAACGCTCAGGGCGCTCGACGCGAACACGATGGTCGTCCTCCCCACCGGCCTCGGGAAGACAGCCGTCGCGCTCCTGGTCGCGGCGTCCCGCCTCTACTCTCACCCCGGGAGGGTGCTGATGCTCGCACCCACAAAACCCCTGGTTGAGCAACACCACCGTTTCTTCAAGCGTCACCTGCTCCTCCAGGAGGGCTCAGAGCCGCAGGAGTCAGATTTTGCGATCTTCACCGGGGATATGCCTCCTGACGAACGGGCTGCGGCCTGGGAGGCATGCAGGATCTGTTTTGCGACCCCACAGGTGATCAAGAACGACTGCCTGGCAGGGAGGTACAGCCTCGCCGATGTCGTGCTCCTGGTCGTGGACGAGTGTCACCGGGCGGTGGGGAACTACGCTTACGTCTTCATCGCCCAGCACTACTGCACCACGGCCAGAAACCCTCTGCTGCTTGCCATGACCGCCTCGCCGGGAGGCGACCAGACAAAGGTCCAGGAGGTCTGCAACAACCTCTTCATTGAGGCGATCGAGACCAGGGTAGAGACCGACCCGGACGTCCGCCCCTATATCCATGAACGTGAGGTCCATTACATCGACGTCTATCTCCCTGAAGAACTCCAGAAGGCCCTCATCGCTCTCCGGGGGCTTGTGGAGTCCCGGCTCGCCCGACTTGCAAAACTGGATTTCCGGGTCCCAAAGCCAGACAAACTCTCAATAAAGGCACTGGCTCGCCTGAACGCCCAGATCCAACAGCGTATACGGGAGAGAGACCCGTCCGCGTTCATCGCCGCGTCCCTGCACGCCGAGTGCATGAAACTCCGCCACGCCATCTCGC
>CAZYWX010000139.1:0-4128 GCA_964651285.1 uncultured Methanoculleus sp.
ACCACCACGGCCTTGAACGCAACCAGCTGGGGCTGCATGAACGGGAGCCCCGCCTGGATCGGCACAGAATCGTTCTTCACGACCGGAAAGTCGATCAGTTTGTTGACGGCGTTACTGAAGTTGATGGGAAGCTGTTTGGGGAGGTCTTCGGGCGGTGCAAGGACCACCAGTTCTGCTTCAACCTCCTCGTCCAGCGTTCTGATCTTCACCCGGTCGCCGATGCTGGCACCGGTGTTGAGCCGGGTAAAGTTGTCGATCCTGACCTTCCCCTGGTGCCAGTCGTTCACCATGGCACGCCAGACCTTGGCCACGGTGCGACGCTTCCCTTCGACGGCGACCAGGTCTCCGGGGCTGAGCCGGAGCTGCAGCATGGTATCAGGGTCAAGCCGTGCCTTGCCTGCCCCCTGATCCTCCGGATAGGCGCTATCTACCTTCAAGTATGTCTCGGGCATTACCTCTAGTTCTTATATTTCGGGGATTTATAAGTACTGGAAGCGCATGAATATACTTCTCTTCGACCCGTTCAGCGGAGCCGCGGGCGACATGATCATCGGCTCCCTCCTCGATCTGGGGGCGGATGAGGAACCTGTCAGGCGAGCCATGCGTTCGGTCGTCGGCGAACCGACGATAGAACGGGTAGACCGTTCCGGGATCGGGGCTGTCCAGGTGACGACGCATGCCCCGGTGGATCACCGCACCCTTGACGAGGTGCTCGACCGGGTGACCAGGAGCGAAGCTCCTGCTCCCGCGCGGGAGCTGGCCAGGCGGGTCTTCCTCCGGATACACCAGGCCGAGGAGAGTGTCCACGGGCCGGGAGCACAGTTCCATGAGGTGGGGGCAGACGATGCCATCGCCGACGTGGTTGGGGCCTGTACCGCCCTCCACTCCCTCGACGTCGACGGGGTTGCCGTCCTCCCGGTTGCCCTCGGCCGGGGGTTCGTGGTCGGGGCGCACGGGACCGTTCCGGTTCCGGCCCCGGCGACCGTGGCGGTCCTTGCCCGGTCAGACCTGCAGACGGTTCAGGGCGACGAGGACCGGGAACTCTGCACCCCGACAGGGGCGGCGCTCCTTGCTGAGTTTGCGACGATCCGGCCTGAGGAGATCGGTCCTGCAACCATCAGGGCAGTTGGTTATGGAGCAGGGAGCAAAAATCCTCCAGGCAGGGCGAACGTCCTCCGCTCGATGCTCCTTGAGAGGGAGGGACGGGGTGTCGGCGACCAGGTCGATATCCTGGAGACGAACGTGGACGACGTGACCGGAGAGACCCTCGGCTACACCCTCGAACGTCTGATGGAGGAGGGGGCGCGGGACGCGAGCGCCATCCCGGCGGTGATGAAGAAGGGACGGAGCGGCCACCTGGTCAGGGTGGTCGCTCGCCCTGATACGACCGCCCACCTCATGGGAGTGATGGCCAGAGAACTCGGGACGCTCGGGGTGCGGTGCATCCCGATGGTCCATCGGGCCATCGCCGAAAGGACGGTTGAGCCGGTCAATGTCTCGTTCCGGGGCCAGGAGTGGAGGGTTGACGTGAAGTGCGGCTGGGCCAGCGGGAAGATCACCTCGTTCAAGCCCGAGTATGACCAGGTAGCAGCGTGTGCCCGGGAACTGGGTCTCCCCCTCAGGGAGGTTGCCGGTGCCGTTGAGGCGGCTGCACGCCACCAGTTCATCGAGCGGGGCGTGCTTGAGTCATGATGCCTGACCGGGTCAGCACCGGGTGCCAGGCCCTCGACGACCTGCTTGGCGGCGGGCTTGAACGGCGGACGATCACCCAGATCTACGGCGAGCCTGCAAGCGGAAAGAGCACCTTCTGCCTGATGGCAACAGTGGCAACCCTCAGGTCGGGGGACTCGGTCATCTACATCGATACTGAGGGGTTCTCGGTGGAGCGGTTTGTGCAGATCGCCGGGGAGGATGCCGAGGGCTTTGCAGACCGGATCTACCTCTTTGAGCCGATCGATTTCGCCCAGCAGGGGACGATGATCGCTGATGCGGAGGCGATCCTCCGGAACCCCGCCAGGGATGCTCCCGTGGGCCTGGTGGTCCTGGACTCAGCGACCGGTCTTTACCGGACCGAGCTTGGCCTGGGGCAGGAGACGGTGCGGACCCTCTCGCACCAGGTGATCAAACTCCTCGGGTTTGCGAAGAAATATGATATCCCGATCCTGATCACCAACCAGATCTACGTGGATGTAGAACGCGACCGGGTCTCCGGGCTTGGGGGGACAGCGCTTGAGCATATCTCCAAAGCCATTATACGGCTTGAAAAGAGGGATGGTCCCCGGCGGGCCCTGCTCCAGAAACACCGGTCCCGGCCTGAGGGGATCTCGTTTGATTTTGTGATCACGCAGGACGGGATCAGAAAGCAATAACGCCCGCAAAGACCGTAGTGGCGGGGCCTTCCATGGTGACGGTCTCGCCGAAGCGGATGGTGAGCGGACCGCCTCTGGTCTCGACCCGGACGGTATCGCCGACCTTCCCGAGGTGATGGGCAACCGCTGCCGAGGCGGTGGCGCCGGTGCCGCAGCTGAATGTCTCTCCCTCGACGCCGCGTTCAAACGTCCGGATCCTGAGGGTGTCGTCACCGGCCTCCTCGACGAAGTCGACGTTTGCCCCCTCCGGGAAGGTGGGGTGGTTCCTGATGGTGGGGCCGGCGGTGGCGATGTCGATGGCACCGATCTCTTTGACGAAGACGACGGCGTGAGGGACGCCGGTGTTGGTGGCATAGACGGTGAATCCCAGGATCTTCTCTTTATACTCTCCGTTTCCGGTGGCGGGGATGGCGCTCCGCTCAAACCCGGGTTCTGGCATGGTGATGGTCGCAGTGAACTCGTCGTCTGTATACTCCATCGTGACCGGGACGACCCCGGCCCCGGTCTCGACCGAGCAGGATTCTTTGACGTAGCCGGCGTCGCAGGCGTACTTCGCAAGGCACCGGATACCGTTCCCGCACATCTCGGCCTCGCTCTCGTCTGGCTGGAAGAGCCGCATCCTGATATCGGCTTTGTCTGATGGCTGGAGGAAGAGGACGCCGTCGGCGCCGATGCCGAACCTGCGGTCGCAGTAGAGCGCCGCAAACGTTCCTTTCATATCTTCGGGGATGACCTCCCGGGTGTGTTCATCGATCAGGATGAAGTCGTTGCCGTTCCCTTGTAGTTTGGTAAACGCGATCTCCATGGTGTATGCCTCTCTGTCGTAGTTATTTGGTAGTTGCGACTGATAAACGATGGTGCCCGGACGGCGGGATCTCTGCCAGGGCTGATGGCGCGATGCTCGGGAGGGCGGTGGCGCTTATATCACTCCTGCAGGGGCATGAACAGGTTTCTCCGGGGAAGGAAGGCAGGGAGCGGTGTTGTGGTGTCGAGCAGAAGAAAGGAAGGTTCGCGAATCTGGTCATCTACCCCCGGGTGGCGAAGGGGCCACGGATCTCCCGTTCACGAGATCTCCTGGCAGAAACGCGACAGATCGTCGGTAGAGTGCGGCCGGGCGCCCCAGACCACGAGGGATCGCCAGGACCGTGTAACATGCCCCTCCACATGCGGGGAAGGTCAAGCCCTCTCTCCTCTCCCCTCCCGGGGAGACCGGACCGCAGGTGCCGTGGAACGCCCTGGCACCCCGATTGACCCTGACCGACCCGCCGGCCTTCGTCCCACTCTGGCCGGTGACCGCAAAGAAGTGCCGGGAGGTCTCAACCTCCTCAACGACCTCCCGGACGTTTACGATCAGCGACCTGCCGCATGCCTTAAGTCAGGTGAAGAAGGGGTAGGCGTGAGCACAGACCCTCACAAGAACCCCACGATTTAACCAGACAGTTGTCGGGTTCTCGGTTTCATGTGCCCTCTGATACCGGAGGTCTCTCCCTCCCCTGCCGCTCAAGATAGCAGTCAGACCATGACGGCAGGACCGGGGACAGGGATACCATCATCCCCATCCGCTGCTCAACCGCCGGGGACTGCTCGTTTGAGGATTTTGCGGGAGAATGCCCCTCTCCGCCCGCCCCGGCGCTCCTCGTGCCCAGGGCGTAGCATCATCGGCGAGGCAGATCCCGGCCAGAGTCACTACCTGCCGCCCGGCGAGTGAATGACAAACGAGTGCCGGGTTCCGGGAGAAACCAGTGTGCATGTCTGCTCC
>CAZYWX010000140.1:0-4126 GCA_964651285.1 uncultured Methanoculleus sp.
TGAAAACCCTGTTCTGGTTCTGGTATTTGTCCCTGCCCCTGATGAGGCTGACACCAGACCGGGCTTGTTCCCCGGGATCGCCGGGATAGCGGTGGATCGGGGTGGCGGTGGCTATCACAGATACCTGGAGACTCCGTTCTGCTAGTCCCCACCCCGGCCGCGCCTCTGGCACTCGAGCTCCCGGCCGCGAGGGGGTCACCCCCTCCCGGCAGAGGGTACCCGAGAACTTCCCTTATGCAGTCCTCACCCCTCCCGGCCTTCGGCCTCCTCCCCCGCCCATCAGGGGCGGGGGCAGTCAGGGCGAAGAGCCCCGGCTATCCACACGGCCCGAGAGGGGTCTCGGGATTTCGCGACCGGCTGGAGAACCATGGGGTGCATCGTGCGAGATCCAGCCTGATACCAGCCCCTCAGAAGCGGGGACACCACCCCGTGCAGTGGCTATCGCCCGGGGGAGGGGACCAGGGCGGGGGCGAGCCCCCTCCCCGGAGACACTACCCGAGAACCCCTCTCCATAACCCCCACCGCCCCCGGGAGGGGGCGACCCCCCAGAACGAACAATAGATGGGGTTTCAACAAAACCCAGAAATCGGAGAAGATATCCAGGAGTGGGCAAGCCGTTGGAGACATTGCGTTCAGCGTGCTCTGAAACCGGCCAGATATCCCGGGAGAAAAATCGGATTATGGGGGGAAATTCGTCAATTGCGTCTCATCGGCGTTCTTCGACCCCTCGACCAAAAAAAGAGTTACTCGGACTGGATGAACCAGCCAGTCTGGGTGTTGTCAAGCGCGGCCGGGGAGTTTGACGCGGTCACGAGACTGACAATGACCATCGTAAGAGCCGAGATCACCAGCGCATAGAGGCTGAAGTGGACCGGGAGCGGCGCCACAAACTGGTGCCAGTAGCCAAAGACCGTGGCCGCGATGAGCCCGATCCCCATGCTCGCGATCGCTCCTTCTCTGGTGGCCCCACGCCAGTAGAGCCCGGCAAGCAGCGGGACCGCGAACGTCGCGAGCATGACCCCGATGCCCATCCAGATCAGCCAGGCAAGCATCGGCGGCGGGTTGATAGCAAGCCAGAGCGTGCTCCCGGCGGCAACGATGACCGCAACCTTCGAGACGAGGAGCACCTCCTTGTCGGGCGCCGAAGGCCGGAGGATGTTTTTGTAGATATCCCACGCGAACATGGTCCCGACGGTGAGCATAAGCCGGTCGGTTGTGGACATCACCGCTGCAAGGACGATCACCGCGAAAAGCGCCCAGAACGCCATGTTCGGCATGGCATGCTCGACGCCCGCAATGAAGGCGAAGTCCTGGGCGTTCACGACATCAGGGAGCACCAGCACTCCTTCCTCAACGAGTGACCGCACGGCAAACCCGGTGAACTTTACCAGGAACATCACGACCGCATAGATCCCGAATGCGACCAGCGGCGCCCACTTGAAGTAACGTGCCTCCTTTGCCGCAAGCACGTTGTTGATGACGTGGGGTGCGCAGGCAAGTCCGACCATCAAGAGGATCCCAAACGAGACGAGGAACTCTGGCGTCGCATACGCGTATGAGGCGTAGGCAGGGCTCGGGAACCAGGGTTCGACGAAGTTCGGGTCGACCCCGGCAAGCACGGTGTTGATATGAGTGAGTCCGCCGGCGCTGGCGATGACGAACGGGGCCATCAAAAAGACGCCGAGGATCAGGATACCTCCCTGGATGAGGGTCGTCCAGGATACAGCGTAGAGCCCACCGACGACCGTGTAGGCGGTGATGATGACCCCTGAGATGAGCAGGGCCTGCCAGTGCGGGATCCCGAAGAGCCAGACGAGCACGATGCTGATGGCAGTGTACTGCCCCACCAGGTAGACCAGCGAGACGATGATCCCCGAGAGCGCGGAGAGCCCCCGGAGCCCCCTTGGACTCTCGAACCGGTCAGCAAGATAGTCCTGGACGGTCATGTAGCCCCGTTCTTTCCCGATGGCGTGGAGTTTGACCCCGAAGACGATGATGCAGAACGAGGCCGCGAGCGGTACAAAGATCTGTTCCCATATCCCGGGCCAGCCTGAGGTGTAGCCGAACCCGCTGACGCCAAGCAGGGTCATGCCGCTGCAGACCGAGCAGATGATCAGGATCGTAAAGACCCAGAACCCAAGCGATCTCCCGGCGAGGATATAGTCCTCGGTGGTATGGATCTTCTTTGAGGCCCAGCTCCCGATGCCGATGAGTACGATAAAGTAGAGCCCGATCAGTACAAACGTTATCGGGTCAGCCATTCACTGCTCCCCCCTGAAGGAGACTCCCCAGAGGATGAGCACCACGAAGACCAGGGCGACGGCGCCGCCCACGATCAGTCCTGTGTGGAAGGGTAATCCGAAGAACATGCTGTGTCAGTGTGTGGCATGCTAACATATAACACAATCGCTCGAAGCAGGGATAGCACCCTGATCAGGAGAGAGCCTGCGCATACCAAAAAGAATGTTATTTGGAACTCGTTACAGTCTTTGCGCCTCGGAGGATGGCAATCTTTCCCGTGCGAACGAGTTCCTTGATCCCGTACTGGCGCAGAAGTTTCTCGAGCGCATCGATCTTCCCGGTATCCCCGGCCACCTGGAGCACCAGCGTCTTTGCCCCGACATCCACGACCTGGGCCCGGAAGATATCGGCGATCTGGAGGATCTCGGCGCGGGCGGCGCCCGGTTCGGCAGCCACCTTGATGAGGGCGAGTTCCCGCTCCACGCTCTCGCGCTCGGTCAGGTCAGAGACCTTGATGACCTCGATGAGCTTGTTGGTCTGCTTTATCACCTGCTCGACGACGGCACCATCGCCGTTCACCACGATCGTGATCCTGCTCATATCTGGTTCCTCGCAGGTCCCAACAGCGAGACTCTCGATATTAAATCCCCGGCGCGAGAACATGCCCGCGACCCGGCTCAGGACGCCAGCCCGGTTCTCCACGAGGACGCTTATCGTGTGCGACTTCATTCCTGATGCACCCCGATCATCTCGTTGATCGCAGCCCCGGCCGGGACCATCGGGAAGACGTTCTCCTCCCGCTCGATCCTGAAGTCCAGGACGAACGGCCCGTCGGTCGCAAGAGCCGTCTGGAGTGCCTCCACGACATCCTCTTTCTCCTCAACCATGATCCCCTCGACCCCGTAGGCATGTGCAATCTTCACAAAATCCACCGGCGGGAGCTCGGTGTAGGCGTAGCGACGGTCGTAGAAGAGCTCCTGCCACTGCCGGACCATACCGAGGTACATGTTGTTCAAGATCACGACCTTGACGGGGATGGTGTAGTGTGCCACCGTCCCGAGTTCCTGGATGTTCATCTGGAAACTCCCATCGCCGGCGATGTCGAAGACCGGGAGATCTGGCCTGGCGAAATGGGCGCCGATGGCTGCCGGAAACCCATACCCCATCGTCCCGAGACCGCCCGAGGTGAGCCAGGTGCGGGGCTTCCTGAAACAGTAGTAGAGCGCGGTCCACATCTGGTTCTGGCCCACCTCGCTTGCGATGATCGCTTCCCCCTTCAGGAGGTCAGAGAGTTGCTGGATGACGTACTGCGGGCGGAGCCGGCCGTCGTCGCGGTAGCAGAGGGGGTAGTGCGCCTTCCAGGTATCGATCCTCGCAATCCAGCGCGCCGTATCCCCTCGTCTCTGCATCCGCCGGAGGAGAGCCTGGAGCACCGCCTTCACATCGCCCACGATCGGGACGTCGACCGCTTTGTTCTTCCCGATCTCCGCAGGGTCGATATCGATATGGATGATCGCGGCGTTCGGCGCGAAGGTCTCGATCTTGCCGGTCACCCGGTCATCGAACCGGGCGCCGATGGCGATGAGGAGATCGCACTCAGTGATCGCGTAGTTCGCGGTCTGGGTGCCGTGCATTCCGAGCATGCCGAGGTTAAGCGGGTGGTCGCCCGGGACGGCGCCAAGCGCCATCAGGGTCGTCGTCACCGGGATGGCGGCAGCCTCGACAAACTTCAGGAGTTCTGCCGATGCTCCTGAGTGGACCACACCACCGCCGGCGTAGATCAGGGGACGCTCCGCCTGCGCGATCAGGTCGAGCGCTTTATCGATCTGGCGGACGTGCCCCTCGTAGGTTGGCTGGTAGCCCCTGAGAGCGACCTCCCCTGGAG
>CAZYWX010000141.1:0-4073 GCA_964651285.1 uncultured Methanoculleus sp.
TCGAGACCCTGGACGCCCTCGCCGAACGCTACGGCGAGCAGAAGAACGGGCAGGGGTCTTCTGACCCCTAAAAATCAAAGAGCGTCTTCTGGGTCATAAGTTCAGGGATGAGCCGGCTGTGGGGGCGCCAGTGGGAGAACCCGAGGAGGCGGGAGGCGGTATCGACTCCTGCCTGCAGGGTAGCGCACCCGATCTTTGGCCCCTTCATGGCGTTCCGTGTCGCCTCCCTGACCACCCAGGTGCCGAGCGGCGCCCAGTACTCGCCGGTGATGCTCCGGAGCACCAGCACCCGTGCAGAACGCTGTATGCTCTCCAGGTACTCGGTGACCGCCAGACGGGCCGAGTAGTAGGCCCCCGCGAGTGGGGAGTACCCAGATTTGGTCTGTCCCTCTCCATCCCGTGCGATCGTCTCGTCTTCACCGGCCCAGAGTGACTGCTTCCCCCAGATCTCGATCATCTCAAACTTCCAGTCCCCCGGGATAACGAGGCAGACGATATGGTTCCCGTAGAGCGAAGCAGAAAATACCTGGATCCCGTCCAGGGGCGGGTAGCGCGCGATCTTCTTCTTGAGCCGCTTTGAGACCGTATCGTCGACTGCGGTGATCGCCCACCTGGTCGGGACGACATGTCGCTTCCGCTCGAGGCCGAGGAGCCCGGCGGTGAGGAGCTGGCTGATCTGGTAGACGTCGGTGCCTGAGGCATGAAGGATCGCACAGGCATCGGTGGCTGAGAGATCGGTGTCAGACGTAGCCCGGTCCACCGCCCGGTCCACCCGGGCGTTGTCGATGACGTCCATCTTCCTGATGGCGCCGCTGAGCCCGACCGGCGCGATCGTCCCGTCGAATCTGAGATCGAAGGAGACCGGTTTTGTAAACCGTACCTCCACATCAAGCGGCAGGCTGGAGAGCGCGATCTCCTGGAGGTTGTCGGCGAGCCGCCCTGACCCGGCGGTGCCGCGTATCGTCCGGGCGCGTATCCCCACGATATCCTCGATCCCGAGCCCCCGGGCAACCCAGTCGGGGGGGTTGTCGGCATCGTTGATCATCAACGGCCCCCCTGCCACCCGCGGGTAGCCATAGCTCCCGACGAAGACCGATGGGGCTGACCCCTGGTAGTGGTCGGTCGGCCTGATCGGGGCCAGGGCATAGAACCTGCTCATGATGGGACAGCGTTCCAGTCCGCAGAACCCTTTTCCCTTGCATTCAGCACATCGCATACCTTATCCCCTCCGTCGGTCGACGACGACCTGCACCCGTCCTTTCAGGAGACGGAGGGTCTCCTTCACCCATTCATCCCAGCAGACTTCCTCGAGGTCCCGGGTGGCTGCAACCTCGCGCCCCAGGTCGTCGTCCCGTCCGCTGGTGACCCTGACCACCACCGACCCGGGCGCAAACCCGGGCTTTACGATCCCGTCGCCATCCCCGTCGACCACCCCAAAGACCGGGATGCCTGCGTGGGAACAGATGTGACCGCAGACTGCGGTGGTGTCATCCCCGATGGCAAGGACACCGCAGACGTCCTCATCCTCGATCTCCTGGTAGAGGATGTGGCCGCAGTGGTCGATGACCACAACCCTGCCCCGATTCTCTCGAGGGGTCCGTAGACATCCTTGCCGGGGCGGGGCTGACCGTATCATCCCGCTCTTGCACCAGGCCGTTTTAAGGTCGGGGAGCCCGGATCTGAGGAGTTTCTCAAACCCGTGAGGTTTTGGGTCAAGCCCGGAGATTGCCCGGAGACTCCCTCCCCTGGTGGAGAGGACGACCGTCTCGTCTGTTGCGGTCCCGATCACGGTCCCGTTGACGAAGACCGCTTCCCCGGGGACGCACCCGCGGATCTCCCTTCTCCCATCGTGCGGATCGCTGGTGCTCTCTGCGGGGGTCGGGGTAAACCCGGTCTTCTCCGCGATCTCCTGAGCAAGGGCATCATCAGCGCAATTCCAGGAATAAATGGTGTGGCTTGAGGTCTCCACGTGGACGAGTCCCTGTCTGGGCCCCAACCGTTCAGCGATGATCTCGCCAAATATCCGGCCAGATTCAGGTGTCTTCCCCCGGTTGACCAGAAAGGCCCGTCCGGAGAGACTCCCGAGTACCACGCTCGGTCGCTTGTCGGTGCAGGTCACCGGGAGTCCTGACTCTCTGGCAGCGGTCCGGGCCATCACCCCTGCGACCAGCACTTCCCGTGGGGAGAGGAGGTCGATCAGCCATTCGACATCGCCGGCATCGAAGACCCCGGGGCCGTGCACCACCATGGTAGCATCTGCAGTCAGGGGTTTCATACCCTCATTTTTAGGCTTCTGTGACCATCAGGTTACCGTCCAGATGGGTTCTGGATCGGGAGATAGGGCGTCAGGGCGGTGGCGAGTTTTGCTATGTTCATGGACTGCAGGACGACCCGACCAGGACCGGTCAGTGTGGTCAGGAAGAGTCCTTCACCGCCGAAGAAGATGGTCTTTACGCCGCCGGCAAGCGCGATGTCGTAGTCGACGGTGCTCTCAAACCCGACCACCAGACCGGTCTCCACCCTGACCACTTCCCCGGGCGCAAGCCTCATCTCCATGATATCGCCGCAGCAGTGGAGGAACGCCATCCCCCTGCCAGAGAGCCGCTGCAGGATGAACCCCTCCCCGCCGAATGCCCCCGATCGGAGTTTCTTCGTGAACGCGAGATCGAGGTCGATGCCCTCCTCTGAGCAGAGAAACGCATCCTTCTGGGCGATGAACTCGGTGTCAGCGAGGTCCAGCGTGAAGATCTTCCCCGGGACGTTCCCGGCGAAGGAGACAAACCCCTCCCTGTCCTTCGGGGTGAACTCGGTCATGAAGAGGCTCTCGCCGGTCACCACCCGTTTGAGTCCCTTGAAGAGCCCGCCTTTCATGTTGGTGGCCATCTGCATATTTCCGCTCATGTTGACCATGGCGCCGGCCTCGGCGCAGACGATCTCACCAGGGGCGAGGCGGAGGGTTACTATCTGGAGGTTATCTCCGGTGATCTCATAGTGCATGCAGAGAGGTTCTTTTATTTATTGGATATAGGTCTTTCATGAGGTCCCGTCAGAATCGGAAAAGAGCGGTCCGGTTTCTGTCATCTCTTCTCAGGTGGTTTTCTATCGGGGAGTGCCCCGGCTGCCCGGGGGCCGGTCCCGAAGGTATCTGACGGTTGAAGGTCCCGGGTGGTCAGAGAGACCGACCCCATACCAGAATGAAGATGCTCTTGAAAGGGGGGCGGCAGGAGGGATCGGGAGATCCTCTGGTACTTGCCTTGCTGGTGGATGGGGCTACTCTTCCTGCCTGTGATTGGGTCACCACCGCGGTCAGCGGTATGGGGTTTCGATCCTTGCCCTGGCTGTGAGGGTTTTTTCTCTACTCCGGGTCGGATACCGATTCTGGTATCGCTCGCTCTGATTGACTGCTCAATCCCCTGCTCCTCCCGCGCCCTGGGTTGACCAACCGATAGTTATCAGTGTCCTGGTCTCATCCTGGGTTCTGCCCTGCAGAGAGTGCGTCAGGAGAGGTATGTGGCGGTCACGAGGTTCTGAGGAACAGCGAAGCGATATGGCCGGGAGGTTTGCGTTCTCCCTTGCCATCCTTTCCCTGAGGGGCCGTTCTGGCACGATGATGCAGAAGAGTGGATGCTACTCTCATCCCCGCGCCGGTACCCACCGTCGCAGTCTCCCCGGCCTGACGGTGTTCCTGCACCCCGGATCCTGAACCGGGTCGTTGCGGCGGATGCCAGGTTTGCCGCGGGTTCAATCCCCGGGAAGGGACCTGGAGGCGTTTTACGCCCTCCGACGTCTCTTTTTGCGCCCCGCCCTGGATGACCCGCCGCGCCGCCGTGCCGGGATCAGACATTTCCAGGCGTTCCCGATGAGGTCTTCCCGCCCGGCTGCGCGGAGCCCCTCGCGGACGAGCCCGTAGTTTTTCGGATCGCGGTAGTGCATGAGCGCCCGCTGGATCCTCTTCTCCCGGCCCTTCGGGACAGAGACCTCCTCGAGGGTGAAGGGGTCAAGCCCGGTGTGGTAGATGGTCGTTGAGATGCTCATCGGCGTCGGCGTGAAGTCCTGGACCTGCTCGGTGTAGA
>CAZYWX010000142.1:0-3963 GCA_964651285.1 uncultured Methanoculleus sp.
CACCCGGCAGGGTGGCGCCCGCCGATGGAAGACCCCCTCCAGGTCCCGAGGTCTTTCCCCGGGAGAGAGCGGTAGATGCCTGGAGGGGGTACAGTCTACCATTGGCCGCCTGGCTATTATCCCGGGAGGGGGCCAAAAAAACCCTGGGTCCTTCAATCGGCAGAAACCGCCGGAATCGACGTTCTGAATATAGGGGCTGGTATCGTATCCACGTGCAGGGTCACCCCCCGGTCATCAAAAAAATCCCCGGATGCGGGGGATGCCGAGTCTGGCGGCATCTCGTCCTGCTGTTGTCAACGCTTGCAAAACGTTGTGAAATGCGCGAAAATTACCGTTTGAGAAGGTTTCGTCTCTTGAGCCAGTCTACCTGAGCCTTGATGTAGCGGTAGACGATATCACATTTCTCGTCCTGGAAACTCCAGGGAACGATGATCAGCAGATCGCCTTCTCGTATCCAGAGCCGTTTTTTGATCTTGCCCCTGATCCGCCCGGTACGCGTAACGCCATCCTCGCAGCGGACCCGGACATGGTTTGCCCCGAGCATCTGCTCGGCCCGACCAAATATCTCCCGGTTCCGTTTCTTCGGTAACCGTACCCGTATGAACTCTCCACCTTCGTTTTTCCTGGATTTTCTTCTTCTATTACTCAGTTAATCAACTCCATGACAGGTGGAAACAGATGCTCCTCCTGCCAATTATCCTGGAGGTGTACACTAATGATGCGCGCCACCATTAATGTATCCCTCTCCTGAAGGGCATATACCCCGATTCTCCCCGGGACGGCAGGTCCAGTACAGCAATTTCCAATACCCAGTACATTCACTCAAAGCGATTCCCGATCGGTCATCTCCCGGTCCTGCCACTCGCAACTGCCGGGCCATGCCGGGGCATCGCCATGGGACCGCCCCTGCTCCGGGACAGGGGTTGTGCTGCCTGCGGGGAGGGGGCGACCCCCTCCCGGTCCCCACCACGGTCCACTGCCGGTGGGGAGCCGGGGGAAATCCATCCCACCGGGGGTGGGGACGAACACCCGAACAGGGGGTCGACTGAATCCGATGATAATGCGGAATCAATGCAGTAGAAACCCCATTCACCTCCATGATAAAGCCGGCCGCCACCCCCCGCCCCAGACGATCTTGATGAAATCAGCCTGCGGCCCCTTCCCCTCCCACCAGAACGCACTACCCGAAGGGGGCCCTGGTGCCGGTCTGGTCTGGACGCCAGGCGTTGCCTGAGTCCTCCGCAAACCTGCATACGAAGACCCTGAACCAGACCTCAGGGTCGAGGCCACCAACCCCTCTTCCCCCGGCCGATCGATACCCGGGGATCGGGGGATCCTGACTGCGCGACTGCGGGGAAAAAACCGGTCCCTCTCTGTCCCGGGCCTGGCACGATCCACTGGAACGGGGCCCCCTTTGCCGATGCCTTCCTGGCAAGAGCAAACAGAAGTCGTTTGGCAGGACCGACAGAGAGCGTGGCCGGTGTCATCATGACGCCCGGTACCAGGTCAGCCCCCCGAGGATACCAGAACTCCACACCTCTGCAAGGGCGTCGCTGCTTGCCGGGACCAAAAGATTCTAGAGCGACCCCTGCTTGAGGAGAACCAGGGGTGGCGTGCATGGACTACCGGGAGGAGTTTCCCATCCTCATCATCGACGACGAACTGCACTCAGATACCGCGGAAGGACGGGCGTCCCGGGAGATCGTGAAGGAACTGAGAGCCGAGGGTTTCCCCATCATCGAGGCGTTGACCGCCCGTGACGGGGTCCACGCCTTCCTCTCGCACCCACATACCAGCAGCATCATCATCGACTGGGAACTCGCCCCCGAGGCCACGGACGGCATGCTCACCGCCGCAGACGTCATCACCCTCATCAGGGAACGCAACCCGAAAGTCCCGATCTTTCTCAACACCGAGAGACTGGCGATCTCCGCCATACCCCTCGGCGTCATATCCAGGATCGACGGCTACATCTGGAAACTTGAGGATACCCCGGCGTTCATCGCTGGCCACATCAAACGGGCGGCGATGAACTACCTTGCCGGTGTTCTCCCTCCCTTCTTCCGGGGGTTGATGGACTACGTCGAGGAGTACAAATACTCCTGGCACACGCCAGGACATATGGGAGGCGTCGCGTTTCTCAAGAGCGCTGCCGGCCGGATCTTCTACAACTTCTTCGGCGAGAACACGCTGCGGGCCGACCTCTCGGTCTCGGTGCCAGAACTCGGATCGCTCCTGAAGCATTCCGGCGTCGTCGGGGAGGCAGAACGGAAAGCCGCGGAGGTCTTCGGGGCCGACCGGACCTACTTTGTCACCGGCGGCACATCGGCCGCAAACAAGATCGTCTGGCTTGGCACCGTCACCCCCGGCGATGTCGTCCTCGTGGACCGGAACTCCCACAAATCCCTGATCCACGCGATCATCATGACCGGCGCCATCCCGCTCTACCTCATCCCGACCCGGAACGACCACGGGATCATCGGGCCCATCCACAGCCGCGAATTCTGCCCCGAGGTCATCAGAGAAAAGATCCAGGACTGCCCGCTTATCGAGGACCCGGCAGAGCATCCGGTCAGGCTGGCCGCGATCACAAACTCCACCTACGATGGGATCTGCTACAGCGCTGAGCGGATCGAGGAGGTGCTGGGGGACGTGGTCGCATATCTCCACTTCGATGAAGCCTGGTTTGGCTACGCCCGATTCCATCCCCTCTACGCCGGGCGGTTCGGGATGCACACCACAGACCAGGTCGGCCCGACGGTCTTTGCCACCCAGTCGACCCATAAGGTCCTCGCTGCCTTCTCGCAGGGCTCGATGCTCCATATCAGGCAGGGCCGGGGGCCGGTCGACCATCCCCGGTTCAACGAGGCGTTCATGATGCTCACCTCCACCTCCCCCCAGTACACCATCATCGCCTCCCTCGACGTCGCTGCCAGGATGATGGCCGGGCACTCGGGGAAGTACCTCATCGAGGAGGCGATCGAGGAAGCGATCGTCTTCCGGAAGAAGATGGTGACGGTGGCCGAAGAGATCCGGGCAGGTTCCCTCCCGGAAGAGGACTCCTGGTGGTTCACCGTCTGGCAGCCTGACTGCATCATGGACCAGGAAGCAGACGACCTGCTCCTCCAGGACCACGCTGACTGCTGGCTCCTGGCCCCACACGATGCCTGGCACGGGTTTGACGGTATCGAGGCGGGTTACGCCATGCTCGACCCCATCAAGGTGACCATCCTCACCCCGGGGGTGGGTTCGGGTGGTGGCATGGAGGACCAGGGGATACCGGCTGCCATCGTCACGAAGTACCTCCGGGAAAGCGGCATTGTCGTTGAGAAGACCGGGTACTACTCGTTCCTGATCCTCTTTACGCTCGGGATCACCAGGGGCAAGTCGGGGACGCTCCTTGCAGAGCTCCTCCGGTTCAAGGCGCTCTATGACCGCAACAGCCCGCTTGAGGAGGTCTTCCCTGACCTGGTACAGGAACACCCGGCACGCTACGCTGGACGGGGACTCTACGACCTCTGCCAGGAGATGCATGGCTACCTGAAGAAAGCGTCGATCACCGGGGTCGTCAGGACGGTCTACGCGACGCTCCCCGACCAGGCGATGACCCCGGCAGCGGCCTACCGTCACCTGGTGCGGGGCGAGGTGACGGCGGTGCCCGCAAGCGAGATCGAAGGGAGGACGGTGGCGGCGATGGTGGTGCCCTATCCGCCCGGGATCCCGGTCATTATGCCCGGCGAACGGTGCGGCCCGGCAACACGGGCGATCGTCGACTATCTCATCTCCCTGCAGCGGTTTGATGCCCTCTTTCCCGGGTTTGAGAACGAGGTGCACGGGGTGGATCCCCTCATGCGGGACGGCCGGCGGGTCTACTATGTCTACTGCATCGAAGAGTGAGGAACGTTGGTCACCCGCACCCTGCCCTGCCGCGGGCGAGTGAGGCGAAGATGCCCGGGGTGCAGA
>CAZYWX010000143.1:0-3961 GCA_964651285.1 uncultured Methanoculleus sp.
GCCGGGGTGCTCACCGCCTGATCGCCCCGCCGATGAGACCTCCGACCAGGGAGAGGAGCCCCTGGTAGATAACCGCCGCTAAAATGATGATGAGCGATGTTCCGAGACCTGCGATAAACCCGAACGCCCCGAGCAGAACCGCGCCGCCGATGAGAAGCAGCACCGAGATGACGATGGCGCCAAAGAGACCGGCAAGCAGCCCGGCCTTTGCGCCGTTCCCAATCCCGCCCCCGGCCACCCAGCCGGCGACGAATCCACCGGCCAGCGGCCCGATGACCGGAAGCAGAAAGCCCAGGATGAGCCCTACGAGCCAGCCGACGATGACGCCGGTCCAGAAATTATCTGCCATTCTTTCTTCACGGCCGGGTGTTCAGGGAGATGATGTATAAAGGTTGGTGACCCGGTCTGGTTACCGGTGGATCCAGGTTCCCACCCGGCCGGCAAGGGCGTCACATGCCGAACCAAGCGAGGTTATAATCACCCGCGACCCTCCCGCCTCCAGGAACGCGATGGCTGCCTCGACCTTTGGTCCCATGCTCCCGGGCGGGAAATGTGTCGCCGCAAGGTGCTCTTTTGCTTCAGCAACCGTCATCTCCCGGAGGGGTTGCTGGTCTGGCTGTCCATAGTTCAGGTAGACGTAATCGACGTCGGTCAGGATCAGCAGGTCATCGGCACTGACCAGCCGGGCGAGGAGCGCAGCGGTGTAATCCTTGTCCACCACTGCCTCGACGCCGCGGAGGGCGCCGCGTGGATCGGCGACCACCGGGATACCCCCGCCGCCTGCAGCGATAACGATCACGCCCTCCCTGGAGAGCCGGGCGATCACCTCCCTCTCCACGAGGGTGATTGGGCGCGGCGAGGGGACCACCCGCCGGTATCCCCGCCCCGGGATCTGTACCATCTTCCAGCCTTTCTCTTCCATGAGCTGTTTTGCCTGCATCGCTGTATAGAAGAGCCCGATCGGTTTTGTCGGGTTCCCGAACGCCGGATCGCTGCTGTCCACCAGGGTCTGCGTCAGCACCGTCACGACCGGCTGGTTGAGCCCCCTCTTCCTGAGGGCCTCCTCCAGCGACTGCTGGAGCATATACCCGATCATCCCCTGGCTCTCAGCGCCACAGATATCGAGCGGCATCGGGGGAAGGGTGTCTATCGCCAGTTCGTTCCGCAGGAGGATATCCCCCACCTGGGGTCCGTTCCCGTGAGTGATGATGACGGCATACCCCGCACTTGCGATCTCAGCAATATGCTGTGCGGTCTGCCGGACGTTCGCGAGCTGCTCTTCAGCGGTTCCTCTATCCTGGCGCTGCAGGATGGCGTTGCCACCGAGTGCCACGACCACTGACTTCTTTGTCATCCGCTAACCTACCCCCGCTCCAGCGCACAGGTCATGCAGTGGGGACCGCCATATCCCCCGGTCAGGTTCTCGAGGTGGAGCGGGTGGACCTCGATATCATGCTGGGAGAACTCGGGTTTGTTCGGGAAGAACTGCCCGTGGTTCCTGATCCTGCGGTAGTCCTCCTCCGCATGCCTGAGGAGCCGCCCGTAGCGCGCCATATCACGTGCGGCTTTCTGTTTCAGGTTCGCAAGCACCGTCTTCATCACCAGTTCCCCCTCTACCGTGAGGATGACGCCCTCCCGTATGCAGAGGATGTTTGCGGCGTAGGAGAGTTGTTCCAGGATCGAGAGGTCGATCACCGCAAACCCCTTCGAGCGGATGTAGTCGTAGAGGGTTGTGGTCTCACCCGAGGGCTCGTAGCCGCCGTTCACCCTGTGGAAGACCTCTACCTGCGCCCGCCGGAGGAGGATCGCTGAGCCGATCACCACACCGCTTCCTGCGACGTTGAAGTAGGTGTCAAGGTGCATATTGATCATCGGGTCCGGTCGTCTGCTCGGGATCAGTGGGTGGCCTGGCTGGTGGACCACGCCGATCTCCTGGAACCCGGGTGTGCAGGCAAGGAACTGGTGCACCCCGGCACGGTTTGTCCGGTCGCCGGTCCCGATGAGGGCAAAATCTCCCATCGGCATGAAGTCGCCGCCCTCCAACGTCCCGGGCTCCTGGAGGGTTCCGGCGATCGGGATGCCGAGGATCTCCCAGAGGAACCGGGTTATCTCCGGCTCCCTGGCCCGCTGAGGCTTTGCCAGCCGTGCGGTGACCAGGCCAGCGGCAGTCACCGCCTGCTGGTCGCGCATGAAGTAGAGGTTTGCGAGCGGCCCCTGCCCTGTGATCCTGACGTCCACCCCGGCGCTGCCGGTGCGTCCCCGGTTCACCTCAATGATCGGGTTCAAGAGAAGGAGGGTGAAGAAGTGTTGCGAGTCCAGGGCATCGGCGTTCTGCTCCATGTTCCGCCGGGCCTCAGCCACCTCTCTTCTCCCGCCACGGAGGGTGACGGTCTCATGCGCCCAATCGACGAGCCGCCGACGCACTGCCGGGTCGCTGTCTGCGGCATCGAGGATCGCCTCTTTGAGGAGCAGGACCTGAACCCCGAACTCCTCCCTGAGGGTCTGTTCAAGATGCTCATGCTCCCGGCGCGCTTCGTGACCGCTGAACGCCCGCTCGTAGAGAGCCGCGTAGGGGTCCAGAAGCCCGAAGAACATCTCGATCCCCGGACGATGGATGACAACCCTCCTGAGCCGCTCCCATTCTGCCTGCACCTTTGCTATCACCCGCTCACCCTCCTCGTCGGGGAACGCCGAGGAAATACGCGATCATCACCCCGGCTGCCGTCGCTACGGCAAGCATCCAGTTTACCTTGCCCCCGATGATGTAACTGATTCCTGAGAAGACGGCGAACGCCATCAGTCCGTAGAGAAGGGTTTTTATATATCGCTGCACATTCTGGTCCTCCTGTCAGGATCTCCCTCTCCTGAATTGTCAACTCCCCCGCGCCTCTTCGGGCGGGCCTGCTGAATGAGACGCTCAGCAGTTTTATCTGTGGTTTGTGTGAAAGTCGCCCGTAGGCAAGCCTTTGTTGTCCGGGTCGGTTGACACGACCCCTACCGATTCTCATATGGTTTTCCCGGCAATATTGAATAATGTGATGCACCGGTCGGTCCATGGACCCGGGGGTATCCTGGTGGGCCCCCTTCCCCTCGCGTGGAGACGAACCCGCGGAGAATCCCGTCCATGGCAACTCTGTTCTGCTCGTACAGCGGTTCCCAATAACCAGTATACTCCAGAGAAGCGATTCCCGATCGGTCTTACTCCCGATCCTGACACTCGCGACCGCCGGGTGGTTCAGGTGGTTTCAGGACGTTTGGTCCCGGCCGGGATCCGGTGGGGCGGTTCGCGAGGAGGCCGCCGGGAAGGTGCGGTTCCCCTGGTGACCTGCTTGAATCCTGACAGGAAAAAAAGATATGGTCCCAGAATCCAGGGGGTGTGTACGAAGACCGATGCGCGGGGAGGATAGCATCGAGGTGCGCGGACTCGAACACGCGTTCAATGACTTCCAGGCGGTGCGCAGCATCAGTTTCAGCGTCCGAAAAGGCGAGATCTTCTCCTTCCTCGGCCCCAACGGCGCAGGAAAGAGCACCACCATCAACATCCTGACAACCCTTCTTCCCCTCCAGGAGGGCAGGGCGTGGGTGGCCGGTTACGACGTCGCGCGGGAACCCGAGAAGGTCAGGGAGGCCATCGGCATCGTCTTCCAGGACGAGGTCCTGGATCGTGACCTCACGGTCTGGGAGACGATGGAGTTCCACGGGCGTCTCTACTCGATCCCCCGCGATGAGCGGAGAAGCCGGATCGATGCTATGCTCAGGGTGGTGGAACTTGATGCCAAACGAAACGAGAGGACAAAGAACCTCTCAGGCGGGATGAAGCGGCGGCTCGAGATCGCACGCGGGCTGATGATCAGGCCTGAGGTCCTCTTCCTGGACGAGCCAACGTTGGGGCTTGACCCTCAGACACGGATGCGGATGTGGGACTACATCAGGCAGGTGAACGCGGCCGGGACGACGATAT
>CAZYWX010000144.1:0-3919 GCA_964651285.1 uncultured Methanoculleus sp.
AGCAGCGTTGCCATCACGGCAGCCAACGCCATCCCGAGGCTGATGGTGACCGTAAAAGAGGCGTCGTCTCCCTCAGTAGCAGCACCACCCGCAGATGATGTCTACGAGTACATCGATATCAGCCTCTACTGGGCAGACCAGAACGGGATCAAGAGCGCAGAGGTCTTCTTTACCGTCTCTGCCGATTGGCTCCACGACCACGGCATGGCCCCGGAGGACGTCAGGCTCATGCGCTACGTCGACGGCACCTGGCAATCCCTGGAGACCGAACTGGTCAGCGAGGGAGGCAAGAACCTCCGCTTCCGGGCAATCACCCCCGGATTCTCCACCTTCGCCATCGCCGCGGGTCCGGTGAACGAGACCCAGACCACAGAGACAGACGTCACGATCGCCGGGGAGACAAATGTCACCCCTGATGAGACCGGGAACGTGACTCCTGAGATGACGATCGAAGCGACGACCCTGCCGGTGACGGAGACGACGACGCAGGCGACACCGCTCGTTTACGCACCGTTCCTTGCCCCGCTGGCCTTCTTCCTCCTCTGGCGGAAGAAGAACTAACCCTTTTTTTTGACGACCCCGCGATCTGCTTCCCCGGAGACACGCCTCCCTCCCTGCCGACTGAGATCCAGGCACCAGCAGGAAGAGGGGGTTGTTCCCGGGGGTCTTCTGACCGTGGCGGCTGGTTCAATCGTCCCGGTGGGCCAGCGGTCTTCAGTGACCTGAGAACGGCAAAAATCGACCTTTTCCGGGTTCCCCAAGATCGCACAGGAAACTATATCACCGGGTACTGAATGATGGATTGAAGTGACAATCCTTGAACCCTGACATCATACCATCAGTGCATGGGGGATCTGGTATGTCCGGATGCTGCTTCGGTGGCGTACCGCTGTTTGATAACCCGGCCACTCCTTTCTGGCGGGTGAGCATCCATTCTGCCGCCCGTGCCCCGGCCAGATAGACCTACCAGCAGTGTTAAGCAAGTTTTGAGGCAACATGCAGGATAATTCTCTGGACCAGCAGATTCACGCCGTCCAGGAGCGGACCGGGAGGTTCCATCGTGAGCCAGAAGACCTGGCTGCGGCTGCAACCAGGGCGGCAGCAGAGGAGCGAGAGCACCTCCTGGACCTCTTCGCCCCCTCCACCGACAGCTTTGTAGTGACAGATGCGGGTGGCCGGATCATCGACGCAAACCCGGCGGCAGGAACCCTCCTGGGAGGGTCGCTGCCGGGCACACTCCTTACAGGCTACGGTCATCCTGACGCGCAACCGGTGATCGCGCTCATGCTCGCTGACCTCAATGCCGGGATGACAGCACCGCCCCGGGAGACAACCCTGCGCTCCCGGGAGGGTGTCCCGGTCAGGGTCGTGGTCACCGCCGCCGGCCGGGGTGCCGGGGAGAAGCGGTGGTTGATCAGGAAACAACCACCAGAACATCCGGCGATCCAGAAGAAGACAGAGGGGGTCTACCGCCTCCTCTTCGACCGGATGCCTGAGGGGATCTACATCTTCGAGATCATCCGGGACGCCGGGGGCCGTCCCGCTGACTACCGCTACGTCGACGTCAACCCTGCCGGGCTCAACCTGATCGGGCGCAGACGCGAGGAGATCATCGGCAGGAGCGTCTCGGCGGTCTTCCCCACCATGGATGATCCTCTCCGGGATCTCTTCTGCAGGGTGGCCGAGACCGGAGCACCAGAGCAGATCGAGCAACCGTCTCCCGCCCAGGGCAGGCATCTGGACGTGACACTCTACCGACCGCAACGAGACCTGCTTGCGCTGCTCGCCAACGACATCACCGACCAGAAACGGATGGAAGAGGAACTGCGCATCCAGCAGGAGCGGCTCGAACTGGCCCTCACCTCCGCGAAGATGATCGCCTGGGACTGGGACCCGGCCGCCTGCCGGCTCAGGATCAGCGGCGACTTTTCCGGGATCTATGGCCGCCCGCCTTTTGCCCGGCCTGAGGAGAGGCTGGCGCTGATCCATCCTGATGATGTGGACCGCCTGCGCTCCGAAGGAGGAGACCAGAGCGGTCCCTACCACGCCGAGTACCGGATCATCCGCCCTGACACAGGAGCGGTTGTCTGGCTGGAGGCCAGAGGCAGGGTCCAGCGCGATACGGCAGGAGAGGTCGTTCGGGTCTTCGGGGTCACGATGGATATCACCGATCAGAAAGAGTCCAGGCAGGCGCTGGAACACCAACAGGAACTCCTGCAGGGGGTCATCAACGCCATCCCGGTGATGATCACGATCTATGACCCGAATCTCAGGTACTTCCGTCTCAACCGCGAGATCCAGAAGGTGCTGGGCTGGTCTGAGGAGGACGGGGCCAGGGGCGACCTGATGGCGAGGTTCTTCCCTGACCCGGAGTACAGGAAGATGGCCGGCGACTACATGCAGTCGCTGAAACCGGGGTGGCGCAACCTCCTCCTGGCCGCAAAGGACGGTTCTGTCGTCGATACCGCCTGGGCAAACATCCGCCTCTCCGACGATACACGTGTCGGGATCGGGATCGATATCCGCGAGCGGAAACGGGCTGAAGCGGCTCTCCTGGAGAGCGAAGGCCGATTCAGGGCGCTCCTGAACGCATCGCCAGACGCGGTGATGCTCATCGACCGCGACGGCACGATCCTCACCCTGAACGAGGTGGTTGCCGAGAGGTTCGGAGGAAGTATTCAGGAACTCGCGGGCACACCGGTCTATGATCACTTTCCGCCTGAGGTTGCCGCACGCCGGCAGGAGATCATCGCAGAGGTCTTTGCGACGGGCCGGCCGGTCAGGTTTGTTGATGAGCGGGAGGAGGTGATCCTCTACAACTCCCTCTTCCCGGTTGCTGACGCAGAGGGGAACGTGGTGCGGGTTGCGGTGATCTCCTCAGACATCACCGAACAGAGACGCCTGGAGGAGATGCGGCAGCAGGCGTTTACCCAGATCGAACAGAACATGGAACAGTTCGCGATCCTCGGTGACCATATCCGCCTGCCCCTCCAGGTCATCCTCGCCACCTCAGACCTCCTCGATGATGAGCAGACATCTGAGCGGATCCGCAAGCAGGTCTGGCGGATCAACGATATTGTCAGGCAGCTTGACCGGGGATGGGTGGAATCGAGGGAGATCAGGGCGTTCCTCCGCAGGCATGAACTGGTGTAGCGCCGGGCGGTGACCGCTCCCCCTCCTTTCGTCGGGGCATCGAGGGAGGGGAATGCATCCCGGGGTGCAGCCCCAAACCGCATTCATCTGATCGCCCTCACCCGGCCCGGTTCTGGTCACGATCCCGCAGACCGCAGTGTGGGGCAGGAATGGATCGAACAGATGGGTGCCTTTGTGACGATCATCCCGCAGCCTGGAGCACAGCTGCGATCTGTTCCGGGGAACACCAGGATCACCCGTCCGCAAGCAATGCTTTCTGGTGATCGTGATACACAAGAGTCCAGGCTCCATCAGCAATGTTGGTATGCAACCACCACTTCAGTGGAGGATGCGCCGACCCACGGGACCGAGATCGGTTCGTTCGCGCACAGAAGGCCGCGAGGGATGCAAGGAGCAGGTGCGATGCGGTCAATCGCATGAGGCAACGGTGCGTGAATTTTTATCCGGGGGATCGGCAGGGCAGCACCAATGCTTATTTACGATCCCGGTCTGGTTACCCCCGACAAACCATGGAGAGGAACAGGATATCATATCACGATTCGGTGAAAACCGTCTACGAGCGGCTCAAGGCGGACGGGATGTCCAACGTCTGGGACCGCTACGAGGCCCAGGGTCTTGGTGACGACCCCGACCGACGATGCGCCTTCTGCCAGGCGGGCGCCCGATGCGACTTCTGCTCAAACGGTCCCTGCCGGGCAGACGCGAGCCGGAACCATCGGGGGGTCTGCGGGATCAACGCCGACGGCATGGCGATGCGGATGATGCT
>CAZYWX010000145.1:0-3894 GCA_964651285.1 uncultured Methanoculleus sp.
GGCACAACCCCCATCCCTGGAGCATGGGCGGTCCCGGTCCCGTGGCGATGTCCCGGCATGGCCCCGGGACGTGCGAGTGTCAGGACCGGGCGAAAAACCGATCAGGAAACGCTGTACTAGAAGTCAAAGTGACGGCCGACGATCTTTAACGCACAGTAGTCGCCGCACATCGTGCAGGCATCTGCATCGGCCGGCATCCGTTCGTCCCTGATCGCGCGGGCATGTTCGGGGTTGATCGCGACGGAAAACTGCCGCTCCCAGTCGAGATCCCGGCGTGCGTGGCCCATTTCGAGGTCTGCATCCCGTTTCTTGAGTTTGATCATATCCCCGACATGAGCGGCGATCCTCGAGCTGATGACCCCCTCGTAGACCTCCTCGGGGGTGGGGAGGGCCAGGTGCTCTGCCGGCGTCACGTAGCAGATGAAGTCGGCGCCGTAGGAGGAGGAGAGCGCGGCCCCGATGGCGGCCACCCGGTCGTCGTAGCCGGGCGCGATATCGGTGACCAGCGGACCGAGCATGTAGAACGGTTTGCGGTTCGTGACGCGCTTCTGCAGGACGACGTTGGTCTCGATCTCGTCGATCGGGATATGTCCCGGCCCCTCGATGATCGTCTGGACACCCGCGGCATGTGCTTTATCGGCGAGTTCTGCGTTGATGAGCAGTTCCTGGATCTGGGCACGGTCGGTGGCGTCATGGACCGCACCTGCCCGCATACCGTT
This sequence comes from uncultured Methanoculleus sp., assembly GCA_964651285.1. Classification (GTDB taxonomy): domain Archaea; phylum Halobacteriota; class Methanomicrobia; order Methanomicrobiales; family Methanoculleaceae; genus Methanoculleus. Next base: position 720 of record CAZYWX010000145.1, read on the forward strand.
GCCGAACGAGAGGGTGACCTCATGCTCTTTCAGGATCTCGACCAGGTAGTCGAACTCAGCGTAGAGCGGGTTCTCCTTCTCGTTGTGTAGCATCCACGCAGTCATGAAGGCCCCGCCCCGGGATACCAGCCCTCCGTGCCGTCCCTGGTTCTTCAGGCGCTTCATCGTCTCATAGTTGATCCCGGTATGGATCGCCATGAAGTTGGTCCCGAGTTTCGCCTGTTCTGCAGTTATCCGGAAGAGATCGTCCTCTTCCATGTGGACGACCGCCCCGTGCTTCCGGGCGGCCTCGATGAACGCCTGGTAGAGCGGGACCGACCCGACTGAGAGCGTGGTTGCCTCAATGACCCGGCGTCGGATGTCCAGAAAATCCCCGCCGGTGGAGAGTTCCATCAGCGTATCAGCACCGGCAAGCTCGGCCTGCCTGGCTTTCTCCACCTCCATATCGACGTCGACGATATCAGATGACGTTCCGATGCTCGCGTTGACTTTTGTCCGGAGCCCCTCGCCGATACCGCAGATCTTTACTTCCCGGTAGGGGGAGACCGGGATGACGATATGACCTTCAGCCACGCCACGCCTGACAAATTCTTCAGTTACACCTTCCTCTGCTGCGACGATCCGCATCTCTTCGGTGATGACGCCTCGTTTCGCGTCTTCTATGAGACCCATGGCAATAGCGTTGGAAGAAAAAGTAGATAAAGGCTTGTTTTTTTGAATCGGGCTCAAATTTGCTTGTTCTCTAAACAAGTCAGATTGCATTACTCTTATTCAGGTGGGGTTTCTTAGCCGGGATGCCAAGGCTTACAAGAGATGAGGGGGCACAATTATGCAGTCTGGTGAGGAAATTGTACGTCAATTTTGGAGGTTTTGTCCCGATCAGCACTGTCGATTGGCGTGGACGGGCGGCCTGCACTGTCTTCCTCAGGGGGTGCCCCGCGAGGTGCTTCTACTGCCATAACACCGCCATTCAGGACGGTGAGGACCTCCGTGATCTTGACGAGGTCCTTGCGATGATCCGGGGATCCCGGAGGATTGCAGGCGCCGTGGTCTTCTCTGGTGGGGAACCGACCCTGCAGGGACCGGCACTCACCCGCCTTGCAACCGCCTCCCGGCGACTGGGGTTCTCTGTCGGGCTGCACACCAATGGCATGTTCCCGCGCGTGCTCGAGGATCTGCTCGACCGGCATCTGGTAGACATGATCGAGCTCGACATCAAGACCACCTGGGAGCGTTACGACGATCTCCTGGGTCTGGCTGCCGTCGATGCGGTGAAAGAGTCGCTTGCCATCTGCAGGCGGGCGAAGACCGACGGGACCCTCGCATCATGCCTGGCCGTGGTTACCCTCTTCCGGGGCCGCGAAGACGACCTCCCCGCGATCGCGGAGGCTACCCGCGGACTGGATCTTGTGCTCCAGCAGGGGGTGGCCCCCGGGTTTACCCCTCTGACCGTGGAAGACCTCAAGGCTGCGGCGGCGCCCCTCGGGCGGAAAGTCAGGATACGAACCAGGGAGGACGGCGAGGTCATCTACAACCCTGAATGAGTGACCGTTCTGACAATGTCAAGCATAATATTGTCAGGAACGCAAACGTTCATAGAGATGTTTTTGGCGGCCGCCACAACCTGTGTCACCGGGATTGTGCTGCCGGTCTCGCGCGGGTATGGATGGCCCGCTGTTCTGGATATGATAAGATAATGGAGAAATCTCTGATGAAGGTTATTGGAATCGTTGGTATGCCAGCAAGCGGGAAAGGAGAAGTATCAAAGATCGCCCGCGAACTCGGGATTCCGGTTGTTGTCATGGGAGACGCGATACGGGAACGGGTGAAGAAGGCCGGGCTTCCAGCGACTGACGAGAACCTGGGCGCGGTCTCAGGGCGGTTGCGCTCAGACCTCGGTATGGATGCTATCGCCCGACTCTGCATCCCCCTCATCGAGGCAGAATCTGCCCCGGTGGTCCTGGTGGACGGTATCAGGGGGGACTATGAGGTGGCGACGTTCAGAGAACACTTCCCCGACTTCACGCTCATCGGGATCGTTTCATCGTTTGAGACGCGTTACAGGCGGCTTGCGAACCGGGGGCGATCCGATGACTCGCTCACCGCTGAAGAACTCCGGGTCCGTGACGAGCGGGAACTTGGGTGGGGGCTTGGACGGGCTCTTGCGCAGGCAGATTACACGATCGTAAACGAGGGCACGCTTGAAGAGTTTCTCGCAGAGGTCCGTGCCCTGCTCACTCGCCTGGGAGAGTGCAAATGACTCTTTCCCCGTATTTTTCGTCATCATCAAAAGTCTGGGAATCACGCGACTGGGTCTTCGGGATTGAGGACCTCGGGTATACCGGGTGGGAGATCGTCGCTGACGGAAACTACCGCCTGGACAACCCCGACAACTTTGCCGCAATCCAGGAGAACCTCGCCAGTACCGGTCTCTTTGCGACCGTTCATGCACCCTACAGCGACCTGAACCTCGCGTCGCTGAACTATCCCATCTGGCGCGAATCCATCCGGCAGACCTGCTGCTGTATCCACCACGCAGCCGACCTGACCGACCGGGTGACGGTCCATCCGGGGTTTGTGTCTCCGGTGGGGAAACTCGTCCCTGAGAAGGTCTGGGAGATGCAGAAGTCTGCCCTCGTCGAGATCGGGCGGTACGCGGAGGATCACGGCGTTCTTGCATGCGTCGAGAACATGATCAGCATCAGAGACTTTCTCTGCCGCTACCCCGAGGAGATCCTCGGTCTCACCGAAGGAATTCCGGGGATCGGGATCACCCTGGATGTGGGACATGCCAACACCAACGGCCTGGTCGACGCATTTCTTACACATGTCAGCGAGGTCGACCATCTGCACATCCACGATAACCACGGGCAGTCAGACGAACACCTGGCGCTCGGTGACGGCACCATCGCGTGGGAGAAGGTCGGGGCGGTTGTCGCCCGCGATTACTCGGGTCCGGTCGTGATCGAGGGGCGGTCACTCGAAGAAGCAGAACGAAGCCTTGCCGCATTCAGGGAGTGGTTCGTATAGCCGGTGAGACCCTGCATGTCTACTTCCTCGGCACGGCAGGAGCACTCCCCTCGCCGCAGCGCAACCCTTCCTCCATCCTGGTGCGGCGGGGCTCTGATATCCTGCTCTTCGACTGCGGGGAAGGCACCCAGCAGCAGATGATGCG
>CAZYWX010000146.1:0-3872 GCA_964651285.1 uncultured Methanoculleus sp.
GGACCTGACCGGGTGAGGTGTATATGTGCTATTCTTAGTCTTCTGGTTTTTTCCCGGCCGCACAGACGTTATAGGCCAGGTAGGGGAGGTTCTCCTCGATGAAGGGCTCCACCCTCCGGGCAAGTGAAAAGATCGGGGCAGCAAGTTTCAGGTGCGCAAACGAACACCGGCTGACCTCGATATCAGCAAACCCCGTATCTTCCAGGAGACCGGCAAGCTCGCTGTTGGTGTAGTAACGCTCGTCAAAATTTCCCACCCCCACCTCCTTCAGCCCGATCTTCTCCCCCAGCTGGTAGATCAGGGGGACGATGCTCGTGAAGACCGTCCGCGAGAGGGTGCAGATCGCGATCCGGCCGCCGGGTTTTAAGACCCGGTAGGACTCTGCGAGCATCGCCTCGGGATCCGGGACATAACTGAAGGCGAGCAGGCTTGCAAGGGCGTCGAAGGTGGCGTCCTGGAACGGGAGGACGTCGGCGGTCCCAACACAAAACTCGCTTTCCGGACAGCGCTGCCGCCCGTGCCGCACCATGCCCGGGCTGATATCAAGACCGACCGCCCGGCCCCCCTCCTCGACATACCGCTCCACAAAGAGCCCGGTCCCGCACCCGAGGTCGAGGAGGAACCCCCCTTTCGGGAGCATCCGCATTACGTGATCTGAGATATGCCGGTGGTAACACCGTCCCCGCTGACAGTCGTAGCGGTCGTCGTAGATATCTGCGATCTCGTCATAGTGCTGCTGGACTTTGTTCACCAAAGACCTCCTGGGCAACCCTGGCAAGAAGGGCGTTTATCTGCACAAAATCGTTTGCGTTGTTGCAGAGCCGGTGGTCGGCGTCAGCGAGCGCGACCGCAAGCGCCGGGTGGCTGTAGCATTCGCGCCTGGCCACCTGCCTGAGTTCGTGGATGACCTCACGCCCCGAGAGCCCGTACTCGATCATCAACGACTCGGCGATCCTGCTTGCGGCATCAAAGTTGCCGGCGCGGAGCGCGGCGAAGACTGATGTGGCAACGTTTCCGGTCTCCGAGCGCGACGCCTCGGCAAGAACCTCGGCGAGGTCGGCGTCCTCCTCGGTCTCGACGGCGAGCTGCAGGTAGATGATCGCTCGCCGCAGGTCGCCCTGCGCCGCATAGACGATCAGTTCCAGGTCCTCGGCCGCGATTTTGGTTCCTTCGGCGGCGAGGATCTCATCAAGGCGGGCCCGGATGACCTCGTTCTCGATCGGGGCGAAGAAGAGCGGCAGGCACCGTGATACGATCGCAGGGATGAGCGCCGAGGGCCTGGTGGTGACGAAGATGAACCGGCAGGTGGTGCTGTAACGTTCCATGGTCCGTCGCAGGGCCTGCTGCGCCTCGAACGTCAGGTCATGGGCGTCCTCAATGACCATCAGTTTGAACGGGGCGTCCAGCGGGCGCATCGAGGCATACCACTTCACGATATACTTGAAGTTGGCGATCTGACTCTGTCCTTTCTGGTAAATATGGCTGAACCGCTCATCCTCTTCAAGCACACTCTTCCCCCGACCGAGGAGGTCGGTGGCGCTGAAGATGGTGGTGTTCGCCTCCCAGTTATCGGCGTAGAGTCGCCGTGCCAGACACTCGACGGCAGCGGTCTTCCCGGTGCCGTGCGGTCCTGATATGAGCATATGCGGCACGCTACCAGATTCTGCAAACGATACCAGGTAGCGGACGACCTCATCCTGCCCGATGATCTCGTCGCACCCCTTCGGGCGGTAGACCTCACTCCAGAGCATGAACCAGTCTCTCTCTCATCTCATCTATTGCTGCCCGGAGAAGATAGGTATTGTCAAGTGACCTGATGAGGCGTTCGCGCTCGTCAGGCGTAAGAGCGCCGCAGGCCGCGGTAATCCCGGGGAGGGCACGCGTCAGTTCGTCGACGATCGTCAGGGTCGCGGTGCGGGCGGTCCTGGAGAGCGGGTTTATGTCGATGGCGATCACCGCCTTCCCCATCGCCCTGAGCGCCTCGCATCGGTCCCCATCCTCGAGCGGCACGAGGACCACGTCGGCATCCCCGATCCCCTCACGCAGGCAGAGCCCGCGATCGTGGGCGAGGGGGATGAGGCGTTCAGCCGTCCCTGAGAGGACCCGGACACCCTCGTCCTCGAGGAGCCGGGAGATCAGGGCTATCCGCTCATCTGTCCGGTGGAAGAGGTTCACCTCGACGTCAGCACCGCTCGCCTGCTGGAGTGCCGCGACCTCGCGGGCTGCAAGCGCAGCGGTATTCCCGTTCACCGATATCACCGCGTGCCGGGCCGAGAGAAGCATGGCAGCGGCTGTTCGAGCGGCGAGCGCCGCGCTCTCGGTCGTTCGCTCGCCGATCAGGTAATCAAACGCTTCTCCGCGCCCGTGGGCGGCAAGCCCTTCGAGCGCGACGACGCCCTCGCGAGCGCACCGGGCCAGCCGTTCGCGGGCGACCAGGGAGCGGTAGCGTGGATGGTCTTTTGGAATCATGGTATCATCTCGATCAGGTGTGCACCGCGGCGTGCGATGGTGAGGTGCTCGACCTCCCCGAACCGGGAGAGTATCCGGTTGGCGTCATCGCCGCAGGCAAAAACCCCGTTGCCGAGCATCGTCATGCTCGCCGGAACTCCGGCAGCGTCGCAGGCCTGAAGCACCCGCCGCACCCCGGGCTCGATCAACCCGCTCGCCCGGGCAAACTCCCGGGAGAGCAGGCAGAAATCGACGAGGTCGCGAGGGCATCGACCAGGATACGCGGCTGCTATCCGTGTCATCGTCTCAGGCGACGAGAGGACCGAAGCGGTCGGGAGTGGACCGAGAGTCACGGCGTAGAGGGGCTCATCCGGGTAGAACCTGATGATATCAGCATGGATCCCAGGCCCGGTCCTGCAGACAACCCCCCCACCCTGGCTTGCGGCGACGTCACCGAGGCCGGTGCGGAGGAAGACCTCAACCTCGTGGGCCCGGGCGGCCACCTCATCTGTGGAGAGCCCGAGGTCAAAGAGGTGGTTTGCAGCCGTGAGTGTCGAAAGAAGAGCGGCCGCCGAGAGCCCGAACCCGGCACCGATGGGGAGCCGGCACTCGGTGGTGACGCGGGCAGCGACCCCCAGCCGGTCGAGGGCATACTCGATCGGCGGCGATCCGGCGCTCACGCGATCCCGCCAGACCACCCGGACGCTCGTTCTTGTGGCAGGGGTAAGCGTCGATCGCACCCCTTCATTGATGACCACCCCGGCCCCGACGCTCCCGGTGCTCTCAGGTCCACTTCCCTCAACGCGCTTGAAGTAGCCGGATATATGGCCGGGAGAGAAGGCTACAGCAGTTCTGACCATATCGCTGCCGCGACCTCCTCTTTGCTCCCCGAGATCTCGGTGACCCCGTCGGCGGTCATGAGCGAGAATGATCCCTCCGCCGCTCCCATCACCGGGGGAGCGTTCACCACGACCATCGCCGCACCCTCCGCGAGCATCTCCCGCGCCCGCTCCTCCTCATGCCAGCCCAGCTTGAACGCCACCGTCACCGGGTGGTGGGTTGCCATCACCTCGTGGATGATCTTTGGGAGTGGCTCAAGCCTGACCGTCTGCGCTGAACCGCTCGGGATCTTCCCTTCCTGACGCTCTGGGGCGAAGTCAGATATCGCCGCCGCGCTCGCGTAGATATCGGCTCCCTCGTCCTGGAAGACCCCCAGGACCGCCTCCCGCATCTCTGCGGCGCTCGTAGCCCTGATGTTTCTCACGCAGGGGAAGGTTCCGCTGTGTACCACCGTCACCTCGGCGCCGAGCCTGAAGGCCTCAAGCGCGAGCGCCCGTCCCATCTGCCCGGTCGACCTGCTGGTGAGAACCCTGACGTCGTCGAGGGGTTCTGCACATGCCCCGCTCGTGATCAGGACCCGCTTC
>CAZYWX010000147.1:0-3797 GCA_964651285.1 uncultured Methanoculleus sp.
CGCGACAAGGAGGATGACGCCGATGAACGCCGGAACCCCGATAACGAGCAGTCGTTTGATGTTTTTCGCTTCCATGTGACTCCCTTTACGTTTTCACCAATTTCGTCTGAATGTGGATCGCCCCCATTTTCATACCGATGGTGCAGATCAACCCTCCCCGACCACTACCACTCCCGGCTCATCCTTCTCCGATCGATCTTCAACTGCACCACCCGATATGCTCGGTTGCGATAGCCAATAACCATGTTACGCTCATGCAGGCTCCGTCCGCGGCTCCTTTGGATAGTTATGCCGGTTCACCAGGAGGACATATCTCCCGTCGGCGGCCTGAATGACCGAGACAGCGCTGCCCATCAGTTTGAATGTGCTATTCAGTTCGGTATCCCACTCCGGAAGTCCATCAGCGTTGTGTTTCATGATGTGAGGAACACCGACCTGGTCGGCGAGAATCAGGAATCGGGATGAGGAACGATACGTAACCGTGCCGGATACATACCCTCCATCGGCCGTTTTGATAATCGGTGCCGATGCGTTGAGCGCCCGCTCCTCAAGCACGTTCCCTTCCCGATCGAAGACGACCTCCTCCAGCGTCACGTTGGTGTAGATGACGGTGCACCCGCCCCCCGGCGCTTCGCTCATGAATACGACGGTATTGGACTGCGACGGGCTCCCGAGCGTCGCATCCCGGATCAGATCACCCGAGGAATCCAGCCGGAGCAGCCACACGTCGGAGCCGTTCCGGTTCGGAAGATGGATCGTGCCACTCACCAGGTACCCGCCGTCGGATGCCGATGATATTCGCACTGTCCTTGTCGTCGGTCCCGTAGGTCTTGCGCCACTCTTCCGTCAGATCCGCATCTCTTTTGAGCACCAGGAGATCTCTTCCGGCAGTTCCAGCGACGGCAATCCCTCCATCGAAAGTCCCGACAACCGACTGCAGAATGCCGTCGGCCTCCGCATCCTGTACGTCGCGATCCAAGAGGTTCCCTGCCGGGTCAAAGAGCAGGATCCGGGAACCGCTGGTGCTGGAACTGCTGACCGCTACGATGGTGCCCATCGTTGTCTGGGCGACGGAAGAGATCCGGTCGTCTCCCCTCCTGCCGGTGACGTTCCAGACGACGGCGCCGTTGCTATCGACCTTGAAAATTCCATAGGTTCGGTCACCACGCCAGGGCCAGACCTCTCCTCCGATGAGATATCCACCGTCTGCCGTCTGGATCATGCTCGTTGCCGTATCATCGCCTCCGGTATCGATGGCCGTCTGCCACTGCTCCGTCCCCCGGCGTCGACCTTGAAGACCAGGATGTCGCGGCCCACCCCGTACTCCGGCACAAGGCACCCTGCTGTAAAAACCAGCAGAAGGCAGAGCCCGGCCGCCAGGACACCCCCGCCTCTGCAGGCGATGGATTTCATGCCTGCGGCAGGGCCCTGAACCGGTCATCCGCTCTGCACCTCCCGCTCCCGGAGTGCGGTTACGACTGCGAGCACGGCACCGAATACGACGGCGGATATGAGCACGGCCGCCAGGTAAGCCGTAATCAGGCTCATGATGGGAAGGCCAATCTCGGGCAGGGGCAGAGATATCAGGAATCGGGAGACCGGTGAGGGACTCCCGTCCCCGAACGCCATTGCAAACCCGTAGACCAAAAGCGTGGCCACCGTGATCACGGACCCGGAGAAGAGAATTTTGAAATGGTGCCGATCGGGAAGGCGATTCCTGAGGAGCATGAACGGCGTCAATACACCCATCAGCAGGATCACCAGGTCCAGCACCGGTAAAATCGGCCGAATCAGCGGCAGGAGGGAGAGAACCGGCACCAGAACGGCCAGGAGCAACCCGATCAAAATCGGAGCGAGTTTGCCGATAATCGGTTGCGCCTTCGTGAGAATGTAGTAGAACGCGAGGGAGAGGAGACCGGTGAAGACAGCCGGGAGAAGCACGATGAGCAGGACAAAGACGATAACAGACGATGCCAGTGGTTCCATGGTTTAATCCTCAATCTCTCACGTATTTCACCAGGCCGAGCGTATACTTCGCCGTATCGAGGAGACAATCCTCGGTAATCGATCTGACATCCGGGTCAGTTCTGAACGTGTCCCGGTGATTATACACCAGATAGTAGAGTTCATCATCGTGATTTTTCGCATACTCAGCAAGTGACTGCGTCGAACTTGATGGATCGGTTATGGTGTAATAATACCAGTTATCCTGGATGACCGACCAGAAGTTGTACCCCTCTCCACTGCCTTGATCCCAGTTCTCTCCAACATAGTCTTCATACTCAGCGTGGACCCATGGATTCAGAGCCTGTTCAATCTCCATACCGGTATGGAGCGGATTTCCTACATCAGTCAGGAAATGACTTGAATATCCCAGGTTTGTGTATGCATTGTACATCGACGATTGATCGTAGTAATTTCTGGCAGTGTTTGCATAGTTCTCGCATTGTTCTGGAGCGTAACCCGTTCCAAGCACAGGGTCGTAGTAATGATCATAAGAGTGACACACCATCTGAATGAAGGTATCCAACCATTCAAACCCGGTCGGGGGCAAGACCGAAGGCCAGGAGTCAGGATCATCTGCCGCATCGTGAGCATATGTGGCATACGTGGATGAAACACCCCACTTCAGGCAGGAGGTCTCTATGACATCCTGATGACAGGGAGCCGCCCACCACGGGATGCCATTTTCGGCTGAAAACTTATCGTTCAGGTACTCGACGAGCGCTTCATCGGCCTGAGCAAGGATGGACTCTTCCTCTTCGGTCAAAGTATGTTCACCAGGAGAGACAAAAGCCACCTCCGCTCGACCGTCACGTTGAATCGTAGCCACAGGATACTTTGCCCAGATCTTCCTGAGCCCTTCGGATAGTATCTGTTTTTTCTCATCGGAGATTTGAGTCATCTCTAAATCATTCAGAGCATTTCTCTGTCCCTGCTCATCGGCGGCAAACAGTGCCCAATGAGACGTTGTTTCTTTCACATCTTCATTGATCACAAAATGTAGACCGGATGATGTCTGCCCGTTTGCCGCAACTATAGGGATCGGTTGCTCAACCGGAACCTCAGAGGTTGCTGCTACTGCCGGCACAATCCCCACGCTCACCAGCAGCAGTGCCAGGAGCAGAGGGAGAATGTCTGCATTCCAGTTTTTCTTTTCATGTGTTTCAACTCCGTTTTCAGTCCCCGGAGGCAGGAGAGGCACACATGTTAAGTACCTGGAATGCATGCATCTCATTAGCCTTCGGGGCATGCGGGGTTCTATCATCCAGCCGTCAAGCAGGGATGGGTGGACCCCACGAACTTTTGCAGACGCATCCTCGCGCCCACACAATGACATGGGCGCAAGTCTATTTATGAATTCTGTCCATTTTCTTTACACGTCCGGGGAGTATTACCAGAACCCACGGGACAGAACCGTCATCGGGGAAAAAGCATCAAGTGCCGGTATCAGAGGTAGAACCGTCCGGGGAGTGCCTGAAAGGGCGCGCGATCCGGAGAAGGGAAGCGTTCCGGAGGGGCACCCCAAAAGCGCCCGCATAACCTTTCTAAAGAGGAAAGTATGGTTCCGGGTACGGATAGATCCGGACACAGGGTTATCGCGACGCCACCCTCACCGGATCTCCCCGCCCGAAGGCCACGTCGTCAGCACCACGTAGTATGCGCCTTCGTACTCCATGAGAGAGTCGTAGGTGTCGTGAAGGGCCCTGCTCTCCGCGTACGAGACCGGAGCGCCCCCGACGACACGCTGGTCCCGGTAGCCCCACTCCCATGCCGACGGGTTCCGTTCCTCGCCC
>CAZYWX010000148.1:0-3750 GCA_964651285.1 uncultured Methanoculleus sp.
GTTCTTCGAGAGCCGTGTTTCCTGCCCGCTCGCCGAGGCCGTTGACGGTGACGTGGGCAGAGGATGCCCCGGCACGGAGGGCGGCGACCGAGTTTGCGAGCGCAAACCCGAGGTCGTCGTGGCAGTGGATGGAGAGCGGGGCGAAGAGGAGCGGCGGGATGAGTGCAGCGGTCCGTTCGGGCGTGAGGAGCCCGACGGTGTCGCAGAAGCAGAGCCGGTCTGCGCCGCGCTCAACCCCTTCCTGGAAGACCTCTGCAAGGAACGCCTGGTCTGCGCGGGATGCGTCTTCCCCGGAGAGTTCGACGATGAGACCGCGGTCTTTCGCGTACTCGACGGCATTCCAGGCCATATCGCAGACCTGTTCACGGGTCTTGCGGAGTTTCTTTGTGATGTGCAGGTCGCTTACCGGGATGACGAGGTGGACCGAGTCGGCACCGGCATCTGCGGCAAGATCGATATCCAGGAGAAGCGCCCGGACATAGGTGCAACATTCGGCGGCGAGCCCGGCATCGGCGATGGCCCGGATGGATTCGCGTTCTCCAGCAGAGGCGGCTGCAGATCCTGCTTCGATGACGTGGACGCCGACGTCAGCAAGGTGGGTTGCGATCTCAAGTTTCTCGGCCGGCGTCAGCGAGACACCTGGTGTCTGTTCGCCGTCCCGTAAGGTGGTGTCAAAAAAGCGTATCGATTCACCGAATAAAACAATCACTCATAGTGGATTTCACCGCAGATAATTGGGAAGACCCATATATAAATATTGAGCATCCGGGGCAGGCGGTCAGGAGAGCCGGAAAAAGCGAGGAGGTCTATACCGGCGCCGGGGCGCTCTCGTAGAGGAGGGCGATGGGAGCAGTAGGTAAAGATGACGAACGCCGGCGTGAGGAGGACGAGGATGAGCCAGCCGATGAGCGGCACCAGGATGAGGGCAAACTCCACGACCGCGACGGTCAGCACCACGAGGGGGATGGAGCAGTTCAGCCGCCTGATCTTGTTGATGTGGGCAAGGAGCCGATCACGATGGCGGCAAGGAGGAAGAGGACACGGAGAACCAAGGCTACGACGATGCCGATCTCAGGGCTGAGGAGTGGTTCGGAGCCTGCCAGCACCGGAATGGCGTAGACGACCGTGATGATGATCAGTTTGATGCCGTCGAGAAAAAGCCTGAATCCAGCCCTCGGGTTCAGGGGCGGGCTTTGCGCCGCTCATGACCCGCACACTGTAGCCGTAGATGAGCGGGGATATAATCACGTTGCTGAGCAGGAGGAGCCAGCGGATCCACCTGCCCCAGAGGGCCTCTTTTGTGTAGTCGAAGGAGTCGCTGAAGAACCGGAGGGAGTCTATGATAGGTATCACCGGAATATATTGATTGGAATCTTTTGCCCCGGGAGATAAACACGCTGTTTTGCTCATGGGAGAGGGTGTTTGGATTGGACCTACTTGACAGGGGGAGCAGTTCCTGGGAATTTGGAAGATGCCTTGTGAGAGGCTGGCGGTCGCTCCGCAAAAGGGGGTGGCAAAAAAGGGGTTATTATGGTTTTACGCAGGCGCAGGCACGGACTCGTAGACCAGGGCCAGGTAGCGGGCGTAGAAGACGGCAAACGCAACGTTGAGGAAGAGAACGATGATCCAGCCCAGGAAGGGTATCAAGGCGAGAAGGCCAACCACGCAGGAGTAGACGACCGCGATGACGACGATGATGAGGACCGCAAGGATCCAGGTTCCCCACCCGAGGCTGCCGATGTGCTCGAGTATCGCGCTGAAGTTGAACGCTTCGCCAAACCGCCCCGTGTGCGCAAACCGCAAGATTGCGAAGAGGGCGATGAAGGCGATGACGAGCGCGACGATGAGGGCGAGGAGGCTTCCTGCCAGTGCTGCGAGGATTCCGCTGGTGGCCCCGGCGAGGTCACCTGTCCCTATCCCGGCGATGATGCTGAGGCCGCCCAGGAGGAGGAATATCAGGAGTGCCGGGATCATGTAGACCAGCGTGATGATGTTCAGTTTCCAACCGTCGACGAAGAGCCTGCCCCACTCGTTGACTTCGGGGGCCGGGGTCTTTCCGGAGAGCACCCGCACCACGTAGCCGCTGAGGAGCGGGACTAGGAGCAGGGTGAAGGCCTGGATAAGGGAGAGAACCACCAGGATGACCCACTGCATCCATTTTCCTACCAGGGCGTCTTTCGTATATGCAAACGACCTGGAGATCAGATTTCCATAATCCATGGGTGTATCCACCACGAGTAACTACGAGAAACCTAATTATAAATATGTTGATACTATCCCAGCATAATCCACCCTTTTTTTCAAGAACACAGTGATTAATATTATGGTTGCTGTTAAATTCGGGAAAATAACGCCCGGATAGGAAAATGCGAGATTCTTGGCATGCAGAGATCTCAGTCCCGGCGACGGTGGCATCTACGACGTCTCCCCTCCGGGAGTCCTCGCAGCGGCGATGTCAAGGGCAGGGGAGGCACCGCATCAATTTCCCCTCCCGGGGCCGGGGACAACCAGCGGGGTCAGAGGGTGTCCCTGTACCACCAGGGCCAGCAACAAGGGTTTCAACAGAGCCAAAAAAGAGATTGATACGGGGTTAATGCCTGAAGTGGCGGACGCCCGTAAAGACCATCGCGACGTTGAGTCGGTTCGCCGCATCGATGACCTCCTGGTCCCTGATAGAGCCGCCCGGCTGGACAAGCGCCGTCGCCCCCGCTGCCGCCGCGACCTCCAGGGTATCAGGGAATGGCAGGAACGCATCCGACGCTACCGCCGACCCGGCGAGCGACTTCCTGGCCTTCTTGACCGCGATCTCTGCGGATTCAACCCGGTTCATCTGCCCGGCGCCGATGCCGAGGACCGCTTTCTCGTCTGCAAACACGATAGCGTTGCTCTTCGTGTGCCGGCAGACCTTCAGGGCGAGTTCCATCGCCCGCATCTCGCGGGCATCGGGCTCCCGCTCGGTCACAACCTTCCAGTCCTCGCGGTAGGGTGTAGCCCGCTGGACCAGGACACCACCATCGATGCTCCGGATCTCGTCCTGCACCACCGGTTCAGGGAGTCTAAGCACCCGCATGTTCTTCTTGACCTTCATGATCTCGAGGGCCTCCGGGGTGTAGGAAGGAGCGATCACGACCTCGACAAACGTCTCAGTGAGCTCCCGGGCGACATCCTCCGCGACCTCTCGGTTCATGGCGACGATCGAACCGTAGGCCGAGACCGGGTCAACCTCCCGTGCGGCGATGTAGGTCTCGAGAAGGTCTTCGCCCGTCGCCACGCCACAGGGGTTGTTGTGCTTGACGATAACCGCGGCGCACTCCTCAAACTCCCTGAGCAGCCCGACCGCGGCATGGACGTCGAGGTAGTTGTTGTAGGACATCTCTTTGCCCTGGAGCGTCTCCTGGGCGGCGATGCCCGCATCCCCGTAGACCGCTGCCGCCTGATGGGGGTTCTCCCCGTAGCGTAGTGTCCTCCCGTTCCTGAACTGGACGGTGAGGATCTCGGGGAATGGCCGGTCGATTCCGGTGAGGTAGTTTGTGATCGCACCGTCATAGGCCGCCGTCCGGGCGAAGGCCTTCGCAGCAAGGTTCAACCGATCTTCGGCCGTAAACCCGCCGCCCCGGACAGCATCCACAACCATTGGATAGTCAGCAGGGTCCATCACGACCGCCACGTACTTGTGGTTCTTTGCCGCTGCCCTGACCATCGCCGGGCCGCCGATATCGATGTACTCGATGATCTCATCGAGCGAGAGCC
>CAZYWX010000149.1:0-3666 GCA_964651285.1 uncultured Methanoculleus sp.
CCCCCAGACACCGTGCAAAGCCCCGCAGATCCAAAGGCCCCGGACCATACCACAAACCCACCTGCCATACGGCCATCCTCCCCTTTTCCTGGAATAGCGTGTCAAATACCAGAGAATACCGATATGGGCCTGCACCACGGCTGCCAGGGACGGAGACGACGCAGAGGCAGGGGCTCAGGAGGGAGAGTCACCCACAGCAGGACATGCCGATGTGACAACCAGAGCAGGGCCTTGACCGCCAGGAGTGGCATAGAAATATTATTATAATCATTTGACAATGCTAGCCTGTCCTCTCAGCGGACGGTGGTGCAAGCACAACTCCTGTGTTGAACACAGACCACCAAAACCACAGATACCACAACCAGCAACCCGTGACCCGGCACACCATTGATCGCTCACCTCCCGGCAGATACGAACAAACACACGGACGCATGAGGGGATTGGCAACAAGCCAGGAGAGGAACTATGAAGCAAAATCTCTGTTTGATAGTGATGGTGCTGCTTGCCTGCACGCTTGTCGCAACATCGAGCGCTACCACGGTGGAATTCTCAGTCGTCTGGAACAAAACCTACGGCAGCCCGGATGCAAACGACTCGGCATATGTGCTTCTCCAGCAACCAGGCGGGAGAGGATATCTCTTTGCCGGTGAGACCAGTTCATTCGGCGCCGGAGAAGGTGACGCCTGGGTGGTCAACCTGACCGAGACCGGTGAGGAGGTCTGGAACAGAACAATCGGCGCCGGTGAGGCAGATACCGCCCGGGCGCTGATCAACACAACCGACGGCAACTACCTCGTTGCAGGATCGTTCACCTACCTGACCAATGACACACGGAAAGATACCGATGCCTGGGTCATGAAACTCGATCCTGCGGGGGATATCGTCTGGAACAGGACGTTTGGCGGGGCTGAGGTCAACGCATCAGCATACGCGGCCGCCGAGACCAGTGACGGCGGCTACATCGTCGCCGGGACGGTCGCGCCCTGGGGATCCCCGGAGACCGATGCCCTGGTGATCAAACTCAACGCCACCGGGGACGAGGAATGGATACGGACCTTCGGAGAATCCGGACGCTCTGATGCGGCATACGCGGTCGTTGAGACCACCGACACCAACATTACCATCGCGGGGAGCACAGAATCGTTTGGCGCGTGCGCCACCGATGCCTGGGTCATGAAACTTGATCCCGCAGGAAACGAAGTCTGGAACAGAACCATCGGTGGTCCAGAGAACGATACCGCCCGGGCACTCGTGGCAACACCGGACGGGGGTCTTGTCGTTGCCGGGAGTTCCACGAGCAGGGATACCGCCAACCGGACCAACGACGATGCCCTGGTCATCAGGATGGGGCCTGATGGCAGGATCGTCTGGAACTGGACCTACGGGGATGCAGAGACAAACGAGTCGGCCGAATCGATCATCGCCACACTCGACGGTGGATACCTCATTGTCGGGGAGAGCGGGAAAGACCCTGCGGGAGGCGACGCCTGGGTCATGAAACTCGATAACGCCGGGAAGGTTGAGGGGAGCAGAACGCTTGGCGGCGCCAACCCTGGAGATAAGGCGACATCGGCCGTCCAGGTCGCCAGCACCGAGTATCTTGTTGCCGGGACGTTCAACGCAACCAGGGAGGGCGGGACGGTAGAGACCGACGCCTGGATCGTGAAACTTGCCGTAAAGCCACATACCGTGCCGAGTTCGTCAAAAACAACGGCAAAACCCTCCAGGTCTTGCCCGCCGTGCCCGACACCGACGAAACCCCAGCCCACGCCCACCACCGTCGCGCCAGCCGCGATCGGTGACCTGGTCTGGAACGACACCAATGCAAACGGCATCCAGGACCCCGGAGAACCGGGGGTCGAGGGTGTCAAAATCATTCTCCTGGATGCAGACCTCAGTGAGGTCGCCACAACAACGACCGGGGCGGACGGCCGGTACCGCTTCACCAACTGCACGCCCGGAGACTACATCGTGGAGTTCGTGCCGCCGGCGGGGATGGTCTTTACGATACAGAATGCCGGTGACGACGACGCACGCGACAGCGACGCAAACCAGGCGACCGGCAGGACAGGAACGATCACCCTCAAGGCAGGGGAGAAACAGGATTGGTGGGATGCCGGACTCATCGTGCCCCAACCAGCGGTAACCGGCCAGATCAGGGGTATTGTCTGGATAGACGTAAACAACGATGGTAGCAGGGATGATGACGAAACAGGGCTCCCCGGCGCCACGGTAACCCTCTATCAGACCGACAACACACCTGTCAACGTCGTGACGACCGATACGGCAGGGCGATACTGTTTCACCAGCCTGCCGCAGGGTGACTACTACCTGGTCTTTGACCTGCCGCAGGGCTACACCTTCACGGCCGCAGGCCAGGGGAACGACGAGACCCGCGACAGCGATGTGGACCCGGTGACCGGGAGGACCGAACCAATCAAACTCATCGATGACGACCGCACCCTGGATGCCGGGGTGGTCGTCGTGGAGGCCCCTCCCGGGGAGGGGGAGGGGGAAGGAGAGCCCGGGCCTGCGGTTGTCACCGGCACCGTCTGGTTTGACGAAAACGCAGACGGTGTCTGGAATGATGGTGTTCAGGGAATTCCTGGTATCCGCGTAGAACTCATGAGGGCTGACGGTACCCTGGCAGGCACAACGTTCACCGGGGACGACGGGAGTTACACCTTCATGCTCGACGAGCCGGGGCGCTACTACCTCAAGTTTGCGCCGCCGAGACGATATGCTCCGTATGTATTCACCTCGTCCGGCTCCGGAAGTGACGTTGACCCCGGGACCGGTACAACCGATACATTTGACGTTGCGCCTGCCGCGACGGTGACGCGGAACGCAGGACTGGTCAGAGGCACCCAGCTGCTTTCAGGGACGGTCTGGTATGACCTGAACGCGAACGGCATCCGGGACCCGGGTGAGCCAGGTATCCCCGGCATCAACATCCGGCTGATCAGCCGCAAGAGCATGCTGATCGGATACATAGCCACCGGCCCCGATGGTTCATACCAGTTCCCACCCGAGATCTTCAGCAGCCCATACTGGGGCTACGCCGGCATTGAGATCCTTATTCCAGAGGGTTACTCCTGCACCGTCCCTGGCCCGGACAATGATGCCATCCAGACGAGCGAGACCATGGCGTCTGCGAAACTTGATGATGAGGGATTTGTGGATGTTGGAGCCGGGGGAGACATCCTGAACGTGGGTCTCACCGGGGAATACCAGACCGGAACCCCGGCGGCAGCGTATGGCTGGGTACGCGGAACGACCTGGAGCGACGATAACCAGAACGGTGTCAGGGATGAACCCTACGGCATAACCGGCGGCGAGGTCCGGCTCCTGGACGCAGGTGGCGCTGTGGTGGCGTCGGCCCGCACGGGGTACCACGACTGCTACGCCTCCATGTATCTCATCGGCCCCATCCTGCCAGGAGACTACTCCCTCGTGTTCACCCCGCCAGAGGACTACGTCTTCACAGAACCCGGCAGGGATAGCCATGTCGATCCGGTGACCGGCGCGACCGATCCCTTCACAGTCGGTGGAGGGGAGGTGGTCATCAGGGATGCCGGGCTGATCCAGATGGCGTGGCTGACACCGGGACCAGATGCACCACCGATGACCGAACCAGACCAGGACCAGGAGGAGATACCAGAACCT
>CAZYWX010000150.1:0-3657 GCA_964651285.1 uncultured Methanoculleus sp.
GCCGTGACGTAGGAGTTGAGACTCATGTTCTGGGATTTGAACGGCGCAACCGGGATCCCCCGCCGGTAGAGAGCACGGCAGATCGCTGCCACCGTCATGCTCTTGCCCACGTGGGATGCGGTTCCAAGCACGATAAGAGACATTGCTGACAGAAGGATTGGACACGACTGATTATTAAGGGCGGGGATCTATGGGTGCAGCATGGATCTCTCTCCCGCAGCCCGGCTCCTCCTTGAACGCCGCTACCTCCTCCCGGGCGAGACACCACATGATCTCTTCTCCCGGGTAGCCGACGCCGTGGGTGGCCCGGCACGGTCCCGCGAGTTCTTCTCGCTCATCTCCCGTCTTCTCTTCCTTCCCAACTCTCCCACCCTGATGAACGCGGGCACCCCCGTCGGGCAGCTCTCGGCCTGCTTTGTCCTGCCGGTGGAGGATTCCCTCGAAGGCATCTTCTCAAGCCTCACCCGGATGGCGCTCATCCACAAATCTGGTGGCGGGACCGGGTTCGCGTTTTCTCATCTCCGACCCCGTGGCGATCTCGTCCGCGGGACGATGGGTACCGCAAGCGGACCGGTCTCGTTCATGCGGGTTTTTGATACGGCAACCGAGGCGGTCAGACAGGGGGGTCGCCGGCGGGGCGCAAACATGGGGGTGCTTGCGGCCTCCCACCCTGACATCGAGGAGTTTGTCACCTGCAAACAGACCGGTGGTCTCCGGAACTTTAACATCTCAGTGGGTGTCGACGCCCGATTTCTCAGGTGCCTGGAGAAGGGGGAGGACTACGATCTTGTCAACCCCCGCGATGGGAGTGTCTGGAAAAAGATCGATCCCAGATCGCTCTGGCGGCTTATTGCTACGTCTGCCTGGGCATCAGGCGAGCCAGGGGTGCTCTTCCTCGATGAGATCAACCGGCAGAACACCACTCCGCATCTCGGGATCATCGAGGCGACCAATCCCTGCGGTGAGCAACCGCTCTATCCCTATGAGAGCTGCAACCTCGGGAGTGTCAACCTCGCTCGATGCATCAGAAAAAACGATCTTGACGAAGACCTGCTTCTTACCATTGTCAGGTGCGGTATCGACTTCCTCGACGCGGTCATTGACGTCAACCGGTTCCCGCTCCCCGAGATCCGGGAGAAGACCCTTGCTACCCGCAAGATTGGTCTTGGGGTCATGGGGTTTGCTGAGGCGCTCATACGCCTCGGGATTCCCTATGAGTCAGAAGAGGCGCTCGGGTTTGCCGGAAGCCTGATGGAAGGGATCCAGGCGGCGGCCCGGGAGCGGTCGGAGGAACTCGGGGCTGAGTCGGGATCGTTTCCGGCAATTGAGGGTTCTGTCTACCCAGGAGATATGCGCAACGCCACCGTCACTACCATCGCCCCCACCGGTTCACTCCATCTCATCGCCGGGACGACGAGCGGTATTGAACCGATCTTCTCTTTTGCCTACACCCGGACGATCGACGGGCAACCGGTCAGCATCATAAGTGACCTCGTCAGGGACCTCCTGCCGGGGACTGCCGGTGGAAGAGACGTGGCAGAGCACGTGCGGCGTTACGGGACGATTGATGGTCTTCCCCTGGATGATGACACCCGGTCACTCTTCAGGACGGCCATCGAGATCGCGCCCGAGCAGCACGTTCGGATGCAGGCCGCGTTCCAGAAACATGTGGACAACGCTGTCTCAAAAACGGTCAACCTCCCGGAGAACGCAACCCCTGATGATATCGCTCACATCTACTCTCTCGCCCACGATCTCGGGTGTAAAGGGATTACCGTCTACCGTTACCGGAGCCGATCAGACCAGGTTTTCTCACAGGGTTGTGACGTCTGTATTATCGATGAATGACCATGCCAAATATTATATAACGAGAGCTAAAAGGTACATGCAATGAATGGTGGGATATGTCCGACTTGCGGACTGCCAAAGGAGTTATGTATCTGTGAAGAAGTTGCGAAGGAACAGCAGAGAATCAGTGTCAAGATAAATAGGCGCCGGTACGGGAAAGAAGTCACGGTCATCGAGGGACTGGATCCCTATGACATCGATCTCGAAGATCTCTCCAAGTTCCTGAAAGCGAAGCTGGCCTGTGGCGGCACAGTCAAGGGTTCCTCGATCGAGCTGCAGGGCAATCATCGCGAGCGTGTGAAAGAACTCCTCGCCCAGAAAGGATACAGTATGGAAAATATCAGTTGATCCCCGGGAGTCCCATCCCGCAGGGAAACCCGGGCATCCTTTTTTGTCAGTGAGCAGAAGTTTGTGCTGGAAGCGTTCTGGGAGCGGATGCCGATCCCTGGAGCATCTGGAGTCTCTCCCGATGAGTGTCCCCGCGCTCCTGGTCCGGGAGAAGTGGCCGGCGCTGGCATGAATGGAGGAGTACCTTATATCAGCAGAGATACAATTTCCTGTGAAGTAGACGGCCTATGGCAATGAGATGTTCGTTTGCGCTTGACCCGGATCTGCTGGAGCAGATCGATGGGTATGCCAGAGACCACGCACTCGACCGGAACGAAGCTATTCTTGAGTTGATCGAGGCAGGTCTTCTCTACCGGAAGAACGGTGGGAAGGCTCCGATAAAAAAACAGCGTTCGTTTGAAGAGCTGGACAACCTCCTGCGCGAGCTCAAAGATGTCAAGGAGGTCCTTGCTGATCTCCGTGACGAGGTCAGACTGGTCCACCACACGATCGAGACTGACTGGAATCGCGAGGCGAAGGGCGTTCCGTTCCAGTCAAAACATCCCTGGGAGTTCTGGAGGAAGTGATCCCTTCCGTCAGCTGATGATATTCGCGATGCTCCGAAACCCTTCTCCCCTGATATCGTCGCAGATGATTGCCTCAATCTCCTCCATCTTGATATGGGGCACATCCCGGCACCGGGTACAGTAGGCGCGTGCCGGTGATGGGAACTCTTTCCCTCCTATCACAACACGGACAGAGTGGGCGCAGAGCCTGCAGAGGTCGGTGGGGACGGTCTTATCTGGTGTGCACCGCACCTGACCCTGGATGACTGGAAGGCGTCGGGGGTCGCGGTCACTCATAGGCTTCGACCCGGTATCCTGCACGGTTGAGGATCGTGGTAACCTCACTCTTCCAGGCGACGTCGTTATCGATCCCGAGCGGCGCAACCGATTCCTCCCAGCACTGGCGCAGGGCGGCATCCTCGGTGGTGAGGCTTCTCCTCCCTTTCACTTTTCCGACCTCCCGACCGTCGGCGGTGAATATCCGCATGCTACAGCAGATATACGACCGACAGATCGAGGGGCGGCTCGCGTAGATGGTACAGACATATTTTCCTTTCTTCCCCGGAAGGCTCCGCAGGAACGGGCACCAGGAGGGGTGCGCATCGTTCTCTGAAGAGTCGTTGAAGAGGTCGAGGAACCGCTCCTCTACCCGGGCTCGAAACGTGCCACCGGCGATCCTCTGTCGGCAGAGGTAGTCCCGACTTGTGAGCCTCTTCTCGACCTCGATGAGATGGCTCCCGGCGTGCATGCAGCACTTCCCGCAGAGCCTGCAGTCAAAGGCTTTCATCCGTAAAGATTCTCT
This sequence comes from uncultured Methanoculleus sp., assembly GCA_964651285.1. Taxonomy (GTDB): domain Archaea; phylum Halobacteriota; class Methanomicrobia; order Methanomicrobiales; family Methanoculleaceae; genus Methanoculleus. Next base: position 3,544 of record CAZYWX010000150.1, read on the forward strand.
TGCGTGGTGAAGGATAAAGGTTCGGAAATTCGGTCTCCTTTCTTCTCATCCTGATCTGCAGATCTCTTCGGGTTTTTACGAAGAAAACAGGCAGAAGGCCCCTCACTTCAGTGG
>CAZYWX010000151.1:0-3655 GCA_964651285.1 uncultured Methanoculleus sp.
GACCGAGGGCGTACAGGATCTCGGTGTTGGAGGGTGCGAGGGAGACGATCCTCTGTGGTACCCCTCTGATGGTGACGCTCTCCCCGAAGTCGTCGGTCACTGTGATGGTTCTCTCGCCGGTCCTTGCTGCTGCCCGTTCCTGCGCCGGGGCATCATCCGGGGTTTCCCCGGGAACGTAGCCTGCCTGCTGCTGGCCGTCATCGAGGCCGGAGCCAGATGCGCTTACCACGCCGATGACCATGGCCAGGATGACCAGACCAAGAGTAAGTGCCAGGTGTCTATTACTCATCATTACAGCTACATTTGATTTAAGGTAATAAAATGTTACAAAAACACTCCCGGACATCCGGGGTCTCTTTCCTGTGGTGCGCCTCCCTCTCCGGTGAGATTAGAGCAAGGCAAGACGCGCTGCAAGATCTTCGAACCCCCTGACCCGGGTAGCACCGCGCGCCTCAACCTCGTCCAGGAGCGCACGCGCATCCCCGCCGGTGAAGTCCTCCATCGCGTCTGACCCCGGCTCCCCCTCAACCAGGATCGTTTTTTCGGCGTAGTCGAGCAGCACCCTGATGTTCTCGATGTTCCCCTGCCCGATCGGCATGGGCATAACGATGATGGCATCGGCTTCGTCGAGGTAGCCCCTGAGTTCTGCGAGCGACTCCGGGGTGATGCCATGAAACGGCGGTTCGGCAACAGAAGGAAGACCGAGGTGCAGGGCTGTTCCGTAATCGGTATCCAGCACGTTCAGCACGCCGCAGGTGACGACAAACCCGCGCGCAGAGAGGAGGTAGAGGAGATCAGATCCTGTCCCGCCGCCGCAGATAACATGTATCCGCCGCGCATGCTCATGTTCAGGTGCTGCCGGTCTCTCGTACACCGGCAGGACGTAGGGCTTCCTGGTGAACGGATGGTGCCTGATGAGGGTATCGATTCCGAAGACTGCCCTGATGGTCTCTGCGGTCAGGACATCTTCTGGCGGCCCTATGGCATAGATCCGCCGGTCTTTCAGCACGATCAGGCGGTCACAGTAGTAAGCAGCCAGGTTCAGGTCATGGAAGACGCTGATCACCGTGATCTTGTCGGTAAGACCCCTGATGATATTTAAGATCTCGATCCGATGACTGATATCGAGGTTCGATGTCGCCTCATCGAGGAGCAGGATCCTGGGTTCCTGTGCGAGCGCCCGGGCGATCAGCACCCGCTGGCGTTCACCACCGCTGATCTCGTTTATCGAGGCATTGGCGAGCGTCTCGACCCGGGTGAGTTCCATCGCCTGGTTGCAGAGGCGCAGATCATCTGCATCCTCTGCTCTGAGCCGGCTGATGTAGGGATGCCTCCCCATCATGACGATCTCGCGGACGGTATAATCAAACCCGATCGCGACCTCTTGCGGGACAACCGCCAGGTTCTGGGCCAGTTCTCTGAACGTAATCTCCTCCAGGTCACGGCCGTCGAGGTAGACGGTGCCCGCCTCAGGCGTGATGATCTTGCTCAGGACCTTCAGGAGTGTTGTCTTTCCGGATCCGTTGGGCCCGATGAGGCCCAGAAACTCGCCCTTCTCGACGGAGAACGTAATATCCTCGAGAATCTTCTTGACGCCGTAGGCGGCATCGAGGTCAAGCACTTCGATGGGTTTAGCGGTCCCGGCAGGCTGTCGCTCCTGGATCTCGATCATGGGTGATGCTCCGGTGGTGTTCTGCCGGGAGGCGTGTCACCGCATCCTCATCCGGCCGGCAGCAGCGGCAAACCCCAGCGCCAACAGAAGGATGGCAACGCCCATCCCCCGGGACTGCCGGGTCGGTGTCGGTGTGGGCTCCTTTGCGCCGAAGAGACCAGGATGAAGGTCCTGCGCCACCTCTTCCAGCGCATCCACGATCCGCGGCCCCCCGCGGCTGACAATATCAGCGTCAATGATGAATACCCTGTTCTCCTTCACCGCTGAGAGATCCTGCATCTTGGGTTCGGTCATGAAGTAGTCATAGATGATATCACGCCCCTCCTCTGCGGTCATCCCGGTGCCGGAGTTGACAATGATGCAGTCCGGGTCAGTGGTCATAAACTGCTCGAAACTGACGACTTTCCACCCCTCGACTGAATCGAACGCGTTTTTCCCCCCAGCCTTCTCGATCACCTCATCCTGGAACGTAGCGTTGCCACTCACCCAGATCGGGTCGTACCAGACCACGTGAGCAACAGTCGGTTTCTCTTCCAGTGCTTCGGTTTTATCAGTGACCGCCTGTATACGAGCAGTCAGGTTTTGAACCAGTTTTGCGGCCTCCTCTTCCTGCCGGGTTGCTTCACCGACCAGGGTTATGTCGTGCAGGACATCATCGATGGTCGCTGGATCGAGCGAGATGACGGTCAGCCCCAGGTCATGGAGGCGGTTGATCACGTCCTCGGTGTTTCCGAAGGAGGCAAAGACCAGGTCGGGATCGGCGGCGACCACCTTCTCGATGTTGACCGTGCTGTATCCCCCGACTTTTGGTTTATCGAGGGCGGCAGGAGGGTAGTCACAGTAGTCGGTCACGCCGACGATCTGGTCCTCAAGCCCGAGTGCAAAGAGGATCTCGGTATTTGCCGGTGCAAGCGAGACGATCCGCTCGGGGGTGCCCTGGATGGTGATCGTTCTGCCGGAGTCATCGGTGAGGGTGATGGCCCCCACATCGCCGGGGTCCAGTTCTCGTGGAGTGGGCGATGAGGAGATGGCAGGGGTGGGTTGTTGCCGTCCAGGTGCGAGGGTCGCCTGAGTGATCGGATAAGGCCTGCCAAGCAGTGCCGGAATGGCGCTTGCGGTCATCCTGCAGGGGTTATCGGTGACGTATGCGGCATGCTGGAACGAACCATCCGGGTTCTGGAGACCCTCCAGGTGTGATACCACATCGGTGCCGTTCTTCTCCCACGTCGAAGGGTCTTCGCCGGCAGCGACGATCCCCTGGATGACCCATGCGTCAGACGCGGAGTTCGATGCGCTGGTCCCGCCGAAGTTAAACCCCCCGTCATCCTGTTGCACCCCCCGCAGGTAGGTGAGAGTGTTCTGTATGACTGGTGATCCTGGCGGTATCCCGGCGGCCCGGAGGGCCATGATGGCAGCCCCGGTATCGTCAGGATCGCTCTCTGCGCCGGATGTCCAGCCAAAACCTCCATCAGGATTCTGCTGATCCATCAGCCAACCGGTCGAGGTTGATGTATTCTCCCCCGCGGCGGCCAGCGCGATGACCGTCCAGATGGTGGTGTAGATATGGTCACCAGCCTGGCCGTTGGGTTTCACCCGCCTTTGAAGTTCTGCGAGATGGTCGATCCCACCAGAGGTCTTTGGGTCTTCGCCAGCGGCAATGAGGGTCAGGATTCTCCGACCGATATCTGCGGTTCCGCCTCTGGCAAGCGTCTCGTTCCCGGAGGCTTGCAGGTAGTCGAGCGGTGAGGTATTGTTCGTCGTCCAGGATCGCGGGTCTTCGCCGGCAGCGACGATCGCCATGACCGACCAGTCTGTTGTTCCAGGGGAACTCTCATCTCCCTCTTCGCCAAACCCCCCGTCTCCTTTCTGGCATGTATGGAGGTAGTCAAGACCACGCTCGACCATCGGGTCCTCCGGGGAGACCGGGTAGGCGCTACTGACCGTTACGCAGAGGAGCGTCACCACTATGACGACGACCAGGAG
>CAZYWX010000152.1:0-3549 GCA_964651285.1 uncultured Methanoculleus sp.
TCGCCCAAAACAGGCGATCATCAACGGGATCGAGCGGGTTCTCTCCCCGGAATAGCTTCTCTCATGCGACCCCTCCCGGAGACCCCTGTCCTGTTGCGCGCCGGCAGGCAACACCCTCCTCGCTTGGAGGTCAGACCCCCTCTGGCAGAGGCGTTCCAGGACAACCCTCCAGGTCGATTCGCCGGATCCCCGGGTGTCCATGAGGATCTGAGCAGCAGACCCGGCCAGGGTCTCTGCCTACCGCCCGAAGCGGCGCGCGCGCGACTGGAAGTCCCTGAGTGCCCGGAGAAAATCAACCTTCCTGAGCAGAGCCCAGTTCACGTCGAGGAAGAAGAGTTCAGAGTAGACCGACTGCCAGATGAGGAAATCGGTCAGATGGTCCCCGCCGGTCTTGATGACGAGGTCAGGTTCATATTTGAAAGTGAGGTACGACTCCAGGAGGTCTTCATCGACCGACTCAGGGTCTACCCCATCCTCAGCCATCCGCTTGATACAACTGGCGATCTCTTCCCGCCCGCTCTTCCCGATCGCTACCGTCACATCCATCCCTTCCCCGGAGACCTCTTTCTGGTCACCATAGTACAGGGTCAGGTGCGCGATCGATGCGATCCTGCGGATCTCAGGAAGACACTGTTCAAGCCGCTCCGGGTCGTTGGTGCTGATATGGAACATGACTCGCTCGATCCCGAGTTCGCGACACCACTCGGTGGCGAGATAGAGGTTCTCTGGAGCGTCAAGCATATCCTGCTCCGTGATCATAAAACAGATCTCCTCCGGGAGGGGATGGAGACGAAGACCGGCGAGGAGATACCTCTCGTAGAGCCGGTAGATCACGATCGCCACTCCAGCAGATCCGATAATAAGCGTGTATTCAGGATATCATCCGGGGTGCACCAGCCCCGGCGCGCCAGCATCATACCGTAACGCATATTTGAGAATTCGCCTGCCCGATGGGCATCAGTTCCTGCAGCCAGATTCACTCCTTTCTTCTTCGCGTGCCAGATATAAATATCCTCAAGGTCGAGACGGCGGGGTGATGCGTTGATCTCAAGCGCAGTTCTGGTCCTGGCTGCGTGCTCGATCACCGCGCAAAGATCGATGGCGCAGGGTGGCCTCCGCCCGAGGAGACGCCCGGTGGGGTGGCCGATGATATCGACATGCTCGTTCTCCATCGCGGCAAGAACGCGCCTGGTCATGACGTCCAGATCCTGGTCGAACCCCGTGTGGACCGAGGCGATCACCAGGTCCAGGTCTGCAAGCACCCTGTCCGGGTAGCCGAGGACGCCGTTATCCCTGATATCCACCTCGCAGCCAGCGAGGAGGCGGCAGGTATGCCGGCGGTTGACCCGCTCGATCTCAGCCTGCTGCCGTGCGAGGGCTCCCGGGCTCATCCGCGAGGAGTGGTCGGTGATTGCGATGTATTCGTAGCCCAGGGCATCCCCTGCCGCTGCCACATCCTCAAGCGACTGGTGGCCGTCGCTCCAGGTGGTGTGGACATGGAGGTCGCCCCTGACCTGCGGGAGGTCGACGAGATCAGGGAGCGCCTGGCTGAGGGCAAGGTCGACTTCGCCCCGGTCTTCGCGGAGTTCTGGGGGGATGGTCTCCATACCGAGGAACGCAAAGACCTCCTCTTCATCTTCAAATGTCAGGAGGCGGCTACTTGCGACCTCCACGAGTCCCTCCGGTTCCAGCCGGTAGCCCTGTTCCCGTGCCGCCGCGGAGAGCCGGGCCAGAAATCCCCGGGATCCGGTGGCACAGAGCAGCGCGGTGCCGTACCGGTCGGGATCGGTGAACCAGACGTCCAGCGAGGCGTCGTCGAGCGAGAACGAGATCCGCCGGTTGTTGTTCCCGGTGGTGGTGGTCGGCGCCGGGAGGCGGTGCATGACGGTCTTCTGGTCCGCGGTCGTGACGATGACGATCCTGTCAAGGGTGCTCGTGCCCCGGCGGTAACCTCCTGCAACCGCATACCCCCCTTCAGGGAATACCTTCCTCACGTGCTTGAGCACGGCCTCGGCCCGGGGCCGGGTCATCAGTTCTGGCCTCCGGGGGAACGGCTCAATTCCCTGCCCGGTTGCCACGTTCTTCTTCGTCTCGAACCCCCGGCGCTCCCTGGTCTGGCGTCGCTTCACCACCTGCTCCTCATCGTCCAGTCCCTGGCTGCCACGCTCCTTCCAGAGGGCATGCAGGGTCCCGGCTCCCATCCCCGGAACTGAAGATCGAGGTCTTTGATGAGCGAGTCGGGACCCCGCCCCGCAGGTCCTTGAGGTTTGCGGAACGGTCTAGTGGCTGCGATCACGGATCTTCCTGGCTATCTGGTTCCTGATCCCCGGGGATGGAGGCAAGTTTCTTCTCATCCCGGTGCTTGCTCGACCTGCCGTTGCCATGCCGCCTGCTTGCAGGCCCGGGTGCGGTCTTTCCCAGCGCCCTCGAGCAGACGACCCATGAACGCGAGCCGTTCGGCTACGTCCAGGTTCGTGACCGCTCTGCAGGACCTGGTTGGCCTGGTGGGTATCGCACCCGGACTCCGGGTTCCCGGAGGGATGGGTGTCGCATCGTCCTGCAAGCGTTCCCCCGGCAGGTTATGCCGCTGGCGGTCCCGTATACTCGACTCGCGGCCCGGTGAGCATCCTTTCGCAGAAAGCGATCGTCTCTGCAACCCTGATCTTCTGGTAGACCGCCGGTTTGATGCACACCCTCTTCTGAAGGCCGCGGATCAGCGAGAAGACCTCAGACCAGGGCAGATCGTCGGTCAGCGACGGCGGCCGCAGGTTGTTGTGGATGTGGAAGACCTTCAGAGCATCGGGCGGGATCTGCAGGAGCGACCGCGTAAACTCTCCCCTTGTGGCAGCGTGGAGGTGCCAGGGGTCGAGGGCTACCCCGGCCAGTTCGGCAAGTTCTGGATAGAGCCGGGTGAGCGTTGCCCAGAACGCTTCTACCTGGTTTCCTGTCGAGATGCTCTGATCGTTATGGTTCACGAGCACGACCCGGGGTTCCACCCCGAAGGCGTTATCATGGGCGGCGACCAGGGCCTGCATCGCCGTGGCGATATCGGCATGGGTGTTCTTCCGGTCGCCAGGATAGATCTCGATGATATCGGGGGGGACGCCGAGAAAGTCCCCGATCTCAAGGAGCATATCCCCAAACGCGGTCACCCATGCAGGGTCGCGCCACCGTACCTCCGCCTTCACCTGCCGGCCATGCTGGCCCTTCCGGGGAATGGTCGGTTCGGTGTGCAGGAGGTAGCTGAGGGAGTCGGGGAGGTCGACATCCTGCTGGTAGAGTTTCTCGATGGACGATCTTGTGAGCATGGAGCCGATATCCTGCCCGGTCCGTTCCACCTCGGTCCTGTTCTTGATGAAGTCGCCGGGGACCTCGATGGAGGCGCACCCGAGCGGTTCGGCGAGACGCCAGCGTTCGAGGAGCCCGCCCCGCTGGGTGAATTCGGTGACGTTTGGGTAGATGTAGTCTGCACCAGACATGGCAATCAGGCTACGCCATGGTGGGGGTGGTACAAAAATCTTGGGGAGGGGGCAGAGGTAAGCAGATCCA
>CAZYWX010000153.1:0-3545 GCA_964651285.1 uncultured Methanoculleus sp.
GGTCCACTGTGTCGTGCTCACCGATATGGAGATGCCCGCCCCTGACCGTGAGGTGAGGGGGGAGGATCACAGGTCAAGCCCCCGCATCCGGTCCACCGCCTCGCTGATCCGCTCGATCGAGCGGGTGATGGCAAACCTGACAAACCCTTCACCGTTTCTGCCGAAACCGACCCCGGGGGTCGCGACGATCCCCGCCTGATCAAGGAGTTTTGCAGCGAAGGCCATGCTATCATCGACCGGCACCCAGACGTAGAAGGTGGCCTTCGGCGCCCTGACGTCAAACCCGATCTCGGAGAGCCCGTTCACCAGCACGTCCCGGCGCTCTTGATAGATCGAGCAGGCCCGTTCTACAGAGTCCTGGGGACCGGTGAGCGCCGCTATCGCGGCGTGCTGGACAGCGTTGAACGCGCCCGAGTCAACGTTGGTCTTGACCCGGCCAAGACCGGCGATGATATCAGGGTTCCCGCAAGCCATGCCGATCCGCCATCCGGTCATGTTGTAGGTCTTCGAGAGCGAATGCATCTCGACACCCACCTCCATGGCTCCGTCCGCCTCAAGAAAAGAGGGGGCCCGGTAACCATCGAAGGTGATCTCAGAGTAGGCGTTGTCATGGACGACGACGATCTCGTGTTCCCGCGCGAACTCGACGACCTCCTCAAAGAACGAGAGCGGAGCGATCGCCGCGGTGGGGTTGTTCGGGTAGTTGATGAACATCAGTTTTGTCTGCTTCACCACATCAGCAGGGATATCCTCGAGTACCGGGAGAAAGTCGTTCTCAGCCGGGAGCGGCATCTCGTAGACCTTCCCTTCAGCAAAGAGCGTGGAGGTCTTGTAGACAGGGTAGCCCGGGTCAGCAGCCAGGACGACCTCGCCGGGGTTGACGAAGGCCTCGGCGATATGGGCGATGCCCTCCTTGGACCCGATGAGGGCGAGCACCTCCTTCTCCGGATCCAGGCTGACCCCGAACCGACCCTGGTACCACTCAGCCACCGCCTCACGATAGGCGAGCATCCCGGTGTAGGAAGGATAATGATGGTTCGCCGGGTCGCGTGCCGCGGTGCAGAGGGCCTCCACGATATGAGGCGGGGTGGGCAGATCAGGGTCGCCGACGCCGAGATCGATGATATCGACACCCTGGCGCAGTTTCTCCTCTTTCATCTCATCAATACGTGCAAAAAGATAGGGAGGGAGATGGTCCATACGTCTCGAGTACATTACCTTGAGTATTGCGCACGGAACCCTATTTAACTTGCGGGGATCTGCGAGGCAGAGCAGGGAGTCGCGGGCCAACAGGTGAAAGAACGGCCGCGGAACCCCTCATCACCATCACAAATTAAATACAGGTGATACGAAGGTAAAACCATGGTCATCCCCGAACATCTTGTGATCTTCTGCACGGCGCCTACCGGAGAGGCGGAAAGACTCGCAAAAGCGCTCGTCGACGCCCGGCTGGCCGCCTGCGTGAACATAACCGAGGTGCAGTCCTGCTTCAGGTGGGAAGACACGGTCTCCAGCGAGCCAGAACACCTCCTGATCATCAAGACGCAGCAGCGCCTGCTCGACCAGGTCATCGCCCGGATCCAGGAACTGCACAGTTACGACCTCCCCGAGATCATCGCGCTCCCCATCGTCGGTGGCCACACCCCGTACCTGGACTGGATCCAGGAGGAGACAGCCTGATGGATATCGTCTGTTACGCCGGGATCCAGGTAAAAGATGGAAGAGCACGCGAAGTCCACGATGACATCATCGTTGAGGATCACGTCAGACTCTTCCTGAACGGCAGGTACCTCACGACCCTGGTGGCATGCCCTGACCGCCTGGACGATCTGGGGGCCGGATTCGTCATCTGCGAAGGGCTGGCTGATGAGGTTGACTCGGTGGAGGTTTCAGGGAAGGATATCTCCATTACCGCCCCGGTCAAAAAAGACGCCCGGCTTGAGATGGAATCGTCCGGGGGGTACCGGGTGCTCGGCGAGCCTGGAGAAGTTACCTCGTCGATCTCCGTCACAGCTGACGAGATCAGAGCGGTCACGGCCGCGATCGAGTCAGACACCTGGCGGAGGACTGGCGGCGTCCACTGTTCGGTTCTCTTCTGCAACGGCGAACTCATCACCCGGGCCTGCGATGTCGGCAGGCACAACACCGTCGACAAGGTCGTGGGCTACGCGGCCCTTCATGGGATTGACCGGTCGAACTGCGTCCTCGGGTGCACCGGGAGGCAGCCGGCCGGGATGGTAGCGAAGGCTGCAAACGCGGGGATACCTATCGTCGCATCCCACGCCGCGTCGACCGACAAGGGCATCCTCACGGCACAGCGAGCAGGGCTCACCCTGATCTGCTTCTCGCGGGGGGAACGGTTTACCATCTATACCCATCCTGAGCGGGTGGCTGGTCTCCATCCACAGGTGGAGAGGTCGCTGCCATGACAGGAGAAGAACCTACCAGGGATGCTACTGCACTGATCCTGCTCGGATGCCCGGAGGTACCCATCCAGACAAGCATAGCGCTCTACCTGGTGCATAACCTGAAACAGCAGGGGATCAGGCCGGTGGTTGCCGGGACGATGGCGGCACGGAGGCTGCTTGAGGTGGCAGACCCCGACCGGCACTACCTGGACGAGATGACCGATCTTGATGCCACAATCGACGATATAACCAGCGGGATGCGTGATTTTGATCTCTGTTTCGTCTTCATCCATAACGATTCGGGGATCGCCTACGCAGGGACCATGGCACACATATCCAGGGCACGGCTGTATGCGCTCCTCTTCGGGGAGCATGCAGAAGACCTTGCCGACGAGATTGAGTTCCCTTGCGAGGTCGTCGCGGCACGGGCTGTGCACAACCCGATGCCGTTGAAACGGAGACTTGACGAGGCGATGCAATGGGCTGCCTGGAAGCGCTGAAACCAGAGATCCTCCTCTCCCGATCATCGTTTAAGGAGGCGCGGGAGTATATCAAAAAGAACGTCAGGGAATACCACGAGGTCGAACCGGGCTATAAGTTATTTGATGTCCATATCATCGGGGTTCCGCCGCTCTATGTCGGCGTGGAGGGAGATCACCTCATCTTCCCCTACACCAAACCCTGCCACGGCACGTTCGTGGTGAAGGTGCCCGGCGGGGAAGAGATCACGCGGCTGCGGGAAAGGAAGGGGAGATAACCCGTCCGGGGGTTCTGAGCCGGGAGGGACCTGCGGCGTATCGATAAAACCTGAGCTCCACAACCTCAGAGACTATAAAAACGCCGCCACCTCCCCCCTGCTCTCCTCTCCCACGATAAACCCCTATTCGCCAGACCGGGTCCATCGACCGTATCTTCTGCTCTGACATAAGGTGCAGTAATGAGTCTCGATAGGTCCCGGGCGACTACACACGGTGGGTGCCTCCTCGCCCCCGGCCCTGCGCGCCACCGGTCATCCTACGAATACCCCCTCAATCGACCGGCTCAAGGCGCCCGGGCCCGATGGGCCCGCATGATCATCGAGGGGCGAACCCTGTCCGGGCTGCAGGGTACCGGCTGGTGATCCTGTTCCTGTTCTTC
>CAZYWX010000154.1:0-3540 GCA_964651285.1 uncultured Methanoculleus sp.
TCGTCGCCCAGTTCTTCGTCAACCTCCCCTACATGGTCAGGGTCACCCGGTCGGCTTTTGAGACGATCAACCCCCGCTACGAGCACGTAGCCCGCACGCTCGGGTGCACCGAGTGGGGAGCGTTCCGTCAGGTCACCCTCCCCATGGCCCGGAACGGCCTGGTCGCGGGCCTTGTCATCACCTGGTCAAAGTCTATCGGCGAGTTCGGTGCGATCCTCATGCTTGCCGGGGCCACCCAGATGAAGACCGAGACCCTGCCTATCGCGCTCTTCCTGAACATCTCTACCGGGGACCTCGACCTCGCCATCGCCGCATCGGTCATCCTGATCATCATATCGGTGGCGTCGCTCATGGTTTTTGAGCGCTACACTGATGACCGGGGGGTCTTCTGATGCTGGATATCCGGGGGCTCTCCATCTCCCTCGGTGAGTTCTCGCTTGAAGGTGTGGACCTGACCGTCGCTGACGGGGAGTACTTCATCATCCTCGGGCCGACCGGTGCGGGAAAGACCATCCTGCTTGAGACGATCGCGGGGATCTACACCCCTGATTCAGGGACGATCCTCCTCGACGGTCAGGATATCACCCGCACCGACCCGAAAGACCGGGGGATCGGTATGGTCTACCAGGACTACATGCTCTTCCCCCACCTGACCGTCGAGGAGAACATCGGGTTCGGTCTCCTGCAGCGGAGTGGCGACCCCGCCCGGATACAGGAGGTCGTCCGGGAGACCGCCGACCTGCTCGGGATCGGGCACCTTCTCGAACGCACCCCCGGGACGCTCTCTGGCGGCGAGCAGCAACGGGCTGCGATCGCCCGGGCGCTCGTCCTCCGGCCTCGTGTCCTGCTCCTTGACGAACCACTCTCGGCGCTCGATGCCGTCACCCGGGATCGGCTCAGGCGGGAGCTCAAAGCCGTCCACCGGGCGACCGGGACGACGGTCGTCCACATCACTCACCACTTTGAGGATATCTTCACCCTCGCTGACCGCGTGGCGGTGATGCAGGAGGGGCGGGTCATTCAGACAGGCACGCCCGACGAGGTCTTCAGGAAACCGGCCACCGAGTTCGTCGCCACCTTCACCGGTATGGAGAATGTCTTCTACGGGGTCGCGGGGCTCCAGGGAGAAGAGGCGACGATCGACCTTGGCGTCATCACCCTCCGGACCGTCTCCACGTCTGCGATCGAGGGCGAGGTCTGCGTCGGTATCAGGCCTGAAGAGGTGATCGTCTCCAGGGAGGCGTTTGAGTCAAGCGCCATAAACGCCTTCTCCGGGAGGGTGACGGAGGTCCAGCAGAACGGCATCTTCTCACGAGTCGTGGTAGACGTGGGGCTGCCCTTCGTTGCCGTCCTGACCCGGCAGAGTGTCGCCCGCCTGGGCCTCGCCGAAGGAGAGGTGGCCTATATCACCTTCAAGGCCTCGGCGGTCCACGTCTTTGCGAGGTAGGTGAGGGGGTGGGGGTGGGCCGGGGGCCGGGTGTTTTATCCTGCCCCCGCCCGCACAGATACCTGATGGAGAACGACATTCCGCAGAAGATCGCCTTTGCCGCTGCAGAGACCGCCCTCGCCACCAGGTTTGGCATATCTGCCGATGCGCTCATCCCCCTGCTCTTCTCGCTCCGCTATGGTGGGGACTGGAGTTATGCCTCCGGGGATATCAGCGCCATATCGGCCGTGAAGAAGACCACGGTCTACGATGACGAGAGCCAGACCGGCTACTCCCTCGAGGAGATTTACCTCTTCACAAACCCGGTGATCCTGCACCGTGAGGGCACGGTCCACCGGCTCGAGAAGTGCGGCGAGGTTCCGGCCAGGTTGCTGGTTGCGCGGCCCTACCTGGTGCGACTCGCTGCCGACCGGATCCTCAAGATGACGGTCAACCCGCTCGAGCGCGTGATCAGGACCGAAGAACTCGACATCACGGAGCTGACCTTCTCAGGCTCCACCGCCTATGGGATTGACCATGAACTGGAGCATCTTGCAGGCCGGGATATCGCCGGAGAAGAACTCTGGGTCTTCAGGTTTGGGTGAGGTGATGGGTGAGGGAGCCCCGGACCGTTGCGATGGGGCTGACCGCTGAACATCGGTGTCCTGGGGATGCAAGACGGCTGGTTCCAGGCCTGGAACTCCCAGATGCGCAAAGAGGTCTCCTCCCCCTCCTTCCGAAATAATGCAGGTTCTGGAGTCTGATGAACGAGTCCCTCTCTCCTCTGGAGGGGTATCAGGGAGCCCTGCGGGATGCCCGCTCCTCCGGTCGGGACGATTTTCCAGCCCTGAGTCGATTGCCATCTGGTATCATCAGCGCATTTGCCCCCCTCGCCCGTGGTGGCGGGGGAGGAGCGCTGCGAACCTGAAGCAGGCGGAGAGGGGATACCCTGCTATAGTCTTCTCCCGCGATTGCAATAGCCACCTCCTGCCCGGTAGAATGGGTCGATCGGCAGGGCCAGACACCATCGACTGGATGAGGGTTTCAGCAGAACGTGGATCACAACAAAATCCCGAAAAGAAGAGAATTATTTCAGAGATCTGGCCTCGGGACCGGATCGCTTCCTAGACCTTCACAAACCTGCTCTTCGCCGCGCCGCACCGGGGACATTTCCAGCTGGCAGGGAGGTCTTCGAATGGCGTGTTCGGCTTAACGCCGTGAGCGGCGTCCCCGATCGCGGGGTTGTAGATATACCCGCAGAGAGTGCATCTGTAGGAATCCATAATTGGTTCTCCTTCTTCCCCTGAAGGGGAATACAGAGATTGGTTAACTCCTGCACTGATAAGCGCACCGATCAGGAGAGCAGGAGAAGGGTTTTTTTGGTGCATCGGTCAGGGAGGTTCAAGATCTCCCCGCGCACAAGCTGCACCCCGTTCCCGCAAGGCCATCTTAATCGTTCTTCCTGAGCGAGAGAACGACGCCGAAGACCGAGAGGACCGCAAACACCAGGAAGATCATTCGCATGCTCGCAAGGAACTCCGGGAATATCGCCGGTGTGACGGCGGTCGACCCCATGATGACCGCAAAGACCACAAGTACCATTCCCATGCTCATCATCATCCCAAGCGACCGCATCATCGCGACCATCGCCGACGCGCTCCCATAATAGCGTTTCTCCACGCTTCCCATGATGGCGGTGGTGTTCGGGGATGAGAAGAACCCGACCCCGATACCCAGGAAGACCAGGAGCACGATGATCCCCGCGACCGGGGTTGTCTCTGAGAGCATGGCGAGGCCGAAGAGGCAGGCGGCCGAGAGCGCAAGCCCCCCTGCGGCGATGAGCCCCGGGCGTAGCTGATCGGAGAGGCGGCCTGCCACCGGGGCGATGAAGATCTGGATGATCGGCTGGACCAGGAGGAGGGTGCCTGCGGCGGCGGGTGCGTAGCCCTGGATGTACTGGAGATAGAGGGAGAGGAGGAACCCGACCGCATACGTGGCGCTGTAGTTGATCAGGGCGGCGAGGTTTGACGAGGCAAAGACCCGGTTCGACGCAAGCAGCGAGACCGGGAGGAGCGGGGAGGGGTGCCGCCGCTCCACCCGGTAGAAGGCCACCC
>CAZYWX010000155.1:0-3387 GCA_964651285.1 uncultured Methanoculleus sp.
GGGGTTGCCATCGACCGACCCTCGCCGGGATCTTCCGGGATCTTCCTCTGCATGAAGGGGGGATGTGCAGGCAACGCTTCCCTGTGCCGGTCGCCGGGTCGAAGTCGGTCTGGATATGATGAACCCGATCTTCTCATCGATGAGGGGCCGCCCTGGTGAGGACGTGACGCCGGTTCCCGACCTTCTTTGTGAACCCCGTCACGTCGAGGGTTGCTGGAGGGGGTACTGGAGATGGGCGGCACGGTCCCTCAAGACAACGACCCGCCCCCCATTATCTCACCGGGGTTGTGAGGTTTGCCGAAGATCGGGTGGAGGTCGAGGCGTTTGCGTTCAGAACCTGCCGTAGGGTCACCGGGTCTCCACTGCACCTCTGCTGTCCTGGTACCTGCCCTGATAGAGCCGGTCACCGTTGCGCACCTCATGCAGGATCAGCTGAACGACCCGTTCTCCTTCAGCGAGGGTGACGGGTTCTGGACCCATGTTGGTCAGGCAGAGGGTCAGCTGCCCGCGGAACCCGGGGTCGACGAATCCGGCGCCAAGGAGGATACCGCTGCGACCGAGCGAGGAACGGCTCCGGAGGGTTGCCGCGAGGTCAGCGGGGAGTTCCACCCACTCGATCGAGGGTACAAGGGTGCAGACGCCACGCGGGAGCGTGGTCTCTTCGGCCACCCTGAGGTCGTAGGATGCTGGTTGCTGAGATGCGCTGTGGTATGGCTCGATGACGAGGTCGCCGTCTTTGCGCCGGCGACCGATTTCGCTGGATGATAGGATCATTGTGTACTGTACCGGCACAAAAACGCTTAATAACTTACGATAGAGACTGATGAGGGGACCCATGGGGTAGAGGAGATCCTTTTGGGCTTCGAACCCAAGGACGCGGGTTCAATTCCCGCTGGGTCCGTTATTTCTTCTGGTGCGTGACGCACGCACCCGGAAAATTGTTATACGAGCTGGATATACGGTTTTTGCCAGCCTCGGAAACGGATTGGAGGGTGCCTCACTCATCCGCGGCAGCGTGCACCCCGACGCTGATACTCCCCCCAACGGGGTTCTTGACGCCAACCATGCTCCCGGAAGGGAGCCAGAAACCCAGGGGGAAATGGGATATGCCCGGGTCTATAACCGGCGCCGTCCGCGCGGCGGCCTGCCCCGACTTCGCCCGCCGGTCTCGCGACGCCGCACCAGAAGCACCACACCGAGGAGGACCGCGGCAACAACTCCGACGCCGGCCACAATCAGCCAGACGTTGACGGTCTCTTCCATCACGAGCGGGACCGTAAACTCGCTTGTGCCAAGCGGGATCTCAACATCGACCGAGACGTTCTCGTAACCCTCGCAGGTGGCGGTGACAGCATACTCCCTGTTCGTTGCCAGTGCTGTCCTGAGACAGCCGAGACCATCAGTCACCCCGACAACCTGACCGTCGATGACAACAACCGCATCGGCGATCGCTTTCTGGTCAGGATCCTCGGCACGGATGGTCACACTCGCCCGGTCGTAGTCGAGTTTGACGACGATATCCTCTCCCTCCCCGGCAACCTGGCGGGTCTCCTGCCACTCTGTATATCCGGGTGCCTTCACCGTAATCTCGTAGGTCCCGGCGTGGACATCAGCGAGCATGAACCGGCCGTACTGGTTGGTCTCGCCTTTGAGCGTCCCGTCCAGGTAGATCTCTGCCCCCGCTATCGGCTTCATCACCTCATTGAAGACCGTTATCGAGACCGGGTATGCCGATCTCGAGAGGTGTACCAGGATGAGCGCATCCTCCTCCTCGAGGTAGCGCTCTTCCTGGTAGGGTCGGTAGTCAGGCGCCGTGACCTTGAGGGAGTAGCGCTTCTCCCGCTGCAGGTGGAGCGGGAGGTTACCGTCAGAATTGGTCAACCCTGCACGAGCGTTATCGATAAAGACCTCCGCGCCTTCGACCGGTTCTGAGGTCTCAGCGTCCCGAACCTGGATACCCAGGAGATCTTTCCTGAAGAGCCAGTACTGGACGATCTTGCCGGTATTCTCCAGCCGCACAGACTTCGAGAGGTCGTAGTAGTCTGACGCGCGGATCTCGACGTTGTAATCTACGCCTGTCCTCACCGTGAAGTCAGCGCTCCCATCACGGTCGGTGGTCGCTGAGCGTGAGGTACCGTCACCCTCGATGCGCACCCGGGCACCCACAACGGGGTTCAGGGTCACCGCATCGTAGACCTCGATCGTGAGGGTCTCATCTTTCCTGATCATATCGACCCAGAGGCGGGTTCTGTCGGCATCAACCCGGTCCGTCCAGTCCTGGTAGCCATCCCGCACCACTTTCAAGCGCAGGTCGCGCTTCCCCGAGTGTTCATAATAAAATGTGCCATCAGAGTCGCTGCGACCCACATATTCGCCGTCGACGTAGATGGAGGCGCCGGCAAGCGAATCACCGTTTTTCTCGTCGGCCACACTGATCCGCAGATTGACTGCCTGCGCCGTCCCGCATATGAGGACGCACGCGATAAGGAGGCCGATGAGGAGACGACGTTTACCCATGCAGGAATGTACGCGCTCTATAATTTGAGTGCATCGGTTTTGGATCAGAAGAGGATCGGTCTCTTCCGGTGAAACTGCGGGGTACAACAGCCCATCTCCCGGTATCGAGTGGTCATATCGGCGTGAACTACCACACCCTGAATGGCATGGCTTCCCGGCTATCATTCCCCCTCTACTGAGGTGAGTCCACAGGCTCGACGGTGCGTTCCACACCTTCACCCCCGCAAGATAAACCCGCTGGGTTACCTGAAACCTCCGGCCCCACCCCGTCATCAGATCGAAGGTCGCTGGCCCGGGAAACAGATGCCTGAGACCTCCCGGTACCAGACGTTCCCCAAAAGAGATGGGTGAGAGCATCGAGCTCTCCCGTGAGTTCTTCGATCATTTCTCAGGCCATACCGGATACCGCAAAACGGATCGATTCCGCCTACCCGGCCACTTTCCGGTGGGTGAAAGCCGGGGGAGATCCCGGCGATCACCGGGATGAAACGGGATGGTACCTCTCAACGCGAGGAAGGGGTCACACCCAGCGCTCAGGTGGGATGCGTTCAATGACCATCCCTTCCACAACCACCGGCATCAGCGTCCGGCCGGCCTCGATCGCGCGCTCAAGCCGCCACTCCTGGTCTGCGTAGAAGGTAAAGATAGGATCACCTTTCTTCACGCGAGTCCCTTTCTTTGCGTGGATCTCGAGCCCTGCACCATGGTCGTAGGGCGAGCCTGCGAGCCGGGCCAGGGTCACGAGCGCGTTGTTGTTGAGTTCGATGACGTAGCCATCCTGCGGGGCCCGGACGTCAAACCTGTAGTCACCCGGGACGATATCCTCGGCCTTCACCGTCGGATCGCCGCCCTGGATCTCGATGATCTGCC
>CAZYWX010000156.1:0-3352 GCA_964651285.1 uncultured Methanoculleus sp.
GAGGGGTCGCCCCCGTCCGACAGAGGGGTTCCGGGATAATCTCGCATACAACCGGGCCCCGACCCTTCGATCGCCAGGCAGGGAGGTTGGGCAGGATCGGCTGGCGCAGGAGACGGCCCGGTCAGGGTCGCCCGCACTCCTCAGACTCCTTCTCTCCCTCCCCCTGCATCATCAGGTACCTGCGCGAGCGGGCTTCTGGTCCATCCCTGAAAAAGAGGTCCTGCCCGCCCCCGGCCGGCCGGACACGAGCGGGAGACCTGGATTCCGGTCGCCAGGTGGCCGCAGAGGGGCGGCCGGGCATCTTCGGTGGCCCGCATCACGCCCTGCGCCCAACAAGGTCGGCTGGTCCCCTCTGCCAGGGTTGTTGTCTTGTTCGCAACAAATCATTTATCTCACTATGGATGGAAGATAGATCTACCAAACGGAGGCTGAGCGTGAGATCACCATTCCAGTTGATTGCTGAAAAAATAACGCAACGACCGCTCGCGGTCGCCGCGATCTTCTTTCTGATCTTCTGTCTTGCCCTCTATGGCATGGGCCAGACCACCATGGAGACCGGAAGAGAGACCTATATCGACAAGAGCACGCCCCGCGGTGCTCTGCTCGATAATTACATGGATACGTTCAAGTCTGATTCGGTCATGCTCCTCTTTGAGTGCGACGACGTCCTCGATACCGATGTCCTCGCCTACATTGACCAGATCCAGGACGAGATCAGTCGCGAAGAGTATGTCACCAGCACCGTAAGTATCATCGATATGGTGAAAGAGGTGAACGGAGGCGTGCTCCCCACCTCCGAGGCAGAGATCACCATGGCAAAGGATCGGGTGCCGCCAGAACTCCTCGCCCGGTATCTCCCCTCCAACATGATGACGATCAGCGCCATCACCCTTGCACCCGGGATCTCCAAGGATACCAGGAACCAGATCCTCGACAGCATCGAGTCACGCATCGCCTTCTCTGACCCACCCCCAGGGCTCGATATCACCGTGACCGGGTCACCTGCCTTCGCCAAACAGATGGGGGATGAGATCAACGCATCGATGGGCGTGCTGATCGCTGCTGCCATGCTTCTCATGGTGCTGGCCGTAGCCCTCCTCTTCGGGCACGTCCGTTACCGGTTCCTGCCGGTCTTCGTGGTGGGGACCGGGCTCATCCTGACCTTCGGTACCATGGGGCTTGTCGGGATCCCGATCAGCATGGTCGTGATCGGGGCGTTCCCGGTGCTGATCGGGATCGGGATCGACTATGCCATCCAGTTCCAGGCACGGTTCGATGAAGAGGCACGACGTGCCCCGATCCAGGAAGCAGTGATAACGACCATCAGAAACTCAGGTCCCGCCATCATGTATGCGATGATCGCAACATCGCTCGGGTTCATCGCGATGTGGATCTCGCCCGTGCCGATGGTCCGCGACTTCGGGCTGGTCTGCGTCATCGGGGTGATCTGCTGTTACCTCTCGGCCCTGATCATTGTCCCGACGTTTGCCATGCTGGTCAGGTACAAACCGAAGGTGATGGGGGAGGAGTCCACCGGTTCCAGCATGGAGGCCTACGACCGGTTCCTCGGCAGGATCGCAAGGAAGATCGCAAAGAACCCGGTTCCGATCCTCCTGATTCTCGGGCTTGTTGCGGTCATCGGCGTGCAACTCGACGCCAGCATCCCCATCAACTCAGACGAAGAGACGTTCGTCCCAGACGATATGCCGGCGGTCGTCGACCTGAAGAAGATGCGCCGGACCATGGGACCGACAGATACCCTGGCGCTCTCTGTCAGAGGAGGTGGTGTCACGAACCTGGATACCCTGACCTGGGTAAAGGAGTTCCAGGAGTATGAGGTGGCCAGCAACGACAAGATCACAGGAGCCACGAGTATCGTCACCTACCTGGTCCAGTACAACGGCGGTCAGATGCCAACGACCCAGCAGGAGGTCGACGCGATCCTTGCGCGTATCCCTGAAGCCGCGAAGAAGCCCTACCTGAGTGGCGATACCGAGACGGTCATCGAGTTCAATCTTGTGGAGATGGAGAACGAGGTTGCCCTCTCGCTCGTGGATCAGGTCAAGAACGATGTCGCGTGGTATTACCCGCCGCCGGGGATCAGCGCCGACCCGACAGGGATGCTGGAGATGTTCACCAACCTGATGAACGATATCGCTGAGAGCAAGACGACGATGACGTTCCTCGGGTTCGGGATGATCTTCCTCTTCCTGCTCCTCGTCTACAGGAAGTGGACGGCGATCTCCCCGATCATCCCGATCATCTTCATCGTGGGCTGGAACGGGGCGATCATGTACCTGCTTGGTCTCGATTACACCCCGCTGACCGCGGTGCTGGGATCGATGACGATCGGGGTCGCGTCAGAGTACACCATCCTGATCATGGAACGGTTCCAGGAAGAGCGGAGAAGCGGGAAGGATAAGTATGAGGCGATCCAGAACGCGGTTCAGAAGATCGGGACAGCCATCACGATCTCGGGGATGACGACGATCTTCGGGTTCTCGGCGTTGCTCCTCTCGACGTTCAATATCATCAATAACTTCGGGATCGTGACGGTCATCACTGTCGGGTTCTCGCTCATGGGTGCGATCCTGGTCATGCCGGCGGTCCTCTCCATCATGGACCGGTTTACCCAGCCACCCGTCGAGGAGAAGGCCGGGACCGGGACCCCGGCCACCTCGCTCTGATCTCAGGGCCGGGTTTTTTCCCGTCCCCCGGTTCCTCCTTTTTTTCTCCCGGCCGGTCAATGCCTGATCGATCGGGCTTGCTCGAAAAAAAAGGTCAGGCGCCGATGGCAGCCAGTGTGCCATCCTCGCGCATGAAGAGCCAGTAACCTTCAGTCGGGAAGAGTTCCTGGTTTTCGCCTCTGGGTCCGGTCTGGCCGTTGATGAGCGCTGGCTGGTAGACCTGGTTCTCTGCATCGTAGCCGACGACATAGACCCAGGCGTCTTCCACCGAGGCGAGCGTCTCGTTTGCTGATAACGGAGTCAGTTCAGCGTGGCCAATGGCGTTCCAGCCAGGGCTCAGCGTTTTTGTTGCAGGGACCGTCAACGGATCGGTGCTGAAGGTCAGGCGCAGGGTCGCGGTCCCGTTTGAGTAGACCCAGTAGCCATCAAGGACTTCCAGGCGCGCACCTGCATCCAGGGGTTCAAACCCGGTCTCCGGGGTGTAGGTGTAGACCGGGCGCCCATCGGTCTCGAGATCGCCAAAGACCGCTATCGCGGTGTCGTTGCCTGCTGCGAGCGGCCGCGGGATGGAGACGAAGTTCCAGCCGTCATGGATCTGGAGGTCCATGCCCTCTGCTGGCGCCGGTGTCTCTTCCTCCTCCGGTGGAGCGGCGAGGCTGACGGTC
>CAZYWX010000157.1:0-3332 GCA_964651285.1 uncultured Methanoculleus sp.
CCTGGACCTGGCCGACCGCGTCCTCCTGGTCGAAGACGGGCGGGTGCAGGAGTTCAGGGGAGGAGACCTCCCCCTGCAACCCGGAACCGACCGCAGCTACCCTGCCCCCGATCCGTCTGCCGCTCCCTGACCCCCCGGCCCCAGGGCTTATGAGATGGGGCGACGCAACCCCTAGAGCATGGAACATAGAGCAGGATGCCTGATCTGCGGCCGGAATCTTGTGTACTCTGAAGAGCCCCGGGACCGTGCCTGCGCCGTCTGTGGGGAGGTCCAGAGCACCACGGCGGTCTGCGAAGCCGGGCATTTTGTCTGCGACCAATGTCACAGCCTCGAGGCTCTCGACCTCATCGAGGAGTTCTGCATCACGACGACGCTTGAGGACCCGCTTGCCATCGCCTGCATTCTGATGCGGAGCCCGGCGGTCAAGATGCACGGGCCAGAACATCACTTCCTTGTGCCGGCGGCGCTCATCGCCGCCTACTGCAACCACCGGGGAGAACCCGGGAGAAAAGCGCCGTTGCTCCGTCAGGCGCGTGCCCGGGCCGGGATGGTCAGGGGTGGGTTCTGCGGGACCCACGGCACCTGCGGCGCTGCGGTCGGGACCGGGATCTTCGTGAGCCTGATCACCGGGTCAACGCCGTTGAAGAAGCAGGAGTGGTCGCTTGCAAACCAGATGACCGCACGCAGCCTGATGACGATCGCCCGGCACGGTGGTCCCCGGTGCTGTAAACGCGATTCCTGGCTCGCGATCCGGACGGCGACCGTCTTCCTTGAGGAGCGGTTTGGCATACCCCTCCCGGCGCAGGAGACGGTGCGATGCGAGTTCAGCGACAGCAACCGCGAATGCCTGCAGGAGGCCTGTCCCTTCTACCCCACCCCGGCTCCGGCTACTCGATCGGGTGACCGGCGGCCCGGAAGGCGGTAACGATTGCGTAGTAGCCGACGACGATCCCGAGAAGGGTCACCACGATGGCGACCAGATCGTTTCCCCAGTGCATGCGGCTCCACCAGCCCGCCGCGCTGCCGATGAGGAACGATGCAAAGAGGATGAGGATCTCCCGTCTGTCAAGTGATGCCATGATCGTTCTCCTGCCTGTTTGTCGGGGATCTCTCGGTTTTTCATCGGGATATCGGTTGTGGCTGGGCCTGTCCTGGCCGGTCTTTCTTGGCCTGACGATCGAGGGGCACAGGGCATACCTGACGCAGAATCAGAACCACGCTCTCCTTCCTCCGGCAGAAGAGTTCTGGAACACCCAAAAACGACCTCTGGCTGGGTGCTCTGCTCAAAGACGCACCATGGATTCTGGAGGGACGGGACACGGGATCTCACCCGGGTGCGGCGGTCGGCCTCCCTTCGGTCATACACCCACCCGGTTCTTCGCCGGCTGGGCCTCTTCTGACCACGGCCACCCGCAGGATCCCGGGGGATCACTTCTGCCCGGACCGGAGGGTTCTAGCCCCCTGCCATCAATCTCTGATGAGAGATGTTCGTCGCCTGCCACCTCTTTATCGGGCTGATCCTGGGTCTGGTGATCGCCGACCGCCTGGAGGACCGGCGGTTCATCGGCTACACCGCTCTGGGCGCGGTCCTCCCTGACCTGATCGATAAACCGGTGGGACACATCCTGCTCGCAGGATCGCTCAACTCCGGCCGGATCATTGCGCACGGGCTGCTCTTCCTCTCGGTCCTGTTCATCGCAGGCCTCGTTCTCAGAAGGCGCCGGGGATCGTTTGCGCTCCTGGTCATCGCTGTGGGGGTCGCTTCTCACCAGATCCTCGACGCGATGTGGGCGATGCCGGTCACCTGGTATTTCCCGCTCCTCGGCCCCTATGAGCCCGGCGCGTACACCAACTACTTCGGCGGCGCCATCCTGGCCGAGATCTCATCGCTCTCTGAGTGGGTGTTCCTCGCTGCATCGACAGGCGTTGTCCTCAGTGCCGGTTACGACCTCGGTCGTGACCTCTCCGGGCCTGGGCAGGTGCTCGTCTCTGCAACCATCCCCCTCCTTGCAGCCCTCGTTCTCGCCTCCCTTTACGCCTGGGCTGCCGGTCTTTCGGGAAGTATCCTGATGGCCGGGGCCGGGCCAGAGGGGCACCTGATGCTTGCCGCGGCGGGGATCATCGGGTTTATCGGGATGATCTGGTACCGGGAGGTCCTGAAGAGAGAACCGCCTGAATGTTGCTCTCGATGAGCCCGGTGGTCGTCTGCAGGACACCCCCGACCCTGGTCCTCCCTCTTCTCCGGTTCTCTGGCTGACCGGACCGGGGCATGCCTGGAGCCGAAGCAGGATCTGGGTCGGGGTTTTTTCCGGGAACGTATATATAGTAGGGCTTTTTATGAGGTAGCTTGAATGTCACCTGCCACCTCCCTGGACCCCCGCGCCATTCAGCCGGAGATGATGGCGATCTCTGTCTGGCTCCTTCTTCTCGTTGCTGCCGGTTCCATGTCTGTCGTCAGCGCGATTTATCTCCCCCTGGTCATCGCCCTGCCCTTCATCCTCTTCACCTCTGGCTGCTTTCTGGCTGCAGGGTTCCACCGCCGGCACAACCAGTCCGGGGCGAACCGCGTTCCCGTTCTGGCCCGGACCGGCAGACTCTTCTCTGCGGTGAGGGCTGAGTCTTCGGGGGATCGGGCATCCCGGGTGGACCGGATCCTGAGCATCGCTCTCTTCGCTGTTCTCTTCGTGGCCGTCGGGGTGACGGTCGCCATCATCGTGGTGCCGTATGAAGGGGAGCCCTTCACTGAGTTCTATATCCTCGGGCCAAAAGGGAAGGCAGCCGACTACCCAACCGAGTTTATGGCAGGAACGCCACAGACGGTCATCATCGGGATCGGGAACCACGAGCACCGGGATGTCACCTACACGGTAGAGACGTTCGCCATCGAGAGCAGGTTCGATGATGGAACAGACCAGCCGGTGATCGTCTCTGCGACGCTTCTGGACCGCTACTCTGTCACGGTCCCGCATAACCAGACGGTGGAACAGCCCTACACGTTCCGGGTCAGAGATCCAAACGTGAACCGTATTGAGTTCCTTCTCTTCAAGGACGGGGCACCTCCTGCTGACCTCCCGGCTAGCGACCATATCGCTGCCAGCTACCGCGACCTGCACCTCTGGCTGCTGGTACACTGATGGGAGTAGCTCTCTGCGCGATCGTCCTTGCGCAGGAGGGTGGCTGGTCCGGGGGCTGGAGAGGGGCACGCAACCCCCCAGATCCTGTATTTTACGAAGAAAACAGGCAGAAGGCCCCTCACTTCAGTGGGGGGATGAATGCTGTCCTCCAATAATCTTCTTACGGCATTGGAGCACTATAAAAACTATAGTGCGTAA
>CAZYWX010000158.1:0-3207 GCA_964651285.1 uncultured Methanoculleus sp.
CCATCAGATTCTCCTCATAATCCCGATACCCGTCAGGGTTCATATAGGTTTCTACAGAAAGGTCTCTCCTTCTCGAACGATGCGGAGAACGATTGGGTATCAGTCCCCGGATAGCGATACTCTCTTTTTTGGTGAGAGGTTCTCTCCCGGGCTGATCTGAAACCCCCTGATGCCTCTGCGCGGGCGAGGCTGTGGAAGAACCGGAGTCGGTCTCAGTCATCGGTGGGAGGATGACCGCAGGAACCGGTCATCTTCGTCACCTTCATCTCCGGTCCTCTATTTAAAAAACCCCATGATCACATAATGGCTATGAGGAAAGAAGACCAACTGTTCTCTACGCCACAATGAAGAATATTGTTATCAAGGGAGCGCGGGAGCATAACCTCAACGACATCACCGTCGAACTCCCGCGGGATCAGCTCATCGTTCTCACCGGCGTCTCGGGCTCCGGGAAATCCACGCTTGCCTTCGACACCATCTACGCCGAAGGGCAGCGGCGTTACGTGGAATCGCTCTCAGCCTACGCCCGGCAGTTCCTCGGGCTGATGAGGAAGCCGGACGTCGACAGCATCGATGGGCTCTCGCCGGCCATATCCATCGAGCAGAAGACGACGTCCAAAAATCCCCGGAGCACCGTCGGCACGGTCACCGAGGTCTACGACTACCTCCGACTCCTCTTCGCCAGGATCGGAACACCGTTCTGCCCTGATCACCAGATCCCTATCGAAGCCCAGTCGCCCGAGAAGATCGCCGACCATATCGGCTCGAGCATGACCGGGATGGTCACCATCCTTGCCCCGGTTGTCCGGCAGAAGAAAGGGACCTACCAGCAACTCTTCAAGGACCTCGACCGGGAGGGCTACACGCGGGTCCGGGTCAACGGCGAGATCCGCCGGACCGATGAGGAGATCAGCCTCGAGCGCTACCAGAAGCACGATATCGAGGTGGTCATCGACCGCCTGGCTGCTGACGATCGGTCACGGCTCGTCGAGGCGGTAGAGAACGCCCTGGAAATGGCAGAGGACGGGCTCGTCATCGCCGTCGATGAGGACGGTCAGGAGGAGACCTATTCATCGCTCATGGCCTGTCCGGTCTGTGGGATGGTGTTCGAGGAACTCCAGCCCCGGATGTTCTCCTTCAACAGCCCGTTCGGCGCCTGCGAGGAGTGTAACGGTCTCGGGATCAGGATGGAGTTTGATCCCGACCTGATCATCCCCGATAAGAACAAGTGCATCGCCGAAGGCGCCGTCGCGCTCTATCGCAACTACGTCGACGGCTACCGGGTGCACCACCTCTCTGCGGTGGCTGACCGCTACGGGTTCTCGGTCCTGACACCGATCCGGGACCTGACCGAACAGCAGTATTCTGTCCTGATGTACGGCTCAAACGAGCGGCTCCGGTTCTCGGTGAAGGCAAAGAACGGCGACACCACCTGGTCGCATACCGGGACGTGGGAAGGGCTCGTGCCGCAGGCAGAGCGGCTCCACAGCCAGACCCGGTCTGAATACCGCCGGCGGGACCTCGAGAAGTTCATGCGGGTCCTGCCCTGCCCGGGCTGCAGGGGGAAACGGCTCAAGGAGAAGGTTCTCGCCGTGAAGGTGAACGGGAAGTCCATCGCCGAGGTCACCGACCTCTCTCTATCTGGAGCGCTCGCGTTCTTCCGGAACCTGGAACTCACCGAGAGCGAACGTGAGATCGCACAGCAGATCTTGAAGGAGATCATCGCCCGGCTCGAGTTCCTGGAGCAGGTTGGCGTCGGGTATCTGACTCTCTCCCGGAGCGCCGGGACGCTCTCTGGCGGGGAAGCGCAGAGGATACGGCTTGCGACGCAGATCGGGTCGAACCTGATGGGCGTACTCTACGTCCTCGACGAACCTTCCATCGGGTTGCACCAGCGCGACAACAGAAAACTCCTTGCTACCCTGCAGCACCTCCGCGACCTTGGCAACACCCTGGTTGTGGTGGAGCACGATGAGGAGACCATCAGGAGCGCCGACTGGGTCGTGGACATGGGTCCCGGCGCCGGACTCCACGGGGGCGAAGTCGTCGCTGAAGGTCCGCCCGGGGCCATTGCTGCAAACCCGGCCTCGCTCACCGGACGCTACCTCTCAGGCGACCTCAGGATCGAGGTCCCCGCCACCCGCCGGCAGAGCGACCGGTTCATCAGGCTCACCGGCTGCAGGGAGAACAACCTCAAAGATATCGACGTGAAGATCCCCATCGGCGTCCTGACGGTCGTCACCGGTGTCTCAGGATCGGGGAAGTCCACACTCATCTACGAGACGCTCTATCGGGCGCTGATGCAGAGACTCCACGGTTCGCGGGAGGCCCCGGGAGACCATGACCGCCTCACGTTCGACGACGAGATCGACAAGGTGATCGTCATCGACCAGAGCCCGATCGGGAGGACACCGCGCTCAAACCCGGCAACCTACACCAAGGTCTTCGACGATATCCGCAAGATCTTTGCCGGGACAAAGGAGGCAAAGGTCCGGGGCTACAAGCCAGGCCGGTTCTCGTTCAACCTCAAGGGCGGGCGGTGCGAGGCCTGCCAGGGCGACGGGCTCATCAAGATCGAGATGAACTTCCTCCCTGACGTCTACGTCGAGTGCGAGGAGTGCAAAGGGGCGCGTTACAACCGCGAAACCCTCGAGGTAAAGTACCGGGGGAAGTCGATCGCCGACGTCCTCGACATGACCGTCGAGGAGGCGCTTGTCCTCTTCGAGAACGTTCCTTCGATCAGGAACAAACTCGAGATCCTCTCCCGGGTGGGTCTAGGCTACATCAGGCTCGGACAGAGTTCTACCACCCTCTCGGGCGGTGAGGCGCAGCGGATCAAGATCACCCGGGAACTCTCGAAACGACCTACAGGAAAGACGATCTACCTCCTCGATGAACCGACGACCGGGCTGCACTTCCACGACGTGAAGAACCTGATCGCGGTCCTCGACGACCTGGTAGCCCGGGGGAACACGGTGGTTGTGATCGAGCACAACCTGGACGTGATCAAGTCAGCCGACTACATCATCGACCTCGGCCCCGAAGGCGGGGACGCCGGCGGCGAGGTCGTTGCGACAGGGACCCCGGAGGAGGTGGCGGCGGTGGAAGAGAGTTATACAGGTATGTTCCTGAAGCAGATCCTGGAGCCATGATCGACCCGCGAAGCCTGCCTGCCGAACCCGGATGCTACCTCTTCTCAGACGATGC
>CAZYWX010000159.1:0-3127 GCA_964651285.1 uncultured Methanoculleus sp.
GAGGTGCTGCTCTTCGTCGACGGGCTCCGTATGGACCTCGGCCACCGGCTATTGGAGCACCTCAGGGAAGCAGGCTGCACATGCTCCCTGACCCACCAGTTCTCTGCCCTCCCCTCCATCACCGAGACCGCAAAACCTGCCGTCATGCCCATCGCCGGAGAACTCGCTGCAGGAAAGAACCTCACCCCGGCAACCAGGACCGGCGCAGTCGCCCAGATCTCGGCGCTCAGGACGCTCCTGCGAGAGCAGAACATCCAGGTGCTGGGAGAGAACGATGACGGAGACCCGGAGGGCAGGGCGTGGACAGAATGCGGGAACATCGACCGTGAGGGGCATGATAAAGGCAGTGAGCTGCCGAGCGTTCTGGACGGCGAACTCGCAACGATCGAGCGACGGATCATCGACCTCCTCGATGCCGGGTGGCAGCAGGTCCGCGTCGTCACCGACCATGGATGGCTCCTCCTGCCCGGCGGTCTGGTCAAGACCGACCTTCCTCCCTCCCTCGTTGCATCCAAGAAAGGCAGATACGCAGAGCTCCTGCCCGACAGCAGCGTCTCTCTCCCCACAGTAGCGTGGTTCTGGAATCGAACCCACCGGATAGCCCTCGCACCCGGCATCACCTGCTTTGAGGCAGGCAAGGAGTATGACCATGGAGGGCTAAGCCCGCAGGAAGTTGTCGTCCCCGAGATCATCGTCACCCGGGGATCGCCCGGAGCGCGGAGCCTGGTCATCCAGACGCCGTCCTGGAGAGGACTCCGCTGCTATATCACCATCGAGGGCGGCGGCGAAGGATATACCGTCGACATCCGGCAAAAACCCGGCGACCCGAAGACCAGTGTCGCTATGGACGCAAAAACCACCTCCCCGGAAGGAGAAGTCTCGCTTGTCATCCCAAACGACAGCCTCGAGGGAACAGGTGCGATGATCGTCGTCCTGGATAAAGATGGAAACACCCTGGCCCAGCGGCAGACAATAATCGGAGGTGAGTAGCCCCATGGCAGCAGAATTAGACGCCCTCGACCAGCTGGTTGCCGACGTCTTCGATGGCTACGTTGTCAGAAAAGACCTCGCGCAGAAATTCAAAGGAAACTACCCGGTCCCCACCTACGTTGCCGAGTTCCTCATCGGAAACTACTGTGCCACAACCGATGAAGACGAGATCAAAGAAGGGCTTGAGATCGTCCAGCGCCAGCTTGGCGAACGCATCGTCCGTGCAGGGGAGCAGGAGCTCTACAAAGCGCAGGCAAAAATCCACGGCAGCGTCAAAGTCATCGACCTCATCACCGCCAGACTCGATGCAAGATCAGACTCGTTCATTGCCACGGTCCCCTCTCTCCTCTTAAACGACGTCCATATCTCATCAGACCTCATCTACGAGCATGAACGGATGCTGACCGGCGGATTTTACGCAGAGATCGACCTCGCATACGGCGATCCCGAGAGCAACCGGCCGTTCTCCATCACGCGCCTGCGTCCCATCCAGCTCTCGAAGAGAAACGTCCTCGACGACGTCACCCGCGGCCGGGCGAGCATGGCAGACCAGGAGTGGAAGGAGTTCCTCATCAGAAGCATCGGGCTCGAACCCTCCTCGCTCTCCCCGAGAGCCCAGGACGTCCTCTTCCTTCGTATGGTCCCGTTTGTCGAGAAGGGCTACAACATGATCGAGCTTGGCCCCCGCGGGACCGGAAAGAGTCACCTCTACCAGCAGGTCAGCCCCTACTCCCACCTGGTCTCCGGCGGAAAAGCAACGGTCGCCAAGATGTTCGTGAACAACGCAACCGGCCAGCGCGGTCTCGTGTGCCAGTATGACATCGTCTGCTTCGATGAGGTCTCAGGGATCAACTTCGACCAGAAAGACGGCGTCAACATCATGAAAGGGTATATGGAGAGCGGGGAGTTCTCCCGGGGCAGGGAGAGCATCAGGGCCGAGGGTGGTATTGTCATGCTCGGCAACTTCGACGTTGACGTCGAGCACCAGCAGCGGGTGGGCCACCTCTTCGGCCCGCTGCCAAAGGAGATCCGCGACGATACCGCGTTCATGGACCGGATTCACAGTTATGTCCCGGGATGGGACTTCCCGAAGATTCATCCTGACATGATGACTGAACACTTTGGTCTTGTCAGCGATTTCCTGAGCGAATGCTGGCGGCAGCTTCGAAGCGAGAACAGACTCCACCTCATCAACGACCGTGTCTTCTTCGGGGACGCCCTGAGCGGACGCGACCGCCGGGCCGTGAACAAGACCATAAACGGGCTCCTGAAACTCGTCTACCCCTCACCAGACATGGAGATCGCTGATGAGATCCTTGAATGGGCGGTGCGCCTGGCCCTTGAATGCCGTCGCAGGGTCAAAGAGCAACAGAAACGGATCGGGTCTGCCGAGTTCCGCAACACGATGTTCAGCTACAGGCTCGGTCTGGACGGCATCGAACAGTATGTTTCAACCCCTGAGTTACACAGCGAAAACGAGATCGGCCAGGACCCGCTGCCCCCGGGTCAGGCCTGGGCGGTCGGTCCCGGAGACGAGAACGAAGGAAGCGGCCTCTACAAGATCGAGGTCACGGTCACGCCGGGTTCATCCATACGCCTGATCAACGTGAGAGCCCCCCCCGGGCTTCGCGAGGGGCTCCGCGCTGCAGAACAGGTACTCTACACCCAGGCAAAATCGCTCATCGGTGACCGGGATCCGCTCGGAAGCGAATTCTCGGTTCAGGTCCGTGCCCTCACCGCGGTAAAAGGGGCATCATCGCTGGGCATGCCGCTCCTTCTTGCTCTCTGCTCTGCAGCGCTGGGCAGGAGCCTCAAAGGCGGTGTTGTCATAGCAGGAGGGATGAGTGTGGGCGGGACGGTCGAGCCGGTCTACAACGCGCTGGATATGGCGGAGTTAGCCGCAGAGAACGGGGCTACAGCGATCCTGCTCCCGGTCTCCAGCCGAAGGCAACTCAACGAGATGTCAGATGACCTGGCATCCCGACTGATGGTCATCTATTATAGGGACCCACGGGACGCCCTCTTCAAGGTTCTTGGTGAGTAGGGCTACAAGGGCAAGAGCAACAGGGTGTCCCTGAATATGTTTGATTATCCTGCTCCACCAATTCCCTCTCATGACCCACTGGATCGCCTCCTC
>CAZYWX010000160.1:0-3070 GCA_964651285.1 uncultured Methanoculleus sp.
GGGGCCGGGCAGGGGGCCGGGGGAGCAAGCCTCCCCCTCACCTACGATAGGTTCCCACAAGCACCCCCTCGGCAACGACCCGACCTCGCATCCAGGCCTCAAGAGCCGCTCTGTCGGCATCTTCCGGGAGATCCGGGCTCTGGTTGAGGGCGTAGAGGTGAAAGGTATAGCGGTGTGCCGTCCCGGAGGGAGGGCACGGTCCGCCGTAGCCAGTGGTGCCAAAACTGTTGACCCCCTGACGGAGACCCCCGGGAAGATGTTGTTCGCGGGGCAGCCCCTCGGCGAGCCCTTTCTCTTCGGGGGAGATGTTGTAGACAATCCAGTGGGTGAAGGATCCTCCAGGTGCGTCAGGATCATCCACGATCAGGACGAGGCTCTTCGCGTCTTCGGGCACACCGTTCCAGGAGAGCGGCGGGGAGACGTCATCGCCGTCGCAGGTGTATCGGGCAGGGATTGAGGTACCGTTCGCAAACGCATCAGACCTCACCTCCAGCGTCAGCGTCATCCTCTTCGGCGGAGGCTGGTCTCCCTCATCCACAGTACAGCCTGCGGTGAGGCACCCAGCAACCAGGAGCAGGGCAATCGCGGACAGCAGCATGGTCTTCATGGCAAGAAACCCTGAGGTACGTGGTGGTGCTTAAGGGTTCCTGCCAGAACTCCATCCAGGGTCAACCGCGCGGTCCAAAAAAAGGTGGCGGATCAGTGTGCCGGAATCGCCGCGACCGCCGCAGCCCCGCGTTTCTTCACAGCGCGGTCGTACAGGATCCAGTTCTCTTCCCATTCTGGATTCAGGCTGCGGAGGTAACCGAGCACCCGGTGCCTGATCTCGCCGGTGGGCATACCGTCGTAGGCGACCTCTTCGATGGCCTCGCCGATCCTCCGGGCCTCCTCCGGCGGCGCACCTGCTTTCATCGCGCTCACGGTCACCTTCTCCCGTACAAACGGTTCCCGCTTGCCATCGAGTTTGACAACATTGACCATTCTCCTCACCTCCCCGAGGGCGGGGCAACCAGACTCACCCGGAGGTATTAATCCTTTCGGTCCCATACCAGGAGGAGTCCCCCGGGCAGAACGCAAGAATAACCCTGCTCCCGAAGGACGAACAGAGGTATCCAGGGGCTGGTGTCGCCCCTGGCATGGAAACGTAAACGTGAGGGGTGCAGGGGGCGGGGGCAAGGACCTGCTACCCCCGGGCATGCCCCTCTTCCCGCATCCGCTCGATCCGTTCTGTCACCTGTCGTCTCGCCTCCCCGGTTGCGGTGACATCCCGGCGGACCGCAACCTCCAGGATGTCACCCTCCCGGGCGCCTTCAGGGAGGAGGGAGGCGGGGAGGGTGAAGCGGACCGACTCGTCCTCGCGAAGGAGAAGGACAGCCAGCCCCTCCTCAACCCGGTCGAGGCTGACCCTGAAAGTCGACCTATCTTGCATCTTCACCACTCCATGGTGCTCACGACCCTGCCCTCCAGGCTGGTAAGCCTGGCGATATCGCCGTCGTTGTTCCAGACCGGGGTCTCGGGGCCCCGGTAGAGGTCGGTCGCGGTATCGTCGCCTGCTCCGGTATGAAGGGTCAGGTCAACGCCCGGATCAAGGCTGAAGACCGGGAAAATGGAGATATTTCTCGTCCTCTCGTCGGTGACCGCCATCGGTTCAGGGTTCACGATCCCGACCTCCTCATCATGGAGGGGCAGACCGGCGATGGAGACGCCTGCGGCGGGGGCAGGGGCGGGGGCGGCGGTCGGTGTCCGGTGCGTCAGGGTCAGAGACGCCTTCCTGCCGGTCGCGACGGCAAGCGCTTTCCCGTCGGTGGCAACGACGACGGTCCCGTCACGGTCAGTCCGGTAGATGCGCGAGCCGGTCGCCATGAGCCGTTCGAGCACCTCCTCGTGGGGATGGCCATAATCGTTTCCCTTACCGACTGTGATGATGCTGATCGCCGGGCTGACCGCACTCAGAAATTCTGCCGAGGATGCGTGCCGACTCGCGTGGTGGCCGACCTTCAGGAGATCAGCGTCGAGGTTGAGTCCGGCCTCTGCCATGCTCTTCTCCGCCAATCTTCCGGCATCACCCATCAGGAGGCAGGCTCTATCTCCGTAGGTCAGTTTCAGAACAACAGAATCTTCATTTCTATCGCCATGCGGCTGCGAACCCGGGTTCCCGACCAGGACCTCGAGGTCAGGGTCAAGATCGATCGTCTGCCCGCGTTCTGCCACAGTATACAGTATCCCGCGTTCCTCAACCAGGGCGAGCAGGTTCTCGTAGGTCGCCGTAGGGTGGGGCTGCCCGGGGTCGATGAACCGACCGACCGGGAAGACGGAGATGACGTCATAGAGGCCGCCGATATGATCGGAGTGGGCGTGGGTGGCTACCACAACGTCAAGACGTTCGATCCCCTCTGCCTGGAGGTAGGCGACGACCCGCTCCCCCATCTCGCGCTCACCAGCATCAATGAGCAGGGTCTTGCCGCGGAACTCCACCAGGATCGCGTCACCCTGCCCGACATCGATGACGTGGACGACCAGGTCTGCGCCGGGGAGGTCAGAGACGATCTCTGGCTGGCCTCCGGGGACAGAGCAGCCTGCGGTAATGATGCAGACGATTGTCCAGAGGGCGAGTGCGACGCAGAGCAGATTCCGTGCAGGTGTGGATGACATGCTTCTACTGGTAATCAGGGGGGCCAGGCTATAAATGCGCTGAGGTTTGAGGGAAGGGTGTCAGCAACGACCATTCCCCGCGCTCAAAGCGGTTGTTCGTGACGACCGCACCCTCTCTGCCTGACTGAGGTCGGGGCATCCCGGGACGGTCTCCCTGATGATTGCGGCCGACTCATTCTCGTGATCGCCCGGGTTCTGGTTGCGGGGCAGGACGAGCCCGCAACCATGCAGACTGGAGTGGACCCCATCAGAGCGGGTCGTTTTGATGGGAAGGTATCCCGGGAACCCCGTGCTACGGCCGGGGGCTGACCGGTCCGGATCCTCCCGGAGAGGACGAACCGGCAGGGAGTCCATCCACGAGATCGCACGGTGTGCGACAAATCGCCGTCCCGGCGGGGATTTCAATCGTCAGGGGGTT
>CAZYWX010000161.1:0-3064 GCA_964651285.1 uncultured Methanoculleus sp.
GATGAGCCAGACAAGTAGAGTTCCTCCCTGCGATTCCCATCATCAGCTGGTATGTAAAACAGCCTGTGGATATGAAAGAACATCCTCCAGACGTCTCCGAATAAGGATTTGAACCACGATTGGCCATCTCCGTCTTTCATACCACCTATGAGCCAGCGGCTCATGGTGCGCTCTGTTGAAATGTTCCTCCCCACAAACCCCCAGACAGGTAGCGGGTCGTCGATGAGAATCTGTGATATGAGCGCGAACAGAAGGTTTTCGAGAGAGTTCTTTCCATCATACCGCCTGCACGGAGATCCCTGATTTTAACCGGGGGGAGGGAGCACGGTCCCCCGAAGATAGACAAATACATCTGATAGCGTAGCTCTCCATCGACGCTTGTATAAGAGCATTTTCCTGCCGACACAACTTGCGAATGAGGTATGCGTGCTTGAGGGCCTGACCGATGAAAGTGACCGGTAATTCGATCTCGTGGCCGATAATCGGCAGCAGTCGTCTCAACCGACCCATACGAATAAAACTGCTCGCAAGCAGCCGTCGTGCACAGTGAATTGAAACGTTGTAAGGACAGCAAAACCCCTTCCCATGACAAGCCGTCGATTCGGTTATTACCTGGTGGCAGTTGGCGGGAGGTGTTGCTTCGAGCCTCTTCGAAAAAGAAGGGTAACGCTGTCTCCGGCAATCACGCTCCTTTCGCACTTCTGGCCTCCGCAAACTCCTCGATCAGGGCAGCAACGCGCTCTGCTGCTCCTCCATCAACCTTGTAGAGATAGCTCTGGATGAACGCCTCTCTGTTCTGCGCCAGGCAGGTATCATCACGCAGGAGGTGCTCTATGGTCGGCCTGAGGTCTTCAGGGCTATAGACCCCGCAGGCAACACCCTCCTGAACATAATTTACAACGTCGGGCTGACCACCAAGATTCATCACGACCAGCGGTTTCTGGAGCGCAACCGCCTCGATCCCAACCGTTGAATGCAGCAGCAGGACAAGGTCGCTTACGGCGAGTAGCCCCAGCGTGTCTGCATCTTTGCGAACGACGCGAGCATCGATCGAGTACCTCTTCAGATGCTCCTGGATCATTGCACCATAGCGTTTCTGCTCTCCTGGATGCTGCTTAATGATAAGTTGCACATCCTTCATCGATGAGATGCTGTCGAAGACGGTACGGAAGTTGAGTTCATTCTCAGCATCTGAAATGCCGTGACATTGTGTCGTCCATAACACAATCTTCTTCGAAGGGTCAAGATGCCACTCTTCAATCAACCTCGAACGAACCGATTCACGGCTGAGGTCGATCATTCGATCATAGCGCGGTTGACCTGTGACAACGACCGCGTCCTCCGGGTAGCCTCCTGCTCGAGTCAATAGATCCTTATGATACTGGCCGTACACCGCAGTAACGTTGGCCGTGGGCACGAACGGTGATTTACCCGAGCAGTCAGGTGAGATCTCGCCTGACTGATAGATATATCCTTTATGCAGTTCATGGATGACACCGTGCTGGACCGCAACACAGGGGATGTCTCTCTTCTTTGCCGCTGCGACGAGAGCTCGTTCGAAGACGCTGTACTCATTCTCAATGACGACGACCGCAGGCCTGATGTTGTCGAGCATGACCTCCGCCATAGATATGAGTTTTACGAACTCGGCGAAGACGTATTCTGGCCGGTCATACGCAAAATAATTCTTGAACTTTCTCCGGATCTCCCCGTCCGGATCTTCAGGGTGTTCCAGGAGATCGGCAAGAATCGGATCATTCTCCAGGAGATCATCCCAGACCTCTCTGAAGTGGTGTTTTGCCTCGTTCCTCTCCCTCCCTATCCGGAACCGGAAGAATAAGTTAAACGGAATGTGCAGCACGTCCCAGTGGGCACATTTGCTGATAACAGTCCGTATTGAGGGGATGTAAGGGCATTTCAGCGGGTATGTTGAGACAATCCGGTACTTCCCCCTTTCATTAAGTTTCTGGATGATCGCGTGGAAGAACTGATCAGATAGGATTGGTTCAAACTGATCACCGGTGTAGAACGTTCTCCATTCTATGTCCCCTCCGGTGATGAGGATCGTCGTATCCTCCTGTCCCAACGATTTGACCTGCTGTATCCTGTTAAACCAGAGGAGTATCAGGTAGGCGATGAGCGCGAGAAGATAATCGCTCATAGAGTAGACCCGACGGACAACCGCCCTGAAGAGTTTGCCTGTCTTGACTTTATGCCAGAGTCCTGCTCTTCTGCCCGAATTTACATACTCCCGGTTGAATAAAAAGTAATAGAACGCCACGTCGGCAAACCACCAGAGTGCAACGTCCTTATAGGTGGATAACTCCAGCAAGGTCTTTCCGCAGGCCAGCCTGGTATCTTTCAGCCGGTTGACATAGGCCATGACAGATCCGGGTTGCATGGGACCTCGTGATACAGTATTGTGTCTTTATATATCAATTGAGTCTGTGAGGGTCGTGGTCAGGGGTTCCACCCCGGAAACTAAAACCACAAGCAGATCCCCAGAAGGCCTGACGATCAGAGAACGAGGTGGGTTGGAGCAGACGCATACCAGATGCAGGAATCGCAAATAAAGCCGTTATCCCCGGGTATTGTCAGCCGGAGGAGAGCTCCAGGACAACCTCTCTATCAAGAGAGACGCCGAACAATCGTCTCTCCTCCTGATGATACAACCATGTGGAGAGAGATCACTGTGGATCACGCATAAAACGCACGCGCAAGAGAGCAAGCACGTGTTCGGATAAAAAAACCCGCGCGCTGGACAGTGGACCATTGCGGGAATCACAATAAGGGGGAACCGGGGAGGGTATTGGGAAGAATCCTCCCGGAACGCCCACAGCCCTTTACCCACCCCGGGCATCCTGGTACCGGCCGAGGATCTCCCGGATCAGGACGCTGGCGTTTCCACTGCCAAATACGTTCCTCTGCTGTGATCCAGGTAAAAAACGCCGGATAGCATCAACGATCTCCTCCCGCCCCGCCCCCACGAGCACGTTCCACCCGGCCTCGACCGTCTCGACCCACTCGGTGTTCTCCCGGAGGGTGATGCAGGGGACGCCGAGCA
>CAZYWX010000162.1:0-3054 GCA_964651285.1 uncultured Methanoculleus sp.
AAACAAAAACCCCGTTTTAATCTTAATGATTAATAATATAAATACTCCGGCGCCTTGCCTGTGCAACGGCGAGGGCAGGAGACCCATCGCCAGGATGTGGTGCGAACCTTCCTGTCCTCCCTGGTGAACTCCTTTCCTCGAGAAGCACGCGTTCCATATCTGCCACCTCTTGCGTGATCTGCTATCTCAGGGGATGGCAGATCCCGCGCTCTTCTCCCTCCACCCCTGGAAGTTAAAACAATAACCTCATATTGTAACGCGTGCAGATCAGGTTAAGTAAACACTATGCAGTTAACGGAATTAAAATGTAAATCCAAGGTGATCTATTTATGAGAAATATTTTGACTGTTTCCTGGGGCAGAGGGCTCGTCTATCTGATCTGCATCTTCGCTGCCTTCTGTGTTGTACCTGTCTGGGCGGGTGACGTCGCTGTTTCCCGCGAGATCGATCCGTCCTCGGTC
Organism: uncultured Methanoculleus sp.; assembly: GCA_964651285.1. GTDB lineage: Archaea > Halobacteriota > Methanomicrobia > Methanomicrobiales > Methanoculleaceae > Methanoculleus. The sequence continues at coordinate 462 of CAZYWX010000162.1, forward strand.
CCCGTCGGTGGTGAGACCCAGGTGACGCTATCAATCAGCGGTATGAGCGCCGGAGGGATTGTAGAGACGATACCGGAAGGTTTTACGTTTCTCAAGACCTCTTATCCGGCAGATAATTATCGCATATCCGGGCAGAAACTGACATTCGCGGTGATCGGGGAGACCGAGATCACCTATCAGGTCCGGGCAGAGGCTGCGGGCCCCAAGACGTTTACCGGAACATGGAACGATGCCGTCAGCAAAAAAGGCGGGACGATTCCCCCGACCACAGTAAACGGCGGGTCCGGAGCGGCGGCCGGCGCGGCACCTGCAGGCACCGACCAGGCGACACCGGGCCCGACGAGCGCAGGAGGCAGTCCGTGGGCATGGATCATCCTGACCCTTGCAGCCGCGGTCATCGTTGCCGGCGCATATGGTGCAGGAAAGAAGCGTTGAGCGGATGTTCTCCTGCATAATGGGGGCTATCATCTCCGGAGATCTGCTCGCCGCCGTTCACTATGCCGTCTCCTCAACCCAGTGGCCTGGCCGCTCCTCGACCATCTCCGGTGCCTCGGTGAAGGGTGTGCTCTCCCGAGGTTCCGGGATAACTTCATCCTGGATCGGAGCGTCAACGAGCCTCCGGGTATAGGGATGGCCGGGACGATCAAGGACATCGGTTGTCTCTCCGATCTCCACAATTCTCCCATCCAGCATGACGGCAACGCGGTTGCTTATCGCCCTGATGACCCCGAGGTCATGCGAGATGTAGAGACAGGACATATGATACTCCTGCCCGAGGTCACGGATGAGGTTGAGGATCTGGGCCTGGACTGAGACATCCAGGGCCGACGTGGGTTCGTCGGCAACGATAAACTCCGGTCTGAGCGCGAGGACACGCGCAAGGGCCACCCGCTGGTTCTGACCGCCAGAGAGTTCATAGGGCCGACGGTTCAGGTGCTCTTCGCTCAGCCCCACCTCCTCGATCAGTTCCCGTACCCTCCGGTCGATAGCAGCCCTGTCCCCCATCTGGTGAATTTTTAGGGGTTCTGCAACGCTCTCCCGGATCCGCATCCGTGGATTGAGGGAGGCATAGGCGTCCTGGAAGATCATCTGCATCCTCGGCCTGAATCGCCTGAGATCCCGCCTTGAGAGGGCAGTGACGTCGGTCCCATTGATCACGACACGGCCCTCGTCAGGTTCGATGAGGCGGAGGACCGAACGGCCAAGCGTCGTCTTGCCGCATCCGCTCTCACCGACGAGCCCGAGGGTCTCATCCTCCTCAATCTGGAACGATACCCCGTCAACCGCCCGCACCACCTTCCGACGGATAAAGCCTGTCGAGAAACTGGTTCTGAGATTGCTAACCTCGATCATAAAGTGTACACCGTGTGTAGTGCCCGGGCCCTACCCTGACAAGCCCGGGATGTTCTAAATTACAGATCTCAGCCGCGCATTCGCACCGGGGTGAGAATCGGCAACCGGGCGGCGGGGTGATGAGCGAGGGCGCCGAACCCGGGATCGGCCGCATCCCCCGTTCTGGGAGGGAGGCCAGGAGGCCCCGGGTGTATGGGTGCGCAGGATCCGAGAAGACCTCCCCTGCCTCACCGAGCTCGACGATCTCTCCTGCGTACATCACCGCAACCCGCGTGGCAAGGTTCCCCGCAGCCTCGATGTCATGGGTGATAAAGAGTACAGAACGGTTCCGATTAACCTCGCCGAAAAGGTCGATGATCTCCCGTTTGGTCACGGCATCCAGCCCTTTTGTGGGTTCGTCCGCGATGAGAAGGGAGGGGTTGCACGCGAGCGCCATGGCGATGAGCGCCCGTTCCCGCATCCCCCCGCTGAACTGGTGAGGATACTCCCCGGCCATCCTGGCGGGGTCGGTGATCCTGACGGCATCAAGCAGTTCCACCACACGGTGCCACGCCTCGGGCCCCTTCAGCCCCTGGTGAAGGGTGACCGCCTCTGCAATCTGGTCACCGACCGTATACACGGGGTTTAAGGAGGTGCCCGAATTCTGGAGGACGACCCCGATCTCGCGCCCCCGTATCTTCCGCATCTCGTCTTCCGGCAGGGAGAGAAGGTCACGACCGCGGTAGCGGATCTCCCCCTCAATGATGGTGTTCGGCTGGAGGAGACGGAGGATCGCCATGCCGAGCACGGTCTTCCCCGACCCGGTCTCACCGATGAGGCCCAGGGTCTCCCGGGGGTATATCTCAAGGTCCACGGTATCTGAAGCCCTTACAAGCCCCTCAGGGGTTGGAAACCCGACCTTGAGCCCCCTGACTTCAAGCAGTGCCTTATTCATCTCATCACACCCTTAGCAGCCGGAGCCTTGGATTGATCTCGTCTTCACAGGCATACCCGAGCCATGCAAGGGCGAGAGAGATGAGCGTCACCGCCAGCCCCGGGGGTATCAGCCACCACCAGAGACCGAGAATTATCGCTCCGTTCTGGCTCGCCCGGTTGATCATCTGGCCCCAGTCCACGACGCTTGGGTCTCCTATGCCGAGGAACCCAAGACCAATGCCGATCAGCATGAAGTGCTGGGCCGAGAAGACGAATTTGACACCAGCCAGGGGGAGAACGTTCGGAAGGATGTGTCTAACCATGA
>CAZYWX010000163.1:0-2974 GCA_964651285.1 uncultured Methanoculleus sp.
CCACGGTCCACTGCACGGGGAGATCCCGGGGAAGAACCCGTTTCTCGCTGGCCGATTCTTCCCGGTCTTTCGGGAAACCGGCGTCAGTCAGCACCACCCCACCCCCTGGCGCGGCGTTCCCCTGGGTATCGCCGACTGCCCCCGCCCCTGGGAGGGGCGGGGGAGGGGAGCGCTCCATGGGGGATGGGGCGAAGGCCAGATATGATCTGTTATTTTGGCATCGATGCACCAGGGAATCGATTCTGCATTATCGGACCTTGAGGAGACCCCCTGGTTGGGTGGTCATCCCCACCCGGGTGGGGCCGGGGGTCTCCTCCTCTCGGCAGGCAGCACAACCCACGAGGCCCCGGAGCATGGGCGGTCCATGGCGATGCCCCGGGATGGCCCATCAGGACCGGGCAAAAAACCGATCAGGAATCGGTGTACGAGGTCTCCCCGGGGGTTGATCTCCGACCGGCCCTGGGTCTGGGGAGAAGGGGAAGCAACACCCGCAATCTCGGCCCTGGGCGGATAGGCTCCAGACTACCTGTTTTTTTTGGGGGGAGAGCCTGGTGTTCTGTGAGCAAGCAGATCCCGCTGGTAGGGTCCGGGCAGACCTGCGGTACTCCCTGGCTGGAGTTGTCGTGAGCACGGGCTCCCGGGGGACGAGAGAGGAGTGCTGACGTTTTTTCCCCAGGATACCTCCCTCTGTCAACAGTTTTCCCCCTCAGAAACCTCGCCGTTCGTATCAAAAATGGGCCCCGCCCCGCGATTCGATGTTTTGCGGGGGGATAGTCTCTGATCAGTACCTGCTGACCAGGACCTCAAGTTCTTCCCTGATGGTCCGCCGGATCATCTCCTCGATGGCGTTGTAGTCCCGTCTGCTCTTCCGGTGCTTCTCGATCATCTCTTCCATCTTCATGACCCCCTGGGAGAGGTTCTTGCCATACTTCAGGGCAACCTCCAGTGCCTCTTCGTTGATCCTGACTACCTTGGACATAGCATGAAGTTTTTCCGGGCCCGGACTTATGTGTTAGAGTTTTGTTTCAGGAGGAGGGGATTGTTACAGATCTGTTACACCACCCTGGATAATGTAACATTTTGTTACAGGCACGCCCCGGGGGTCCTGACGATAACCGATCAGAAGGGTTTTTGAGCAGCAGACCCCCGGTCAGGCGGGGGCACGAGGCACGCGGCGTCCCGGAGAACCCCACGCGGTCGTCAGGAATCTCCCGGGCTGGAGGCGACCCCGATCACGGCTCTGCCACAAAGAAGAGGATCGCCCTGCCGTTGCTGTCGATGACCGCGAGCCGATCTCCGACGATCCGGTAGCCCGCCGCCGCCCCGAGCAGGTCCAGGTAGGCGGCTTCCTGCTCCATGACCCCTGCGGGTTCGGTACAGGACATCTTCGTGGCAAGAACCCGCCCCACGGCAAGCCCGGTCTCATTGACCTGGTAGGGGGCCAGGTAGAGATTGCACCCGCAGGACCCCGAGAGCGTGGCGTCATCCTCAAAGATCAGGGTGACGTTGGTCCCCGGGATCGGTGACGCGACGGCGCTGCCGCCGCCGGTGCTGTAGTGGGTCAGCCGCCACGTCGTCCCCAGGAGAGGCAGGGTTTCAGGCAGATCTGCCCGCGAAAAGACGAGCAGGACCTTCCCCGACGGTCCCGAGAAGACCAGCCGGTCGCCCTCAACCTGGTAGGAAGCGGCTGCAACAAGGAGTTCATGGTACCTGGTCTCCTGCTGCTTGAGCCCTTCTGCTGTCGCCGGGTATGCCCGGGTGATGGCGACCGGTTCGATCGCGATCGCGGAACCATTGATCCGATACAGGGCAGAGTAGAGGTTACACCCGCAGGACCCCGAGAGCGTGCCGCTCTCACCAAAGATGATGACCGGTTCAGTCTGAGGTTGGGGCGCGACGATGGAACCGTTGTCGGCACAGAGTTCGACCAGGCGCCATGCCGTCCCCGCAAGCGGTTCAGCGACCAGGCCGGCATCGTCAGGAGGCGTGCCCTTCCAGCCAGGATATCCGGCCGAAATGAAACATGCCACCACAACAACCAGGAACGCAACCTTTGCAAGTACGTGGTGCTCGTCTCTGCCCATCTCTACCACTGGTAGGCGTGGGAAGCGAGAGAAGAAAAAATAACCGATTTGCGTTGAGATAATCTCAACCGCTCTCTCCGGGATGCCTGGATGGATGGAGCGACGATCAGCCGCTGCCGCCCGGAGCCTGGCGAATCAGGAGAGAGGGCTGTTCGGTGACGGGAGATGCGGGTGGGAGCCGGCCTGGCCGGCCGGTCCCCACCTGAACGGCGGGATCTGATCAGACCTGGTCCGTGCCAGAGGCCTGGTAGGAGAGCAGGGTATCCCCCGCCTCATCGAGGAGATCGAGCCGGTCCCCGTCGATCTGATACCCGGCCACCGACTCGAGGAGGGTCAGGTACCTGCCTTCCTGCTCCATAATGCCTTCAGGCTCACCGCAGTAGATCTTCGTCGAGCCGGCAGGCCCGATCGTCATCGCGGTCCCTGCGACCTCATAGGAGGCAAAGTAGCGGTTGCATCCGGCACTGCCGGCGATCTTCCCGTCAGGGGAGAATTCTGCCGTGATGGTTGTCCCGGCGATCACCGAAGAGATCGCGTCTCCGAGGCTGTAGGACACAAGCGTCCACTCAGTCCCGACGAGCGGGACCGGCGGCACCTCTTCTGCCTGCACAAAGAAGAGCAGACCGGTGCCTGCCTCGTCCAGGAGGACCAGCCGGTCGCCTTCAATCTGGTAGGAGGAGACATTCGCAAGAAGGTCCATGAACCGCGCTTCCTGCTCCATAATACCTTCGGGCTCACCGCAGTAGATCTTCGTCGAGCCGGCAGGCCCGATCGTCATCGCGGTCCCTGCGACCTCATAGGAGGCAAAGTAGCGGTTGCATCCGGCGCTGCCGGTGATCTTCCCGTCAGGAGAGAACTCTGCCGTGATGGTTGTCCCGGCGATCACCGAA
>CAZYWX010000164.1:0-2914 GCA_964651285.1 uncultured Methanoculleus sp.
GACGAGCAGGATCTGGAACAGGAGATCTTTGGGAGGATTGAGGGTCAACGGAAGTGTCAGGAAGGGTTTTACCGGTTCCTCAGGCACCCGCTCCAGGTGATGGTTGAAGAGCCCACGACCGTCCTCATCATTTCGGTCCCGGCTGCGCTCCTTCTTCTCATCGGGGGGTCTGCGAGCCTGGTGTTCTCCTATGGGATCGACGTCTTCTTCACGACGATGATCGACGATATCTTCATCTTCTCGCTTCTCATCGCCGTTGTACCGCTCGCGATCCTTGACCTCAAGGAGGCGCTCCGTGTCTCGAGCATCGAGGCGTCGCTTCCGAACTTCTTCAGGGACGTGGCCGGGATGAACGACTCGGGCATGACCCTCCCGCACGCCATCCACATCGTCGCGGAGGGCGAATACGGGGCGCTCACACCGCACGTCCGCAAACTGGATATCGAGATGTCGTGGGGTGTCCCGTTTGTGGAGGCTATCCGCAGGTTCGGGGAGGCTGTGAACACCCCGCTCGCTGAGAGGAGTGTTGACCTGATCGCGCACGCGAGTTCTGCCGGCGGAGATGCGAGCGAGGTGCTGCGAGCGGCGGCCCACGATGCGTACGAGTTCTTCAACCTGAAGACCGAGCGGAGGAACAGTATGCTGATCTACATGTTCATCGTCGTTCTGTCATTCTTTGTCTTTCTCTTCGTTATCGGGGTCCTCTCCAGTACTTTCCTCCCCACCATGGCCGAGGCAGGTGAGGCGGTCGCGGCGTCGGGTTCGAGGCAGGCGTTCATGGATCCTGTAGACCTTTGCCTCTATAATCGGCTCTTCTTCCACTCTGCCCTGATCCAGGGGTTCTTCTCCGGGCTTGCGGCAGGCGTTATGGGTGAAGGCCGGGTGCTCGCTGGACTGAAGTACTCAGCTATTATGGTGCTGATCGCATGGGTCGCGTTCAGGTTTTTTATCTGAGGGGGGGAGAGATCGGTCATTCCCGGGAGCAGATCCTGGAACGGGAACTACCTACCCGACGACGACTGAAGGCCCATGGGGATCAGAGCAGCCATCCACACCAGAACAAGAATTCAGCTTATATCAGGCGGAGATCTCATAAACGGGCTCTCTCAGGGCTCTTTGCCCCCGCGGGGGGACCGGCAGAAGGATTCCGGGGCAACCTCATCATCCACCTGCTTGCCTCCGGGGAAGTCACCCCCCCAGACGACCCTGGTTCTGCAGGTTCAGCCCTGACTGTTCGTATCAATCCATCACCTGTTTTTTGATCTATCCTTCCCAGCGTGGGTGGTCCCACGTCCAAGCTTGCACGGGTTTTTCTGCCTCTCCCCCTGCCGCAGGCAGGGTAGGGGGAGGTGATCACCGATCTCCCGGCCGAAGAAGGAATCAGGATTGAGCGATCCGGTGGGGATCCTGGATGATCATCATGAGCTTCGATTCCAGAAGGCGTCAGAACCCATGGACGCGGGGGCAAAACACCCTCTACCGGGATCCCTCCCCCGGTCATCTGGTGTTCCTTCCCCTCATTGTTCTTCGCCTGCCTGGTTGCCGTCCTGAAAATAGACCATAAGAGCATCCATATCCACATGCTCCTCGAGGTGCCGGGCCAGGTCGTCGTAGGCACCGGTGTCCCCCACCGCCGCAACCGGTTCGAACGCCATCCCCCGCCGCTCAGAGAGGTAGGCGAGGAGAGCGTTTACGGCACAGGGGTTCTGGAAGAGACCGTGCATGTAGGTCCCGAAGACCAGGCCGTCGTGGGTCGCGGCACCTTCCCCAGAAAATGCCTCTGGCAGGTCTCCCCGCTCGGTCGTGTCCACGTGGATCTCGTAGCCTGCCACCTCGCCCATCCGGGAGAGGATAGGCCCGGGCCCGGTTGTCCGGCGCCTGACCCGCGTCGTTCTTGCCTGGTGGCCGGTAAACCGGGTGGTGATATCGAGGAGCCCGAGCCCCTCGTAGCTGAGAGGGGTCCCTGATCCAGTTCTGGTGCCCGGGTCGATGATCCGGCGCCCGAGCATCTGGTAGCCTCCAGCGATCCCGATGATTGGAACACCCCGTTCCCGGGCGAGCCTGAGTTCCTTCCCGGTCCCGTGGCGATGCAGCACGGTCAGGTCTTCCAGGGTCTTCTTTGTCCCCGGGAGGATGATGCAGTCATAGCCTGCAAGCGGTGTCCCCGGTGGGACGTAGTCCACCGAGGCGTGGCGCTCGAGGAGCTCAAAGTCGGTGAAGTTTGCGATCCCGGGGAGGCGGATGACAGCGATCAGTATCGGTTTCCTGACCTCCTGCTCTCCCTTATCCCCGAGCGAGAGCGAATCCTCGCTCGGGAGCGGTATGTCGGTGTAGGGAACCACCCCAAGCACCCGCACACCCGTAAGTTCCTCGAGTATCTCCACCCCGGATGCAAAGAGCCCGAGATCCCCCCTGAACTTGTTGATGATGACCCCGACGACGAGCGGTCTGATGTCATCAGGGAGGAGGGCAAGCGTTCCGTAGACCTGGGCGAAGACCCCGCCCCGTTCGATATCAGCGACCAGGACGATCGGGAGTGCGAGCCGCCGGGCGAGCCTGATGTTTGCGATGTCGCGGTCGTAGAGGTTCACCTCAGCCGCCCCCCCGGCGCCTTCCACCACCACGTGACCGTATCGCTCTCGTAACCGCTCAAACGCTCTCACCGCTTCTTCAAGGAGCGCGTCGGTCTCGGTGTAATATTCCTGGATCTGCACATCCTTATATGGACGGCCCAGCAGCACCACCTCTGTTCTCCGATCGCCCATCGGTTTGAGGAGGATCGGGTTCATATCAGCGACCGGTTCGATCCCGGCGGCGAAGGCCTGTACGGCCTGAGCTATCCCGATCTCGCTCCCATCTGCCGTGACGTAGGAGTTGAGACTCATGTTCTGGGATTTGAACGGCGCAACCGGGA
>CAZYWX010000165.1:0-2867 GCA_964651285.1 uncultured Methanoculleus sp.
TGCGTGAAGGTGCGCCGACCCCCCGGGATCATCAATCGCCAGAGACTATTGGGATATGCTCATCATAATCCACAGTCTCTGCCTTCTTTCGTGTATCACCACGCAGGACAGGGACCAGCAGGCGGGTTCCAGGACCACCGCAGAAGGACGCATCGGCGGGCAACCCCATACATCCCAGCACAACAAACAGGATACCAGACCCGGGATGATGGAAACGTTCCGCGGGGAAGAAGAGCCCTCATCCGCAACCTTTTTCCATTCCCTCCTCTATATCAAGACTATCCAGTTTCAGGAGGTACGATACTGTGGTTAATTTTGAACATGCACGCATAGGAGAAGCGCTTGTCGGCGAAGGGCCAGAGGTGGCCCATGTCGATCTCGTCATCGGAAAGAAAGGGAGCAGCGTGGAGCAGGCATTCGTCACGGCGCTCGCATCGCCGGCACAGGGGCACACACCGCTCCTTGCCGTCCTCACCCCGAACATCCCGGCAAAACCCTCAACCCTGATGGTCAACAAGGTTACCATCAAGAACGCAGATCAGGCTCTCCTGATCTTCGGTCCTGCCCAGGCCGCCGTCGCAAAGGCGGTGGTGGACAGCGTCGCAGAGGGTATTATTCCTGAGTCAGAGGCTGATGACCTGCTGATCATAGCCTCGATCTTCATCGAGTGGGATGCAACCGATAAGAAGAAGATCTACGACTGGAACTACGAAGCGACAAAGACCGCCATCAGCCGGGCGATCTCGGGTGAGCCGAAGATGAACGAGGTGCTTGCCCAGAAAGATACCGCGAAGCATCCCTTCGCCTGATTTGGTTTCTGGGGAAGTGTGCTGGAACTCAGGGGGCTGTCTGATCACCCCCACTCTCTTTTTGAAGAACGCCAAAACCCCATGAGGGAGGGTAGTCAGCCGCTCCTGTGGTCTCTCACCCGGTTGCCCGGGTGGTTGATGAACCACGACTATCGCCTCGGGACGAGCCCCCTCTCCCCAGGGCGGATCACCCCTGAAGCCCCACCCGGGAACGCGATCAGGACAGGATTCTCAGTTCTGCTTTTTGCAGGAGTGGTTGGGTACTGGCCGCCTCCCCATTCCCCATTCCCCATTCCCCAATGATATCCCCACCACGAAGGGGAGGTGATCTGCTGGTCAGGTCTCATGGCAGGCTGCCCTGAAGCTACCTCCCGCTGGCGCAGGGTATCCGGTTTTCTAGATTCTGTTAGGGAGTGATGCGGTTGAGCCGGCCCCGGCAAAAGGTATATATGCCAAATACGGTATAGAGGACGTTCGCTGTTAGCCCATGTTAGAACTATTTCTCTGCACAAACGGCTGCGTTGAAGGGCAGCTCAGGACAAAACAGATCGAACGTTACCTGGATGCTCATGCCCGGAGCGTTCACGTAGCCCCGGCAGCAGACGATGCAGATATCGTCCTCTTCTACGCGTGTGGCCTGACCAACGAGAAGGAGAGTCATTCCCTGAGCATTATCAGAGATCTCAAGGAAAAGATGCGCCCCGATGCAGAACTTGTTGTATGGGGATGCCTCCCGAAACAGAACCCCCGGGCGCTTATGGGGATCTATGACGGTCCATCCATCGGTCCGCGAGACGCTGATCTCCTTCCCGAGATCCTGGAACTATCTGATATTCCCCTGGATGATATCAACCGATCGGCGGCCGCGAACGAACTGAAAACCATGGCCGCACCCAGTATCCACGGCTGCAACAGCACCGACCTGCTCACCTCTGCAATGCTCTTCTACGGGCGCCTGGTAGACCGCCTGGGATCACGCAGGCAGCGTCATACAGAGGTCTATTATATCCCCATAGCAACCGGATGTACCGGGCACTGCACCTACTGCAGCGAGCGTCCGGTCTTCGGAAATATTGTTCAGAGCCGGCCAATAGAGGCTATCGTCTCAGAGTTCCGCGATGGCCTGCAACGGGGTTACAACCGTTTCTCACTGGTTGCAACCGATCTCGGGAGCTATGGTGCCGACATCGGGTGCCGCCTCCCAGATCTCCTCGATGAGATGGTCGCTATCGATCGGCCTGACTACCAGATCCTCCTCAACCAGATCGAGCCTCACCATCTTGGAGCGATCTATGATTCTATGGAACCCATCCTCGCCTCAGGGAAGATCGAGATGGTGATGTCCCCAGTCCAGTCTGGAAGCAACCGGATTCTGAAACTCATGGGCCGGCGGTACACCGCAGAAGAGTGGAGGGAGCTGATGCTGGATATCCACCAGAACCACCCCGGGATCCGGTTAAACACCCAGTTTATGGTGGGGTTCCCGACAGAGACCGAGGACGATTTTGCCGCGACGCTGGGCCTTCTCGACCCGCCGCTCCGGCTCGATGAAGCCCATATCTTCAGGTTCTCGCCGAGACCGACGGTTGCTGCCTCTCGCCTTCCCGACCAGGTACCTGACGACATCAAGGAGGCACGGGCCGCACAACTGCTTAGCAGGTTTGCCAAGAACCGTGCATGGCAGATGGAGGTGGTTGAGCATCGACGGCGTGCCGGATGCAAGTGAAACCGGGCGGGGCAGCCCAGGTGATAGTCTGAAGCAGATCCTGGAAGGACAATGGCAAGCGAAGAACCAGATGAGCGGGAGCATCATTGTTTCGCAGAGGAGCGATAATCTGGCGCATACTGAGAGATCGTAACCACAGTCTCTGCCCTCCTGGGTATCGCCACGCAGGGCAGGGACCGGCAGATGAGTTCCAGGGTAATCCCGTAAAGACCGGGTCTCGCGCTGATATACTCCAACCAGTAGAGGGGCCTCAGGCCGAAGCCCTGGCAGAAATGCACAGGAGACCGGGGTTTAATCCCCTTGCTCCTGGTGGTGACGTTACAGGGAAGGTA
>CAZYWX010000166.1:0-2853 GCA_964651285.1 uncultured Methanoculleus sp.
TTGGCATCGATGCACGAGTAACAACAGAGAGATTCTGATGCGTGTTAAATTCTGTGGAACGGCCTCTCTTGCGGACATACTATGTGCCGTCGATGCGGGGTGTGATGCTCTGGGTTTTATCATGGGCGTGACCCACCAGAGCAGCGACGTTGTAACCCCGGCAGAAGCCGCAAAGATGGTACGGCAAATCCCGCCGTTCATCGAACCGGTCGCCGTCACCCACCTGCAGGAGACAGAAGACCTCATCAGGCTGGTGGAAGACTCATGTTGCACGACATTGCAGATCCAGGATTTCGTTGAGCCATCCGAAATCGAGATCATCCGTGACGCCCTTCCGTACGTGAAGATCGTGAAAGCCGTTCACGTGACGGATGAGTCGGCTGTTAACGTGGGAAAACGCTATGAGCCCTATGCTGATGCTCTCATCCTCGATACCAGAACCCGGGAGAAGATCGGGGGAACAGGGATCCCGCACGACTGGGCCATCAGTGCAACAATTGTGGCAAACTCGGCAATTCCCGTGATTCTTGCAGGAGGGCTCACGCCTGAGAATGTCGCGGAGGCGATACGGAAAGTTCGCCCGTACGGGGTCGATGTGCATACCGGCGTCAAAAAAGATGGCGTTCGAAATCCGGAACGGACGCTTGCTTTTGCCCGCGAAGCAAGAAACGCTCTCTCGGGCTCCAGGAACGATGGCCCGATCCTCTCCAGCCATCTGCGATAGGGGAGTCTGAATCAGGCATGAACAGACCTGTTCGTTACCGTTCAGGCAGGTGGGGACACTCCGCCGTCAGCAGCGCTCAGGATGGTTCGCTACCTGTTCATCCACACAGCCAGGTAGCCGCAACGTCATCGGGTTTTTACCACTGGCGCCCCGACCCCTTCGTTTGCCAAACCACCCCATCCTCTGCCGCACCCCACAGAACTCCGCTGCCTCCTAAGACCATATACCTGCTGCTCTGGTGCTTCCGGGGGGTGGTCTCGCTGGTATCCAGGAGGGGCTCGTACCATGCGAGATATCAGGACCGCTCAGTCTGATCTGGTTGTGTCGTCTGAGACTCAAAACCCCCTCGATACCAGGGCATCACTCAAAAGGGGTGTTTTTACCGGGCCGGCACTGCTACCATGCCCCTCTCCACCCGGCGAGCCATCTCCTGTTTGATCCTCCGGATCTTCTCTACCTGGTCACGCTCTGCAAGGTCCCGGCTCGCTTTGCCGACGACCTCCTCGCTCGGGACGCCCTTCGCGTTCACCACGCGCTGGTAGGCAAAACTCGCCCAATCGTCCGGGAGGTCGCGGAGCCGCACGAACTCCATGTTGTAAGGCGAGATGTCGAGCTGCTCATCGATGACTCTGTTGACGTAATCCTTGTTCGACTCAAAGACGATCAGGGGTTCGATGACGTCGGCTTTCATGATCTCCTGGATATCGCGACCCTCGTGTTCCTTGATGAGCCGTGCACACTCGTTGAAGTGCGCGATCTCCATCCTTGTAAACAACTCCCAGATGCCCCGGATTCTGGGGTCGCTCTCGGTCTGTGCGCAGGAGAAGTAGTTGTAGGCCTCGTTGAGTTCCATCATCGCCATCTTCTCAAGCATTGTCTCCCGTGGATCGCCGAGGAGCCCGTACTGGGTTACGTGTTGCTCCTCGATCTCGGCGATCTCGGCGTAGAGTTGCCGTGCAATCGCATCAGGGTAGATGGGCCCCTGCGACCGGTAGAAGAGCATCGTCTGCTGCTCCCCCGAGACGATCGTGTGGTAGTTCATCTTTGTCTTGATATCGGCTGTGTCTTTGTCGTAGTGCTTCCGCATCGAGTCGTCGGGGTGGCGGTGCTCGATGCTCGTCGGCCGCCCCGGTTTCACCTCGGTCTTGTCCTGGACGATCACTTCAGGGTTGCCCCCCTCGATGTAGTCATAGAGACAGGCGTAGCGGTAGAGGTGGTCGAAGTCCTCGAGCAGCGCAAAATCCAGCGTCTGCTTCATATAGGGGTCTGGTTCGTTTTTCGCCAGATTCGCTGTAAGATCGACCGCAACCTGCTCGTAGCCAAGCGTGGTCTCGATGACAGACTGATCAGCCGGGTTGAGCCAGTTGACCGCCAGTTGCTGCTGCGAGTCGATCCGCCGCATCAGCGCCATCGCCCGCTTCACCTCAGAATCCGGGTGCATCCGCTCGATCGCGTGCGACATGAGAACAGCGTTGTTCTCGATGCCATTCATGAGGATGACCCTGGTCCTTGTATGGGCATCTACCGCCTTTTTGTCGTATGGAGCCCTGATCAGGTCTTTCCAGTTTGTGGGCTGTTCTTCGAGCGGTATGCCTTCCATCTCGAAGGGTCTAAACTGAGCCATTCTGTCTTCCTCCAACCCGATGAATTCGTCGGTACAGATCTTTTCGGCAGGATCGGGCAGCGCAAACAGCGTATCTCCCGATCCCTCCCGTACCTCAGGATCCCCGGGGTTCCCCACCATGTTGGTCATGTCACAAAAACCTGACGGCCGGGGGTGGAGAGACCAGAACCTGATCTCCCGGGGTCTGCGGTGCTACCGTGTATGATGCCATCTATTTTTTGAATTCAAGCGTCTCGCAGGGTTGTCAGGAGACCACAAACACTACACCACGTGAGGGGTTGCTGCGTGGGGCCGGCCGGGGGCGACGAGTCCTCTGGATGGGGTGCCCCCTCCCGGTCTTGCTATCCAGTCAGATGACCGATCCCGAGGAGGGGGGGCACCTGTGTCTGGTGGATCCCACTCTGCTATCTGCCAGCACCAAGGAATATATACCAGTTTGAGAGAGATCCTGGCCGTTGGCTGGTCACGGCCATCTGGTGGCCTGTCCAGCTTGCAAGGAGGTACC
>CAZYWX010000167.1:0-2813 GCA_964651285.1 uncultured Methanoculleus sp.
ACTATGAGCGGGGGAATATCTCGATCCCGATCAACACTTCCGAGATCCCGGTGAGGAGTTTCACCCCCAACGTCACGGAGGTGGTCGAGATCCTCCTAGCTGATCAGCGGGCCGGGATCCTGCTTGAGAACGGGTGGAAGATCACCTCGATCAGGACGGGCTTTGAGAAGTTCTACTCGGTCGACCCGGCCAGGACCTATGTTGACGTGGAGTTCAGGAACGATGAACTGCCGCTGTCGTTCTTCATCGAAGTTGACGAAGATGAGAGACGGGCCGGCAGAGGGCACTGCAACGTTCCGGAATGGAGAGGAGGGCCGTATGCAGGCCCTTATCCAGAGGACTACCACCAGAACTGGACGTCCACGAACCAGTTCTCTGCGTTCTCTGTCTTCGATCACCACAACGAGAGGCTGGTGATGGTCTATAACGAAACGACGATCTTCTACCTCTATCCTTCGTATGGGAAAGAGTGGCTCCAGGCCGTAGAGGGGTTTGAGCGCTGAACCGCTGCCACCTCAACCGATTCGTTATGGGCGTTGTCCCTGGTGCAGCCGCGACAACCGCACCGGGGGCACATCTCCTCCGCCCTCATGATATCCCTGGTCTCTCTCCTCAAAGGTTAAGAGTATCGGAGGGAAAATGTATATAGGATTTACCAGTGAGGGCGCAGCCCTGCCATCCCGGAGAAGCGGCGAAAACGGGTTTTGGGCGCAAAAACGGGCTGCAGGACGAATGGAGCTGTTTACACAATGAGTGATATGGACCATCTCAGTTTTGATGCAACAAAGATCGATAAGATACAGGATCTGCTGGAGCGCGGGGTGACGGTCTACCCCTATAAGTTTGAACGGACAGATACCGTCGACGAGATCAGGGAACGGTTCTCTGACATCGGGCATGAGAAGAGCGAAGAGCAGGTCAGCACCGCGGGCCGAATCTACGTCGTCCGCCACCACGGCAAGACGATATTTGCTGACATGGGAGACGCTGGTGGCAAGATTCAGCTCTACCTCCGGAAGAACGACCTCGGGGAGGAGGCCTTCAACCTCTTCAAGCACTACATCGACGCCGGCGACATCATCGGCGTCGTCGGCCATGTCTTCAGGACAAAGATGGGTGAGATTACCATCTGGGTCGATCGGTTCGAGATCCTTGCGAAATCGGTCTGTCCGCTCCCGGAGAAGTTCCATGGGCTCAAGAACGTCGAGGCTCGCTACCGGCAGCGTTACCTTGACCTGATCATGAACGAGGAGAGCCGCGAGACGTTCCGGACCCGGAGCAGGATCCTCTCGCTCCTGCGGCAGTTCCTCTTCGAGCGGGATTACCTGGAGTTTGAGACTCCCACCCTGCAGCCGATCTATGGCGGCGCAAACGCCCGGCCGTTCGTTACCTACCATAACTACCTCGACCAGAAACTCTATCTCAGGATTGCGCCAGAGCTCTACCTCAAGCGTCTGGTCGTCGGGGGTTTTGAGAAGGTCTTCGAGATAGCCAAGAACTTCCGCAACGAGGACATCGACACCAACCACAACCCCGAGTTCACCATGGTGGAGATCTACGAGGCCTATCAGGACTACAACGACATGATGGACCTCACTGAGGAGATCTTCGTGTACCTGGTCCAGGAGGTGCATGGCGGGTCCACGCTCTCGTTTGCCGGGCACGAGCTGGACGTTACCCGTCCCTGGCGTCGTCTCACCATGGACGAGGCGGTGCAGGAGTACGCCGGTATCGATGTTCGGGACCACACGGTCGATGAACTCCGTGCGTTTGCCCGGGAACATGATGTCGAGGGGTGGGAGAGCGCCAATACGAGGGGCGAGTTCCTGGCACTCTTCTTTGATCACTTTGCCGAGAAACATCTCATCCAGCCGACGTTCGTCTACGATTTCCCCATTGAGATCTCACCGCTTGCAAAGAAGCACCGGGAGAAGGAGGGGCTGACAGAACGGTTCGAGCTCTTCATCGCCGGGATGGAGATGGCAAACGGTTTCTCTGAGTTGAACGACCCGCTCGACCAGAAGAGCAGGCTCGAGGAGCAGGATGCCAGACGTCGCAGCGGGGATCTTGAGGCGCAGATGATTGACTATGACTTCATCAACGCGCTCGGCTACGGGATGCCTCCAACCGGCGGCGTTGGCATCGGCATCGACCGCCTGGTGATGCTCCTCACCGGGAAGGAATCCATCAAAGAAGTGCTCCTCTTCCCGCAGATGAAGACCGCTGTCCCGGGCCCTGACGGGGCAGAGCCGGACGGAGACGGAGGGGAGGAGTGACCCGGGGTACACCCCGGGCACCCGTTGTGAGAGGATGGCCATGAACGGACGGAACCGGGCCGCTATTCACCCTGGTATGACGGTGGATATCGTGCTCAAGAGAGATCAGCGGACCGGGAAGCGTACCCGGGGCGTTGTTGCGGAGATCCTGACGAACTCGTCCTTCCACCCCCACGGGATCAAGGTCAGGCTGAAGGACGGCCGGGTCGGGCGGGTACAGGAGATCATCGGCTGAAGCCGCATCTCCTGCTGGCATTCTCAATTCACAAATCCCCCTCTGTCCGTCACAAGATGCGTGAACCTGGTTCCTGCCGCCTGAACGCTCGGTGAGCACGCGGCAAATGAAGAATCCGAATCCGGCCGCTGCTATCCTGGAGGTCTCCCGGGCTTGGCCGGTTGGAGATCTCTGATTTTACGATGAGCCAGGCAGAATGCCTCCTGCTTCAGTTGGGGGAATGCCGTTTACTGCCACATTAATCTCCTCAAGAGGGTGACCCGTCGATACCCTCACCCCGAGGTGCACGAACCCTTCATCAT
>CAZYWX010000168.1:0-2769 GCA_964651285.1 uncultured Methanoculleus sp.
TGTCCATCCGATAGACGATGCCCGGAACCTCGACACCGACGATTCCCACCGGGATGTGGAGGTCTGAGATCTCGGTCGCCATGTTGGGGTGGGGGTCGATGGTGATCCAGGGATGTTTCCGGAGGCGCTTGACCGGTTCGATCGGGAAGTGAGCGGCGGCATCGGTTCCTATGTTGATGAAGGCGTCCACCTCCTCCCGCATGGCGAGGTCGACGGAGCTCGTCTCGCCCGGGTTCATGTGAGCGATATCGCGCTTGGTCAGGTCCAGGCAGTAGGGGAACCCGTATTGCCATGACCAGACCGCGCCGGGGCCGGTGATGTTGTAGTGGCCCCGCATCGCCATGATCGTCCACTTGGTGAAGTCGTTGAGGTCGCGAGTCAGGCTGATGGCGATATCCACGTTGTGGTTCCGGCCGTCAGAGTGGCAGAGCCCCATACCATAGAAAATGGTCCCGAACCGGGCATTCTTCATGATCTCGACAGCCTCGATGATCTGCTCCCGCTTGATCCCGGCGACTTCATCGGGGATCTCGTGACCCCGGAGGACGGTGCGGAATGCGTCGAAGAGATCGTAGTCGTGTCCCTGTTTCACCTGCAGGTAAATATCGGCCACCTGAGCGGTGTCGGTATGCCGGGGGTCGATGACGATGATCTTGCGACCCTTGTGACCCTTACCAGTGAAGAACCCGCGGGGGAAGATCGAGTAGCGAGACATGTGCCGCGGGTGGGCATGAGCCGGGTTTGCGCCCCAGTAGACGATGACGTCAGCCCGGTTCTTCACCTCGCCAAGCGTGCAGCTCGGGTAGCCGTTATCGAATATAGCGAGGAATGAGCTCCCGTGGCAGATGGATGCACAGTTGTCGATGACGGCACCTGCTTTCTCGGCAACCTTGGCCGCGGCGGCCATGCCCTCGCAGTTGGTCGATCCAAACCCGTACATCAGGGGTTTCTTCGCATTGTAGAAGACCTTTGCTGCGTAATCGATTGCCTCCTCGTAGGAGATATCCTTATAAGTGCCATCTGGCTGGCGGAGACGGGGTAGTTTATGCCGCCCCTTCGTAGCACGGTGGAAGACACGGCTGCCGATGACGCATGCATTCTCAACCTCGAGGATCTCATCTTCGTCATCGGAGACGGTCACAACGAGGTCGTCACAACAGACACCGCAGAACGGGCATCCTACATTCTCAATTCTCTTTGCCATTACTGTTCACCTCTCCACATCCCGACAGCGCTCTGAACAAGTTCAAGCGCGCTCTTGCGCCTCTCGCCGTCGGCGGGTTCAACTGTCACCGGGAATCCACTGTACTGGGGCTCTCCTGTCGCCTGCGTTCGCGGGGGGACCACCTGGTTTGCCCAGACACCCTGCGGTATAAACGCAAGGCCAGGGTAGAGCGACTGGCGCCCCTTGACGGTCTTCACGACGACGCTTCCGCACTCGCTTGTCACCCGTACAAGCTGGTTCGGGACCAGACCGAGCGCTTTGACGTCGTCGTCATGCATCTCTATAATAGAGCATGCCTCGAAGTATTCCGGGGTCATCTTACCCGTAACTATCCCAACGCCCTCATCAACTGAGCGCTGGGTGATCAGATTCAACGTAATCTTCTTCTTCGCCATGCTTTTGCCTCAATGTAATTGGTGGGGGCCGGTCACCTAACCTCCAGGCAGACCGGCCCCAGAGTGCGTCGTTCTGAATAATGCCCGGCTGTGTCTTCCTTTGTGTTCTGAAGGGATCTATCAGGATCCCCAGTACCCTGCCCGGCAAACCCCATTTTATGAAACAGTTCTGCCAATCAGGGCGCTGGAACGCTGCCAGGAGCCACTCCATATCTGGCCTGCTTATTCAGGTAGACGAAACTCTCCGGACGGAGCACCGGACGGATCGTTTTATCATAACTTGTAACGATTTATATTTAACCATTCCGGATTGATAAATTATGTTAGATCATTAAATTTGCTTAAGAAATCCAGTCCAATCAGTTTTTATGATTATATGCGAGTACATTTGTCATGTTCCAAAAATGCTGGCAAATCAAGTGTATTCTCAATGCCTGCACGGGTATCATTTTTTGGTGTCTGCCTAGCCTCAGGCTGAGAGACACCTGCCGGGGGTAATCCTGACGGGAACCAGCGGTCCCGGCAGAACATGGAGCGCAAGATGGGTGAGTGGAAGACTGACATGATCACCTGCCCAACACGCACCTTCATGTGTTTGCCCTGACCGCGCCCGGGTAAACAATTTCATCCTGGCCTGGTGATCCTGCGATGTCCTGATCTCTTCAGGTTGTGGCCGGGTAGTTCTCTTCAGGTTGTGGCCGGGTAGTGGATGATTGCTCTATATAGTCAGATCTCTTTTGTTTTCAATCAAAAAGGAGGGGATTCAAGAAATGGGTGGTTGATACCTGCGCGTCTTAGAAATCCGGGTCTGTTAGAGTAGCATTATATATCTGCGGGACAAACATGTAGAATCAGGTTTGGGTGGGCCAGACCAATCCTAAAAAAATCTCAATACTTAATATTATATTGGTGACTATTCTTATTTAATATTACTCTTCCACACAACTTGTCGGACAGCACATCCAAAAATATGCGTGATGAGCTATCCTTTTTAAGTAAGGTGCTCAAACATCTAAGTAATCAAATTCTGATTTTAAAATATCTTGCCAGGAATATTTTTGATTTAAATATTACTTTATATAAAAAATCCGGTTTAAATTCGCAAATTTTATTAATGACTCTCCTTCTACTCTTATAGTCCCTTTTGGG
>CAZYWX010000169.1:0-2763 GCA_964651285.1 uncultured Methanoculleus sp.
TGCGGGCAGGCATGATCCCGGGTCATGCATGCCCTTCCTGGTATGAGGTGGCTTTTCCTCTCGCGTGAACGGTTTTCCCCCTCCAGTCACGGCCTTCGGGTTCACGATCTTCTGGCCGGCCCCTCAACTTGAGTTGGGCGTCGTTGACTGTCCCTGGATTCCCTGGAAGAGAGGGTCTTACCATTCTCCAACGGACGTTGAAGTTGTCCAGGTCCAGGGACCTCCTCTGCCGGGAGGGGCGGCCTCCGGTCTATCCTCCGTGCGGCGAAGAGTTTATGGAAAAATCGTTCTCGCACGTTCTGCCGGCATGCGCGAAATTGCCGTTATTGCGTACGTCTGTTCCGACTCCCTATTCCCTGTCGTCGAAGATGTTCGCGACGCTCATAAAATCTTGGTTCTCCGGAAAGGTCCCGGGAGTCCGGGGGTCACCAGACGCCCGCCGTTGTTGATCCTCGGACCGCTCATCTGGTTGCAAAAAGTGAGGAGATGGGGATTATGAGACTACCACAATCTCGTCTTTTACCTTGCAAGACTCTCCCGATACCAGGGAGACGATTATTTCAACCCTGTTCTCACCCTGGGCGTTGCTGATGGTGACCTCATCGCCGATGATTGGTTTCAGGGTTTCGGTGACGACCTCCCCGTTCGATTTTGTCACATGGAGATCGATGGTTTTCACGAAACTCTGGCCTTTGCCGCCGTTGAATGTGACGGTGAGGTCATGTGTAAACCGGGAGGGGTAACCAACCTCGATCTGGAACTCAACCTCCTTACCTGGAGGCAGTGTCTGCGTCGGGCCTGGTGTTAACGAGATTGGTGTTGTGGGTGCGGCTGTTACCGTGGCCGTTGGGGTCTCTGGCGGAGATATTCCCCCCGTGTCGTCAGAGTCAGTGCAGGCTGCGCAGAACGAAAACGCAAGCAGGATTACAATCAGGGCCGAGAGTAACCTGAGGTTCATGAATCATCCATGTACCCGGGAGTATTTCATCTTTTCGTCATGCTCGTGAGACATCCAGAATACCGGGATTATATTAATACCCCGGATGTTTTTCTCCGGCTGAAGGCACGGTGGCATATTGTCCCCGGGAGGGGGAGGGGGGCCTCCTCAATCCTGCACCGGAGGGTGGCCCTGAAGGCGTTGTCCTGATCTGATCTGTGCCTCACACATAGTTTTATGAGCGCTGGAAGGAACTCTCTACCGATTTATAGTAGCGGGGTGCAACGATGAACCTGCGAAGACCCAACGCCAACGAGGCAACGGGAACGAGCAACCGGTCCCGGGACGTCGTGCCCATGTCCGGGATCTGCACCAGGTGCATCGACGGGTGCAAGGGAGCATGCGAGATCTGGCTCTCCTCTTTTCGTGGCAGGGAGGTCCTTTACCCGGGCCCGTTCGGCGAGGTCACAGCCGGGGCTGACAAGAACTATCCGGTCGACTACTCGCACCTGAACATCCAGGGTTACGCGACCGGCGCGAAGGGGTTGCCTGAGGGCGTCGAGGCAGGCCCCGATACCGCGATCTTCTTCGCCGCTGATACCGGAACTGAGTACGGGTGGGATGTGAAAGTCCCGATGCGGATGCCCATCTTCACCGGGGCGCTCGGATCGACCGAGAGCGCCCGGGTGAACTGGGAGCATTTCGCTGTCGGGGCCGCCATATCGGGTATCACTCTCGTCTGCGGGGAGAACGTCTGCGGCGTCGACCCAGACCTTGTTCTGGACCACAACGGCAAAGTACGCAGGTCGCCTGAGATGGATCGGCGCATCGAGACCTACCGGCGGTTCCACGACCGCTACGGTGAACTCCTGGTGCAGCTGAACGTTGAGGATACAAGGCTCGGGACCGCCGAATATGTCGCTGCCAAGCATAATCTCGAGACGATCGAGCTGAAGTGGGGGCAGGGCGCAAAGTGCATCGGCGGGGAGATCAAGGTCGACAGCCTCGCCCGGGCAAACCAGTTAAAAGACCGCGGCTACATCGTTCTCCCTGATCCCGGGGCCCGTGAGGTGCAGGCGGCCTTTGCGGCCGGGGCCGTGAAGGAGTTTGAGCGCCACTCGCGGGTGGGGTTCGTCACCAGGGAAGGCTTTCTTGAGGAGGTCGACCGGCTCCACGACATAGGATTTAAACGGGTCACCCTCAAGACCGGGGCCTATTCGGCGGTCGACCTCGCGATGGCGCTCCGTTACGGAGCCGAAGCAAAGATCGACCTTCTTACCATCGACGGCGCGCCCGGCGGCACCGGGATGAGCCCCTGGCCGATGATGAACGAGTGGGGGATCCCGACCTTCTACATCGAGTCGCTCGCCTACCAGTTCTCTGAACGGCTTCGGGAACGCGGGATCCGGGTCCCTGATATCGCCATCGCAGGCGGGTTTGCTGACGAAGCAAACGTCTTCAAGGCGCTTGCGATGGGGAGCCCCTACGTCAGGGCAGTCTGCATGGGCCGCGGTCTCATGATCCCGGGTATGGTCGGCAAGAACATCGCAACGTGGCTTCAGGCCGGCGAACTCCCGAAGACCGTCTCGAAGTACGGTCGCACCAGGGAGGAGATCTTTGTCTGCTATGAGGAGGTCAGGGAGAAGTACCCCGACCGGATCGATGAGATCCCGCTCGGAGCGGTCGGGATCTACACGTATGTCCAGAAGTTCAGGACCGGGCTTCAGCAGATCATGGCCGGGACCAGGAACTTCAGCCTCAGGACGATCGCCAGGAGCGACCTGATGGCACTGACCGAGGAGGCTGAGGCGGTCTCTGGCATCCCT
>CAZYWX010000170.1:0-2763 GCA_964651285.1 uncultured Methanoculleus sp.
CGACCTCGTACTTCTTCTCCTCCAGATAGACGAGGACCGGAAGGATCGAGAACGGGTAACGTTTCGACATCCACCCCATCTGTTCGAGCTGGACCCGGGTCAACGTAACCTCGATCTCATGGATGGCGGCTTTCTCCCGGATTGTTTCCAGCACGTTCCGGAGAGAGGTGGTCTTCACTTCTCTCTTCAAGAGATCGATAAACTCGTCCTGGTCCTCAATCCCTGAGAGCCGCTGTAGTTCCTCCACGGTAAACGACCCGCCGGGGATCATCAGTTCACGCACATCCTCGCGGACGTTTCCAGCCCGGAGACGGAAGAGGTTCTGGATGTTCCGGGTATCGATCTCGAGTTCGATGTACTTCAGGAACATCGCTCCGCCCTTGATGCCTCCCCGGGCATCGGCGATGAGCCGTGCATAGTAGCCCTTGTAGAGCTCATTCTCCAGGTGGGCAAACGATCCGGTCTCTATCGCCCGGGGGAGCTCCCTCTCGAGGATCGGGTAGAATCGCTCATCCTTGAGGGCCTCGACGACCCGTTCTGGCGACTCTTCGGTGAGAAGACGGTCCAGAGCGATCTTATCCAGTCTGCCTGCCGGGACCAGGACCTCCTTGATCTTTCCGGGATGCATCCCCTGCATCTTGCCGCGCAGGATGGTGACGACGTTCTGAATATCCCAGCGCCGCAGGTAGCTGGCGGTAAAGTACTTCAGCTCCCCGGGCACCAGGTCCAGTATGCTCTGGTACTCCTTGGCGAGGTTCCAGCTCAAGGCCACCTCGACAAGGTCGATACCAGAGAAGGAGGTGGCGAGTTCATCGATCTCTGAGCGGTAACCGGTCTCGCTGATGAACCGGGTGATCTCAGGCAGGCTCATGTTCAGCATCCGGAGATAATCTTCACGGGGTATCAGCAACGAGCGCCGTACCCGCATGCGGGTGCAGGCGTAGATGTAGGTTGCTGGACCGCTACTTATCCCTGCCATGTATGACCCACCTCATGTGAACAGGATGTCTGATGCATCTTTCAGGCCGGATTCCCAGACCTCGTCCAGGAACGTGCGGTAACTGTAATCAATCTTCAACTCGCCGTTGGTGCTCTCGACGATAATGCCACCAGGTATGTCGACCGGGTCACCCACACGGTAGCCAGAGAGGGACTTTGTGTTCGCGAGGATCTCCCGGATGACCGGGAGATCTCGCTCGTTCGCGTGCACGACCCCGTCTTTTATCTCACCTGCGGCTCTCTTCAACAGCTCTGTGAGCGCCTTCTCGTGGAACTCAGCAGGCAGATCACCGACAGCAGCGAGCGAGGCCGAATAGACCTGATCCAGGAGTCTCTTCTGGGCGTTTAAGATCTGCCGTTTGACGACAAGGTTGGCCGCTGAGATCTCCTGGTTGATGATATGGGTGGCCGTTCGGTCCGCTTCCTCTTCAACCGAGATCTTGATCTCAGCAGCACGAGCCTGTGCATCTTTCAGGATCTCTTCGACCTCGGCCCGGGTCTCAGCCCGGATCGTCTCAGCCTCTTTGCGCCCTTTCTCCCGGATCTCGTTGACGACTGCTTCGAGTCCCATGATTCACTCCATCAGAACAGAAGCAGCAGTGCAACCACAAGACCGAAGATGACAATGGTTTCGGGAATCACCGTGAAGAGCAGTGCGAGACCAAACATATCTCTGTTTTCTGCGGTTGCACCGACTGCAGCCGCACCGATGCCCAGCTCTGCAAGGCCGGTGCCGACACCGGTGAGGCCGACCGCGAGACCTGCGCCGACTGCTTTCATTCCCACCTGCGATGCCTGTACCATTTCAAGAGTCATACCAACATCTACCATTTCTTTATTCCTCCGTAAACTTAGGTTTCATTCCAAACGGGTTATACTTCTTGCCTCCACCCTTGTAGAACTTGGTGAAGAACTCAACATAGTGAAGACGAATCGAGTGCAGACCGCCTCCAATGAGACCAAGTGCTGTGTTCAGCGCATGTCCCAGCAGGAGAACGAGAATGCCCATAATGATGATGATCACACCGATCGGGGTGATCGCCTCGAGCTGAGGCTCGATAATCATGCCGATCGCGATGTAGTTGACCACCATCGCGATAGCGACCGAGGATAGGCCAACTGCCACCAGACGGGCATAAGATAATACATGACTGATGATCGTCGGAAGTTCGACTAACTCAAGCGGGTTCTCCACAGCGATACCCAGGACGCCTGCCACCAGAACGACGATACCCGCGATGGCGGCGACGTTTAATCCCCCGACAACAACTGGAAGACCGGTCAGGTCTGGCATCATCGGGATGGCGTAGAACGCCCAGATCAGGAGCATGATACCCCACATGGTTCCGAGCCACCCGGCATGCGAGAGAACCGCCTTCGTCGCGTGTTTTCCTGAGTAGATCTTTCTGGCGTTGACGATACCGAGGACGCGTCCGAGTGTGATGTGCAGGAGACCGATCCAGATCGCGAGGATCATGAGTTCGACAACCTGCGGGCCGTGGCCTCCAGCAGCCCCTCCTATATTGAGGTGCCGGGAGAAGATCAGTGCTGGCCACGGGAGCGAGGAACCAAAGATCTCGCTGTAGAGGATACCGAATATGATGCTTGATACGCTTGCGTAACTGAGCACCTTGAGGAGCTTTCGTCCTCCTTCACTTTTCACGATCTTCAGTAAGCCAAGACTCGCGGCAAGCAGGATTGCTCCATACCCCACGTCACCGAGGATCATACCGAAGAAGATGGGAAACACGATGGCTACCATCA
>CAZYWX010000171.1:0-2738 GCA_964651285.1 uncultured Methanoculleus sp.
GGTGCTATTTTCTGCGAGGAGGCATGATACCCTCATCAGGGCGCGGGAGAACTCCTCCCCGGGGGGAGGGGGCGCGATCCTCGAGCGCGACGGGCATCTGTGTGTCAGCTGTGGCGGAGACAGAGGGCCTGCTCGGTCCACCCACCAGCCTGGATCCGATAGATGACACCTCGGGAAACCTCATCACCCTCTGCAGCATCTGCCACGCCCGAGGCATGCGGTCTCCACCGGGAGGCAGGTGGGATGACGACCTCGTGGCGCGGGTGATGGTAGCAGCAACGCGGCAGGAAGAAGGCCGGGACCGCCAGCCCCTCTCGGCAACCAGGGCCTCCTGGAGAAGCCCGCACCTCTCTGGCGGCCCGGTCTTGGCAGACAGGGCAACCCCCGGACAGGGGCAGTCGCCCGGGACCGCCGCCTGCTCTCTGCCCCCCTTCGGATTGACTACCCTGCCCGGGTATCCCCTGCAGCCGGTCGAGATAGCAAGGAGGTGGGGAATGGTTATATTCTATGCCCGCTACCAGTAGCCCAACCGGGGGGATGTCTGGAATGAGTATCACAGGAAGACTCTTCGGAAGAGGTGAGCCCGGGGATGACGACCGGGTAGGCCAGGACACCGATACGATGGTGAGCAGGAAAGCAGTCTCGCTCGCACGGCAGGGACGATTTCACGAGGCTGTTGACTGTTTTGACCAGGTGCTTGAACAGGACCCGACCAACGTGAAGATGTGGAACAACAAAGGGGTCTTCCTCGATCTCCTTGGCAGAGACCAGGAGGCGTTCTCCTGCTGGGAGAAGGCACTCTCGATCGATCCCGGGTTTGCTCCTGCCTGGGTCTCCAGGGGGATGCTGCACCGGCGGCGAAACCGGCTTGAGGAGGCGCTTGCCTGCTACGACCGGGCCCTGGAGCTCGATCCTGACTCAGTGGTCGCCTGGTACAACCGGAGCGGGGTGTTTGTCGCGATGAACCGGCTGGATGACGCGGTCATCTGCTACGAGCAGGCACTCTCGATCGACCCTCATTTCGTGGCGGCCTGGATCGATCTCGGCTACGCACGCTTTCTTCAGCACCGATCCGAGGAGGCTATTACCTGTTATGACCGGGCCATCGCCGACGACCCCGAGAACGTGCGTGCCTGGAGCCTGAAAGGCGGCGCCCTCTATGCGCTCGGGGAGTATCGCCGGGCTCTCGGTTGTTTTGACCGGGTACTCTCGATCGATCCACGGTACGCCGCTGGATGGAGCATGAAATGCAGCGTCCTCTACCATCTCGGCATGTATCGCCACGCGCTTGCCTGTGCCGATAAGGCGCTCGAGATCAATCCTGACTGTGAACTGACCGCACAGGTCCGCAAGATGCTCCTTTCCCTCATTGAGAAGTGGTGATCAGAGGAGGTTGACCTATTCTCTGATCCAGGAGTCAAGCCCAGAAGACCTCTGCTGGTCTTCAGGAGAGGCGGCAGCGAGCTGATGCCTCCTGCTCTTCTCGTCACAGGAAACCCCTGATCTCCAGCATATCGATCAGCTGGTTCCACGCATCAATCAAGATCTACGCCAGGATATCCGGGAACCCGCAAGAGATGAGCATGACAAAGAAACCAGGCAGAAGTCCCCCATTTCAGTCAGAGGCGGTCACTGTCCGCAGGTTTGTCGCATCTGACCATAGACCTTGCCACGCCTCAATGGTCTCCGGCCCCCTCTGGAGAGGCCCCTCATCGGGAGAGCTCTAAAGTTATTGCACCTCCATTGAGTTGCAACACATTTATACTCCTGAAAGGAGACTGCTATCATGGCGAGAGAGATAGTATCTCCTCGCAGCAGTTCCCCGCAATTGCAGAACCTTGAGATGGTGCATCAAAATGAGTTCTCCATCGGCCTGTTCCTCACGTTCCGGCCAGGAAAATGGCTCTGCAACGCCCACCTCCGATGAAATCTTGCGGGAAAACAGATAGACAACGCGTAGAATCGGTAGACAGACCATCAGGACCAACAAGTCCTGATACTGCAGCAGATCCCCCTGATGAAACAGGCCTCCGGGCAACAGGATCATCGTCATCATGCCCGGGATCGGCACCCGGCGCGGCGAACGGCGTCTGGAGGTTCAAACCACCACCTGCAGCGATAACGTCAGCCCCGTCAGCCCTGAAAGCAGGGCTGGCAGGATCGCCGTGCCGGGGACCAGATAACACCTTTCAGCTCTTCTCCAACCTCCACCCTTCAGGAAGGAGGATTCAGGACATGATCTCGGTCCAACCTCGTCGCAGTGGTGTCCTCTCGGGGGGTTGCATCAGGGATAGTCCATCAGCGGAGCGTGGCCAGGGGCTGCAAAGCCCGCACCCCTTCCTCTGAGGGAGACAAGGAGCAGGGTGGAAGCAAGGAGTGTTTGGGAGTGCGTGATGCGCGCGACGCCGCCCGGAGGGTGTGGGAGGTCTCGATCCACCTCAAGAGTCCTCACCAGACAGCAGAGTGGAGATCGTCTTTGCGCTCAAACCCCCGGAAGGATCGGGTTCCCTGCACCGCATCGATGACCCGGGTGCCCGCTGTCCTCATGAAACCCGCGGGGGGTATGGGCACCTCAGCATCCAGACAACGGTAGAGAATGTCGCGTAACGTCATCTCGGCCTGAAGTTCCGGAACGAGGTGACGCTGAAGGAGGGCAGAATAGGTCTCAGCGAGCGGGCTCCCTGTGGTGAAATAACGATGGATGGCGTGGGTGGCAAGTTCTGCGGTCCGGTGGGCGT
>CAZYWX010000172.1:0-2688 GCA_964651285.1 uncultured Methanoculleus sp.
ATACAGAGACCATGATGAAGCGGGCGGAGATGCTCGCTGACTACGGCTGGAACTACGCCATGATCGATGTCGTGGTGGCCGGGACCGCCGCGGTCGCGACCCTCCGGGACCACTGCTCTGACCTCGGGCTTGCGATCCACGCTCACCGGGCGATGCACGCGGCCTTTGACCGGAACGAGAAGCATGGAATCTCAATGCAGTTCCTGGCGAAGGTAATGCGGCTCATTGGTGTTTCGCAGATCCACACCGGGACCGCGGTCGGGAAACTGGTCGGCACGAAGGCGGAGGTCACCCTGCTTGCCGATATGCTCAGGGAGAAGCATACGAACGCGGTGAGCCATATGGCCCTTGACCAGGACTGGGGCGCGATCAAGAGCGCGTTCCCCGTCTCATCGGGAGGACTCCACCCCGGGCTTGTGCCGGACGTCCTCGATATCTACGGCACTGACCTCGTCCTCCTGGTGAGCGGGGGCATCCACGGCCACCCGAAGGGCACCAGGGCCGGTGCCATGGCCACCATGCAGGCGATCGAGGCCTGGACTGATGGCGAGACCCTCGAGGAGAAGGCAAAAGGAGCCCCGGAACTCAGGGAAGCCCTTGAGAAGTGGGGCTACTATAAGCCAAAGTAACGGCTCTCAAATCTCGGTCCGAGGCGTAACAGAACCTGCGCTGGATAAGGATGAGACCCAGGGCGGGGGAGGGTATGCGGGTGTCGTCAACCGGTGATGTGCTCGGTGCCGGACCCGGGTTTTTCTCAGGGCCTCTCCCCCTGCAGTGGGCAGGGAGCGGGAGGAGGCGTCTCCTCTCCCTGGAAAGAGGTAGCCGTTGCTGGAGAGGGGATCCGGATGTGCCGACCTCTGATGAGAGCAAACCCGCTATCCTGAAACCGGCGTAGGGGTGAGGACGGCCACCCTGAAAAGAAGCGAATCCTGAATAACAGGAATACCCGAGATGAGGGGTCCAGGGTGCATTTCGGTCCTGTGCTATGGTGGTACTGTCCACAAACCTCCACCGTCCCGGTTTGTGGACCCATGGCATCAGGTTGATGCACCTCTTCCTGGTTGATCCCTCTTCTCAGGCAAGGTCCCCATTGTGTTGCAAGTATATAATCATTGTGCCCCAGTACAAACGAGCGTCATATCATGGTCTGTACCTCCAGAAGGTGGCAGATCATGACCAGATCAGTCTTCCAGCAGAATAATAGTCACCGGGCACGAATCAGCAGCCGCCCATACACATTCGACAAGGTCTTCAGGGACCTCACCTTCTGCCAGGTTGTTGTTGACCCGGAACTCCTCCGTGATCTCGCTCAGCGTGTCTTCGGGATTCTGTTCAAAGACATCTGGACAGAGCGTCCAGCATGACTCACAGCTGATGCAGTCTGGCCGGTCAATGATAACCTTCACCGTCACTCTCCCTCCACCGAACTCAGGTGACCTGGATAGATACATCAGATGTTAAACATGATGGAACGATGCCACCGTGCACCTGCCGGGGGCGACCGCAGGGCAGCTCCCTTCCCCCATGAGCCCCCCCACCGCTCAACTCCGGGTGAGAGCGAGGCCCGCTCATCTTCTGGTCAGGTCACAGCCGCACCGGCAAGCTGTATGGTCCTGGTCGGCCAAACCAGGAGGGCGGTCGGTCGTCCTTGTGTGGAGGGAGGATAGCCGATGATCCTGGTTCGGACGTCTGGGGCGGGCCTGGTCGCCGGGGGGGAGAATGCAGGTTCCTGACCCCTGCCCCTCTCAAGGGATATCCCGAACCTATATAGTACAAAACCCAGAAGATCCTGTATGTTCGGTGTTTCCACTTACTGCCTTAACCATGAGCCGCTCCCGGTGGCACTCGAGAGACTTGCTCCCCTGACCGATTACGTGGAGGTGATGGATGAGGGGTTGCACTTCCTGGAAGATCCAGAGCCGCTTGAGAGTCATTCCTTCCGCTACTGCATCCACGCACCGGCCCGTGGGGTCAACATCGCAAGCATCCTTGAGCCTATCAGGCGGGCGAGCGTCGAGGTCCTGGCTCAGGCGTTTGCCATCGCCGCCGATCTCGATGCTGATGTGGTCATCCACCCGGGTTACTATGCCTGGAACCAGGAACGGGACCGCGCGATGGAGAAGTTCCAGCAATCACTCAACGAGCTGAGAGCGATCGCTGGCGACCTCTCGGTGACCTTCTTTGTTGAGAACATGGGAAACTGGGAGTACTTCTTCTTGCGCTCTGTCGAGGACCTGCCCCTCATCGACGGGATCGGGCTTGCGCTCGACGTCGGTCATGCGCACCTGAACGGGTGCCTGGATACGTTCCTCACCCACCCGGCGGCGCACTTCCACCTGCATGATAATGACGGTACCGAGGACTCGCACGATCCGGTCGGGACGGGAACGATCGATTTTGCGGCGGTGATGGACGCCGTGCGCAGGAATGATGTCATTCCCATCGTCGAGGTGAGTACCCTCGAAGGGGTGACCGCCAGCATCGGCGCGCTGGAGAGGATCAGCACTGCTCTGCAGGAAGAATAAGGTCGCGGCATATCCTGTATCCAGCATCTCCTCTGGCATCAGCCGTAACCTTTTATGGGGGAAACTTCCACTATAGTTGGTGCGTCAGGCCTCAGTGGCTCAGTCGGTAGAGCGCGTCCTTGGTAAGGACGAGGTCGCGAGTTCGATTCTCGCCTGAGGCTCT
>CAZYWX010000173.1:0-2686 GCA_964651285.1 uncultured Methanoculleus sp.
TGGCCAGCGACAATTACACTTACCCATCAACGACAATTACATTTACCCATAATGAATAATTTGTAAAGCTGGTCATCGCGATGGGAGGCGCGCGATGATGAGAGTTACAAAACACCAGGTAAGGAAGCTGATGATGGAACATACCAAAAGTGGTAAAATTGGTTTTTCGGCGATGAAAGCCGGGATGAATCGTAAGACAGCCGCCAAATACGTGCATAATGGGCAGCAGCCTTCAGAGAAGGTGGGGATGCGGGATTGGCGGACCCGTGCGGATCCTCTGGCAGACTATTGGCCGGAAGCCGAGAAGATGCTAAGTGAGACTCCGGATTTGGAAGGACGAGCCTTGTTTGAGTGGTTGAGCGATAAATATCCGGAGGCATTTCAGGCGGGGCAGCTCCGGACATTTCAGCGGCGCGTGAAGCAGTGGCGTGCGCTGAAAGGGCCGGAAAAAGAGGTGTTTTTTGCACAAGACCACCGGCCCGGCGTAAGATTATCAACGGATTTCACCAATATGAATGCGTTGGTCGTCACGATTGGCAAAGAGCCTTTTGCGCATCTGGTATGTCACAACGTGTTGAGCTATTCGAACTGGGAATGGGCAACGCTCTGCCATAGCGAGAGTTTTTTGGCATTACGCAAGAGCGTCCAAGCGGCACTGTTGAGGCTGGGACATATTCCGGCTGAACATTGGACCGACCATACCACGGCGGCGACACACAAACTGGGTGCCGCCGAGATCGGGCGGAGGGGCTTCAACCGATCGTATTGTGATTTGATGGCGCACTTTGGTATGGTGCCACGCACGATCAACCCCGGCAAGGCGCATGAAAATGGCGATGTAGAGTCGGAAAACGGCATATTCAAGCGGCGCGTGGAGCAGCAGTTGTTGCTCCGAGGTCATCGTGACTTCGATAGCCAAGAATTTTATCGCCTTTTTCTGGAGCAGGTTGTGCATAAGGCGAACCGCGCAAAATCAGTTAGATTGGCCGAGGAATTGGCCGTGATGCGTCCTCTGGAAGTCGCATTGCTGCCGGAGTTTGTGGAGGAAGAAACACTGGTTAGCCGTGGCAGTACGATTCAGACGGGGCGCAAGGTTTACTCGGTTCCCAGCCGTTTAATCAGGGAAACGGTGCGCGTGAGACGGCATGAGGAGCGTGTGGAGGTCTATTATGGCGGACAACTCCAAGTGGTGATGCCCCGATTGCCCGATAGTCAAACGCATTTAATCAATTATCGTCACATTATCGAATGGCTGGTGCGCAAGCCCGGGGCCTTTTCACAGTACCGGTTTAGGGAAGACTTGTTTCCAAGTTTAACCTTCCGTCGGGCGTATGACCGGCTCTGCGCAACTTGTTCCCTACGCACGGCCGATCAAGAGTATCTGCGTATTCTGCGGCAGGCGGCACGCACAATGGAGACGGAGGTCGAGCGTGTCTTAAGTATGCTGGAACAACAAGATATGGTTCCCCGCTGGCATCTGGTTGAGAAATTCTGGCCCATTACGCCCGAGTCGGCACCGGATTTGCAACCATTAACGGTAGCACTGGATGAATATGACGACCTGTTGCAGTTCCGGGAGGTGGCATTATGAAAAGTTTATCGCTGCTCCTGCGCTCTCTCTATCTGGGGGAAATGGCGAAAAGGTGTGATGAGTTCACAGAAAAGGCAGCTCGCGAAGGTTGGACACATGACCGCTACCTGAGTGAACTTTGCGAAATGGAGCTCACCTGCCGCGCACAACGTCGGACTGAAAGGTTCTTAAAGGCATCGCGTTTGCCTGACGGCAAAACCATGGCAACATTGGATCAAGATCGGCTGCCGTTGAAAATCCGTCGGCAACTGCCGGCACTGTTGGAAGGGCGCTTCGTGAAACAGGCGGAAAACATTCTGGCTTTTGGCCTCCCGGGCCGCGGTAAGTCGCATCTGCTCTGCGCTCTGGCCCGAGAACTGGTAATTAAGCGAGGTTACCGCGCGCTCTTTGTCCCGGCGGTCACGTTGGTGCAACAGCTCTTGATCGCAAAGCGCGATCTGAAGCTGGAAGCCATATTACGCCGTTTGGACGGATTTGACCTCGTTCTGCTCGATGATATCGGCTACATACAGCAAAGCCGGGAAGAAATGGAAGTTCTGTTCACCTTTCTCTCGGAACGCTACGAACGCAAAAGCCTGATGATCACCAGTAACTTGATCTTTAGTGAATGGGATAAAATATTCAAGGATCCCATGACCACGGCAGCGGCGATCGACCGATTGGTTCATCATTCGATCATACTGGAACTCGACGGTAATAGTTACCGAATGCAGAACGCAAAAACACGTAAACAAAAAGGAGATGTCTGAGCGGCGCGAAAAACAGGGGTGTCGGCATAAGCGCCAGGCGACGATCGCCAGCCGTAGGGCATTTTAGCCGGGGTGTTTTTTAAAAAACATGCAAAGGAGGTGTGTGGAAACAGTTTTTCCCAGGGGGTACCCCCTGGGAAAAGAATCTGGGAAAGAGTGGATATTTAAAGAACCCCGCAGGGGAAAATCAGACCGGAAAAAGAAAGACGCAAAATATTCTTGACGCTACTCTGCAAAACAGGGATGACCACCACCTCTCAATCATCCCTTATATCCATAAAAAAGAGGACTCAACCATGGGTAAGTGTAATTGTCGCTGAGGGGAAGAAGTAATTGTCGTTGACTA
>CAZYWX010000174.1:0-2682 GCA_964651285.1 uncultured Methanoculleus sp.
CCGTGGTGGGGACCGGGAGGGTCGCCCCCTCCCCGCAGGTGGCACAACCCCCGTCCCTCGGGCAGGGCAGGCCATGGCGATGCCCCGGCATGGCCCGTCAGGACCGGGAGAAAAACCGATCGGAAATCGCAGAACTGGTGTTTGTGCCTCGACCGGGGTTCTGCCCCGGGATATCTGACCCCCTTTTCACCGGCAGGTATACATCCCCTCGCACCCGGTGATGAACCCCTCCTTCTCCAGGTCTCCAAGGAGCCTCCTCACCCGCCCGGTATCTTCGGATATCCGGGCCACCACCTCGTCTTCAGTGACGGTCCCCACCTCGAGGACGAGCGCGAGGATCCTCCCTCTAACCTGTCGGTCAGACCCCTCAAACCTGCTCTGCCTGGTGTAGGACGTGCTCCGCCGGTTCGGGTTCGGAGTTCGCTTCTTCAGGTTTGTGCCATAATCCATCAACGCGCTGTACCACTCCCGCGGGTTCCCACGGTCGAGCGTCCGCTCCACGATCGGGCGTATCTCGTCGTCCCTGACGTCTTCCCGGTCCTGGAAGAAGAAGTGGATAAAGGTCCGCCTGATGTTTGTCTCGATGTAGACGACCGGCATGTTGAAGGCGTAGGCGCAGATGGCCGCCGCGGTTGCCTGCCCGATGCCAGGAAAGGTTGCAAGCGTCTCGACGTCTGCCGGGAGGGTCCCGCCGTGGTTCTCCATCACCATCCGGGCGGTCCGCTGGAGCGCGATCGCCCGGCGGTTGTAGCCCATGCCCTGCCAGGCGCGGAGCACCTCCCTCCTGGGTGCACGGGCAAGGCTCTCAACGTCCGGAAACCGTTCAAGAAATGCAGGGTAGCGCGTTGCGACCCGATCGACCTGGGTCTGCTGGAGCATGATCTCGGAGACCAGGATAGGGTAAGGCTCGGTGGTCCGCCGCCAGGGGAGGTCCCGGCCGTAGGCGCGGTAGTGGGAGAGAATAAGGTCCTGGAAGAGACGGACGGTCTCAGGGGTGATCCCCTGTTCCCTGACCTCCTCGAGAAGTCGACGTTCACGCGCATTCTGGTCAGGATCAAGGGTGCCAATCACATCTACCATTTCTGTCTGATGGGAAAAATAGGTTGGCCGCGCCGGGGGGTGCCGGCCGGGGTCTGGCCAGATTTGCTCTGCATGGCAGGGTGGGGACAACACCTTCTCGCCATCGTCCCACTTTCTCAATTACGACAGCAACCGCTGGTCCTGGTCAGGTCTCAGGTCTCCCATAATCACGCTTGACCCTCTCATTTCATTCTCCCGGGGCTCGCAAGATCCTGATCCCCCTCTTCTTCCCGGGCCTCTCCCGATTCGCGATACCTCCCCCTTTGCTGTGCGAGGACCGCTCTGCCAGGACCCGCCGCTGCCGCAACCCGGGGGAGGGGACGATAACCTCCGGTCTTCTCCGGGCATCCCCCTGGTCTCAGACCTCCCGCGCCCGGAGCACGGTGAGCCTGACCCCTGCTGCCCCCTCCATCCAGTCAAGGTCGAACGTCCTCTCCTCCCCGTAGGCCCGGCAGAACTCCTGGAGGTCGAGCATATGCCGGAGCCCTGCCGCCGCCTTATCATTCTGCAGGAGTTCAAGCGGCGGCTCCAGCAGCGGCCGCGGCAGAAAGACCATACATTTCGCCCGGCTCCTGGTCAGAGAGACATTCAGGCGGTTCTGGCTGTAGATGAACTCAGCCTCCCCGAGCGCTGTCTCGATGTCACTTACGCCATAACTGACGATGACCGTCTCGGCCTCCTGTCCCTGCATCTTATCGACGGTATCTACGAACGGCGGGTAGTCCCAGGCCCGCACCCTGGTCAGGTGGCTCCGGATGGCGCCGATCTGGGCGTGGTGCGGGCTGACGATGAAGAGCCCGTGTCTCCAGAAGAGGTAATCCCCGTCCTCCGTCGCGGGGTAGGGCTTCCCTGACTCCGGATCGATGAGTCGCTCCCGGAGCGTCCCGGTGAGCCGGGCGACCAGCGCCGCCTCGACAGGGTTTTCGATCGTCGTCTGGACGTTCTCGAGCACGCAGAGCACGAGCGGGTATGCCGGGTCGAGGATCCACCCGATACACTCCTCTTCCGGCGACCGCGGGGATGCAGCCGGGGCAAGCGCGATCCGCTGCCTCCCGATAGCGTCGGTCGCAGGAGCGTACCCTGTGCCATACAGCGTTTCTGCCGGGAACCGGGAGAGGGTGCGGTTCATCCGCCAGTTCTCCTGGAGCTGGCAGGTGTAGACGGGGTTCTGGGGGTCGTCACGGTGCCGGAGGTAGGCAAAGATGGAATCCTCAAGCCCGGGCAGGCCGTCCTCCGGCACCGGGTAGTCTCCCTGGATGACCGGGGGGAGCTGCAGGTCGTCGCCTGCAAGGATGAGCCTTCCTCCGTCGGCAAGCACCGATATCGCCATCGCAAGCTCACCTGGTCGCATCTGCGAGGCTTCATCGACGATCAGCAGGTCAAACGACGGGAGGACCTTCTCGAGCCTGCCGAAACTATGCACCGTCCCGCCGACGAGGAGGCAGGGGTGGCCGATGACCGTCTCGGCCCGGTCGTGGGGCAGCACCTCCAGGCTTCGCCTGCCCCGAGACGTCCTGACGCTCCTCAGTTTATAGATCGGGAGCGCGGCCGTGAGGCCGAACTCGTCGACCGAGTCCTGCACCTTGATGAGCAGGTTCTCGA
>CAZYWX010000175.1:0-2680 GCA_964651285.1 uncultured Methanoculleus sp.
TCGACTTCATGCAGTTCATCACCGGGGCACGGCCGGTCCAGGTCTATGCCCGGGCCATCGACCCGACCGGGACCCTCCAGAAGTATGATAACTTCCAGGTGACCCTGACGTTTGACGACGGCTCGCTCGGGACCGTCACCTACACGACGCTCGGCGACCCCTCATACCCGAAGGAGACCGTCGAGGTCTTCTGCGACAACGCGGTGGGGAGGATCACTGACTTCCGCGACCTGGAACTCAGACGGGGTGGGAAGGCGTCACGGGAACGACGATGGTTTGCCCAGGAAAAAGGGTTTGCCGGGGAACTCATGGCGTTTGTGCGGGGCGAAGAGCCGGATGTTGCCGGGAGTGTCGCGACAACGCTTGCGACGTTCCTGGCATGGGAGTCGATCGATACCGGGGCTCCCCGGGTGGTTGATCTGCGGCAGGTCGGGCTGTGAGGGTTCTGCCGGATTCTCATGGTCTCTTCCCCGGGATGTCGGCGGTCGTCACAGCGACCGGGCACAGGAGGGGCGAAGGGTTGCCGGGTGTGCTGTTCTGGCCCGACCGGCACCACCGCAAGCAAGGGTGAGCCTGGCTGCCGGCAGGGTGTTCTTGACGGGATTTCTGCGAGATCTAGCTACTCCGGGAGGGGGTCGGCAGAAGCCCCCCCCCACATCAGGGGAGCAGGGACTGGAGAGAACAGAGGTCGGTGCTGCACCAGGTCCCGGGTCGCCCGTCATGCCTGGTGGAGCACGATCCCAGACTGCTCTGGTGATGGGGGTCCAGGTGGTTGTGGGCGTTTTTGCGCAATATAACAACGATTTGACACCTATTGGCTGGATGCAAGCTGCCCGGAGGGGCTCATCCCCCCACTTTCCTGCGGGGAAGGGTTACTAATATCGAGAAGATACTCCAGCGAACGGCATCCCTCTCCTCACCGCGGGGGAGGGGCCTGGCTACCCCCGTTCGAATCAGATCGGGGTCATCCCACCGGTGGGTCGGTCGCACCCTCCCGCACGGGAACGACGGTTTTGACGGGTAGCTGACGGAGGCGATCGCGTTCTCCCCCTCCCGGCAGAAGCGTCCCGGGCCAACCCCATCAGATCCATCCCTGCCCACGCTCAGGGATTGCGAGGGACTGCACCCAGAACCCGGGTCCGTCTGCGGCTGAGTCTGCAATCTCCAGGCTAAAAAACCGGGAGCCCTGAGGAAAAAGGGGGATCGATCGTGCGGTATCTATCCCCTGTGGTGAGCGGATCGCCTACACCGAGGAGACCCGGGTGTTTCGCACATAGGCCAGCTGGTCCTGGATTCTCTCCGGGATCGTGCGGGGATCTTCTGCTGCGATGGCTTCTTTCCACCCATCATCCCGGCACGAACAGTCTACCTCCTCGAACTCCCGGGTATCAAAGTGACAGTTGTAGCGTTCGATCGCTTTGACGATCTCGGCATCGCATTCCCCGCAGTTCCGGGCCCAGTCAAGCGACTCGACCGAGTAGGTCCATGGGCTGACATAGACATGGGCATGGTCTCCAAACCGCTCCTCGCACCGCTGCAGGAGGTCGATGAGGCTCCAGAGCCATGGTGGCCGGTAGAAGTTGTTCTTCCAGAGCTCGTGTACGACGGTGTTCCTCTCGACCGTTGTCACCTCGAGATCCATATAGTCAATCCCGCGGGATACGCAGTAGGTGACCGTCTTCAGGATGTCATGTATTGCTTCTGTCTCGGTGAGGAACGGAGGTTTGACGAGCAGGAGTGGTTTTGTCAGCACCCCCATATCCCGCATCCTTGAATGGAAGAGGTCAAAGTTATTGGCCGAGAACCCCTTGTTGATGCAGAGGTTCATCACCTGCGTGTCTGCGGACTCAAACCCGAACGCCACCTCGAGCTGCCGCCCGTTCAGGGCTTTCTTCATCTTCTCCACGCGGCCGTCCGGGGAGTAATCGATCCTCGATTCAACGACCACCTTCTTGATGTTCCTGTAACTGTCGATGTATGAGCAGATCTTCTCGATGGCGGCAACTGGCATCTCGCGTTCGTTAAAGATGTTGCCATCATTGTAGATCGATATGACCGGGTAGTCCCGCAGGTCGACGGTATCCATCACGTACTCAAACTGCGCGACATACTCCTCTGCCGAGACCTCCCTGCCCCGGGATGTCGCGCAATAAAAACCGCACATGGTGCACCCCCCGGTCTTCTCAACCCACTCACAACCAGTTGAACGGAGGAAGATGATCAGCCGTTTGATCGGTTGATCGTCGAGATGACCGATCCGTTCCTCCCAGCCGACGGGAACCGTAAAATCGAGGTTTTCTGGAACATCGCCGTTCTCCCTGCGCAGCCTGCCGGCCAGGCTACGGATCTCCTCAAGAACCTCGTTATCTCTCGGGAGAGCGGTAAAGATCTCCGCTCCGCTGCTATCAGGTATGGCCTTCTGAAGAATACATATCCCCCCTTGCTTCCCGGAGGGTTGCACCGCTGTATCAGGCAGAGATGGGAGACCTCCGGGAACGTCGTCCTTACTGTATCAAGACACTCCAAGATGGCCATTATTGTATATATAGTTTTGCCCGGGATAATCCTGCCATCGGTTTCTGTTTGAAGAACCAACCGTGCTCATCGGTGCGGCGGTTCCCAGGGTTCTCGTGGAGAGGGGTCGGCAGCAGGATGGGATCGCGGCAGCATCTCCAGAGGC
>CAZYWX010000176.1:0-2658 GCA_964651285.1 uncultured Methanoculleus sp.
CAGAGCGGGTGACTTGTAATCACCAGGTCCCGAGTTCAAATCTCGGCTGAGGCTTCGTTGCTTTTTGCGCCAGGCCTGCTTCAGAGTTGCTTGTTTTGCAGTGAAGATGAGTTCATCCCTGATTCCTTCTTGCCAGGAGTACCTCTTCCAGGTCCCCCTCCCGGGGCGCGATATCTGGAAGAGGATGCCACCGAACCGGTATCTCCCATCCACCTGTACGCCGCGGCTGTGCCCGGCGGCCCGCTCCCACCCCTTTCGTCCACCTATTTCAGGGAAGACCACGAACCAGTACGTGATCGGAGTGACAGCAGAAGAGAGAAGGGCACCCCGACCCGGTGGGCTTGCCATCAATACCATCCATACCATGGACTGCATAGAGGGTATGCAGCGCCTCCCGACAGGCTCGATCGATATCATCGTCACATCCCCGCCCTATAACATCGGGAAGGACTACAATACCTACGACGACCGAAAGCCCCGGGATGACTACCTTGACTGGATGGGAGAGGTCGCAGCCGCGGCTTCACGGATTCTCGCCGACGAGGGATCGTTCTTCCTCAACATCGGGGGCAAACCCCGGGACCCCTGGATCCCCTTTGATGTCATCCAGCGGTTCCGCCCGCACTTTGCGCTGCAGAACGTCATCCACTGGGTCAAGTCGATCGCCATCGCAAAAGAGGATGTGGGCAACTACGAAACGATCACCGGTGACGTCGCCGTCGGCCACTACCAGCCGGTGAACAGCCCCCGCTACCTGAGCCAGTGCCACGAACATATCTTCCACTTCACGAAGAAGGGGAATGTGGCCCTGGACAAACTGGGCGTTGGCGTCCCCTACCAGGACAAGAGCAATATCGGACGGTGGAAGGCGGCGGAACGTGACCTCCGCGACCGGGGGAACACCTGGTTCATCCCCTACCAGACCATCCGCACCTCCCGGCCCCACCCAACCACGTTCCCGGTGAAACTCCCCGAGATGTGCATCAGGCTCCACGGCCGCCATCCTGGAACGCTTGTCATGGACCCGTTCATGGGTATCGGGAGCACGGCACTTGCCTGTATCGCACTCGGCGTGGATTATATCGGGTTTGAGATCGACCCGACCTACAGAGAGATTGCCGAGGCCAGGATCGCCGAAGCACGCACGCAGGCCTGATGTAACAGGATAAATACCTCCGCATTAAAAAAAGAGAGAGATGGATACCCTCATCCCCTTTGCCATAGCCCTCGTGGTGATCACCGTAGCCTCGCTGCGGTATCGCCTCCCCCCGTTCTTTACCCTGGTCGGGACCTCTGTTCTCTTCGGCCTCCTCGTCGGCATGCCGACGGAGGCGCTCATGCCAGCGATCACGGAGGGTGCCGGCAGGATCTTTTCTATCCTCGGGATCGTCATCTTCTGCGGGGTCGGGATTGCTCAGGTCCTCCGCGAGAGCGGCCTGATAGCAGAGATCGTTGCCGGGATCAGGGAACTGGTGCGCCGTCCCCTCGCCACCGCCGGAGTGGCTGGCTACCTCCTCTCTGTCCCGCTGATGTGCGGCATCACATCGTTCGTCATCCTCGCTCCCATCATCACGCACCTGCGCAGAGACCGGCAGACATCAAGGACCCTTCTCTACTGCGCTGGCGTCGCCGGAACGATCTCGTTCGTGCTCCTCTACCCTGCTCCCGTGGTCTACTCCACCATAACAACCCTCGGCCTCTTCCCCGACCAGCCCTGGGAGATCGATCTCGTCGCCCTCCCGGTTTCTCTCCTGATCCTCGTCGGGTTCATCCTCGTCCTGCGGGCCCGTACCCCGATGGAGACGCTCCCCGCAGAACCGGCCCCTGAGACCAGAACGTCGGGGAGGCGGCTCCATGCCTGGCTCCCGTTCATCGTCATCGTGCTGATGCTCATGATCGGGTCTCTGGTTCCCCCGCTCCATGCCCTCGCGAACATGAACCTGGCACTCCTTGTCGGGTTCTCGGTTGCTCTCGCCACTGTTCCCGACGACGTCCGGCAGAAGGCAGTTTCACGGGGGACAAAGAACGCCGGGATCATCATCCTCGATCTCGCCGGTGCCGGGGCGTTCGGCGGTGTCATCGCAGCAAGCACGTTTCCCGCCGACGTGACCGCACTGGTCCAGGGCTTCCTCCCCATAACCCTCCTGCCGTTCGTCATCGCCGCCCTGCTCCAGGCAGCCCAGGGATCACGGGTCGTCACCGCGGCTGTCACCTCCACGGTCCTCGTCACCATCCCGGCCGTTGCGGCGATCAACCCGCTCGCCCTGGTGCTCATGGTCTCTGCGGGGGCGTTCATGTTCTCCTA
Source organism: uncultured Methanoculleus sp. (assembly GCA_964651285.1). Taxonomy (GTDB): domain Archaea; phylum Halobacteriota; class Methanomicrobia; order Methanomicrobiales; family Methanoculleaceae; genus Methanoculleus. The sequence goes on from CAZYWX010000176.1 coordinate 2,306, forward strand.
CGTGAGCGACCCCTTCTTCTGGGTACTCAAGAGGATGACCGGCGACGAGTTCTCGGGGGTCGTGCGAAACTATACCCTGCCGCTCCTGGCTGCCGGCCTGATCACACTCACCGTGGCGCTGGTGGTGGACCTCGTTCTCTAAACGAGGATTTCCTGGAACTCCTCTGCCGGCAGCAGGTCCGCCCACGATAGCCTCCACCCGGTAATGGCACAGGTCTGCCCTGACCCGGCCGGGCATCCAATCGCCAGGCACCGCTGGGGGACCGCAAGTAAAAACGAGCCGCCGGTTGGCAATCTGCTGCTCGTGGATGCGCAACGGGCTTCCGGCCCAGCTTCTGTTCAGGAGTGGCCTT
>CAZYWX010000177.1:0-2623 GCA_964651285.1 uncultured Methanoculleus sp.
ATCCCGGCGGGCTCATAACCCGTAGATCGATGGTTCAAATCCATCCCTCGCTATGTTCTGTTCTCCGACATTTCTGCGCGGTCCATTTCTCTGTACCGGTTTCTGGTCTTCGGTTCTCTTCTCAGACGATCCTGGAGAGTCCGGAATATGCGCAAGGTGACGGATCCTAACGGATCCAATCCACACGCGCAAGAGAGATCCCCTGACAAGGAGCACATCCCAAAAGTCTCTAGCGATCGATGATCCCGGGGGGTCAGAGCACCCTCACGCAGGGGAACGGCGATTCGGCGCATCCAGGGCGCAGAAATCGGAACGGCTGCCTATGCCCCGGGTATCGCGCCCTGGGGGAGGGACCGGGAGGGGGCCTCCCCCTCCCGGCAGAGGAGTTTTGGGATAACCTCAAGATTTACCTGGATCTCTCCTCTCCGACCGGGAGCTCTTGGTCGCCTCCACTTTGCGGATGCGCCTGATCAGGTGTCCTTGCGCGTACCAGGGATCGCCTGCCGTCCGGAGAGATCTGGGGAGGGTGCCCAGAACCCGGATACCGGGCTCTCCCCCATAAGAACCTCTGGTTCAGGCGGCCGGGGGTCTCGCGCGGCCACTCTTCTTCGGAGGGAGAGGCAATGATAGCCCCCTTGAGGAGAGAGACAGAGCCACAAGTCTCCGGAGGCCGATAAAAAATAGCTGCGCGCAGGGAGAGGGAGGAGGTTATGTCTGCTGCTTCCCGGCCCTGAAGGTCGAGAGATCGGACTGGCGAGTCCCGGCAACATAATCCACAACACAGTGGTAACTCTTCTCTCCGTCAATACTCAGGGGGTAACACCCCGTCAGACACCCGGTGCAGAGGTTCTGCCCCCCGCATCCGATCACCTCTACCAGGTCCTCGAGCGGTATGTAGGTGAGCGACGTTGCGGCGATGCTCTCCCGCACCGCCTCGACCCCCCTGTCGCTCGCGATCAGTTCTGCACGGGTGGGCATATCCACCCCGAGGTAACAGGGGGCGACGATCGGCGGGGAGCCGACCCGAACATGAATCTCCTTTGCCCCCGCCCCCCGGATCATCCTCACAATCCTGCGAGACGTCGTTCCCCGGACGATACTGTCATCAACGAGGACCACCCGCTTATCTTTCAGGTTTCCCCGGATGATGTTCAGTTTGATCCTGACCGCCCGTTCCCGTTGCTGTTGGGTCGGCATGATGAACGTCCGTCCCATGTAGCGGTTCTTCATCAGCCCCTCGACGAATGGGATGCCAGACCGTTCAGCATAGCCAGCGGCATACGCGATCCCGGAGTCAGGAACAGGACAGACCGTGTCTGCCTCGACAGGACTTGCATCATAGAGTTTCTGCCCGATCTTGCGCCGCACGTCGTAGACCAGCGTTCCGTCGATGACCGAGTCGGCACGGGCGAGGTAGATATACTCGAAGATACAGTGCGCTCTCTGGTTTGAGGTCGCGATCTGAACAGAAGAGAGGTCATCCTCATCGATGCGAACGAGTTCTCCTGGACGCACGTCTCTGATGAACGTGCCGTCCAGCGCATCGATCGCCACGCTCTCAGATGCGATGATGTAACCGTTGTCGAACTTGCCGATACAGAGCGGTTTGATACCAAGCGGGTCGCGGAAGGCGTAGACGGTATCGTTCAGCAGCGCGACGACCGAGTAGGAACCCCGCAGGCGCTGCATGCAGAGCCTGACCGCGTCTTCCATGCTCTTTGACGTCCGGAGCGCTTCAGCGATGATATTCCCGATGATCTCGGTATCGGTCGTGGTGCAGAAGATCTGGCCCCGGCGCTCGTACTCCTCCCTGAGTTCGGCTGTGTTGATCAGGTTGCCGTTATGGGCGATCGAGAGGTTGAGCCCCCGGTACCTGAAGTTAAACGGCTGGACGTTCTCCGGGACCTTAGACCCGGTCGTCGGGTAACGGACATGTCCGATACCGGCGTTCCCGCGCAGCTCATGAAGGGTGTGACTGTCAAAGACCTCGGCGACGAGTCCGGGGGCTTTGTGCGTGTAGAGGGTCGTACCTTCAAAAGTAGAGATCCCCGCGCTCTCCTGCCCCCGGTGTTGGAGAGCGTACAGGGCGTAGTACAGAGGAAAGGATACACCGCAAGAATCTACGATGCCAACGACACCACACATGATCCAGCTCTAATGCGTCGGCGTCTTCGGTTTCTTCTCCGTCCAGCGGTAACTGCGCATCCTCCGACTTCTTCCGAAGCCACAGGACGCACAGACTTTACGCTGCGCGTGGAACGAGGTTCTCCCACAACGCCTGCAGGTGATGTGGGTACGTTTCTGTCGTTTGCCCAGTGAAGGCGTGCCTTTTGACATTATCTCTCACCTACTGTTCATTCAACTGATGAGGGGGTGATGTAAATGACATTATCACCACGGACGATCAGCGTGCCCAGTTTCTGCACCGTGCCGTCCACTTCTTCTTCTGCCCTGTCCAGTACCAGATTCATGTGAACGTCATATCCCTGCAGGATGCCCCGGATCTCCCTTCCCCCTTTGAGGCTGATGATGACGGGTTGACGATTCAGTACCTGATCTAAAATATCTAACGGTCTTGGCGTCATATGATTACCCTTTGCCGTCCTTTCTGGAGTAATATATT
>CAZYWX010000178.1:0-2611 GCA_964651285.1 uncultured Methanoculleus sp.
CTCTCGGGCGGTCTCGAGAACCCTTTCCTGACGTTCCCCTGCTACCTGATCATCCCGACGGTGATCTCGCTTGTGCTGGCTTACGTCTTCCTCTACCTGGCGTTCCCGGGCGAGTTCCACCCGGCCACGCTGGTGCACCGTGAGGAGGAGATCCGCGATCCCGCTCTTGCGGCGCTCGCCCGCCTCTCGCTCATCCTGCTCGTCCTCCTGATCGGGATCAACGTCGTTGCGGCCATGGTCATCCCGGGACTTGATATCAGGCTGACCTGGATAGCGGTCGTTGCGGCGACCCCGATTCTTCTCGGGAGCAGACGGCGGGTCGAGATCCTCCGCCGGGTCGATTGGCGCACCCTGGCTTTCTTCGTCGGGCTCTTTGTCCTTATGGAGAGTGTCTGGCAGTCCGGGTTCTTCCAGCCGCTCATCGCGGGGGGTTCGCCTGACCTGACCGCTATCCCGGTCATCACCACGATAAGCGTCGTCGTCTCGCAGTTTATCTCAAACGTCCCCTTTGTCGCTCTCTCCCTCCCGGTCCTCATGCATCTCGGGACGTCCACAGCCGGCATGATGGCGCTTGCAGCCGGGAGCACCATCGCCGGGAACATGCTGATCCTCGGTGCAGCAAGCAACGTCATCATCATCCAGGGTGCAGAGAAGGAGGGTGAGACCCTGACCTTTGGAGAATTTGCCCGGGTCGGTGTCCCGCTCACCGTCGCCCAGGCAACGGTCTACGTGCTCTTCCTCTCGCTCTTCCCGGCGTGAGGCAGGGGCATGCGGAGGGGTCTGGGTCTCAGTTATGGCCTGGAGGATTCCATCGATCCAGGTTCTGCGTTGAGATCCAGGTAGAGCGAACCAAATCGTATCGATGCGACGTCGGCAGGGTCGAAGGGCGGGGCGAAGACCTCGAGCAGACGCCGACGGGTCTCGATCCCCCTGACGATACCGAGGGCGAGGACGAAGTTTTCGGGATCGTTCAGGGAGATCAGCCGTTTCCGGACCCCGCGGGGGTTCCTCAGGTCGGGCACCCGGCCCTGGAGTCCGAGCCCCCGGAGCCGGACCTTCCGGGTCCGGGCGTCGGCAAAGTAGGTGGCGAACCGCTCCTCGCGGTAGCGGCGCCGTTCAGGTGTGCTCCGGGCGACGGCTGCCGGGGATACGGGGATCCGGTGGATCACGATCTCGGGGTGCCGGGCAAAGTTTGCGAGCAGGTGTTCCAGTTCCCGGCCGTTCTGGAGAGCGACGATCCGGGTAGGGCGGAGGAGGTCGATCATCTGGATCTGGAACTCGATGCCCACCCCGCCAGAGACGAGCCCGGGGGAGTCGATGATGGTCGCGGCCGCTCCCAGTTCAGTGGCCTTCTCGACGAGGCGTTTTGCCCCTGTGAGGGTCTGGAGGAAATGGCCACCCGGGGAGGTTGAACCGACGAACCTGAGGTATGTCTCGCCGGACGGGGAGAGGGCCAGCCCCTCGGTCGTCGGCGGGCCGATCGTGGACTGCCCCATGTCGCAGTCGACGTATGCTGATCTTCCATGCGGTTCCATCTTTTCGACGAGGTAGCGGCAGAACGTCGTCTTTCCGCAGTTTGTCTCCCCGAGAACGTAGATACGCTGCGGCGCATCCTCCCCTTCCAGCGCCTCGATGAGGTCTTTCCATCCCTCTCCGATGATGATCATACCCGATAATTCTCCTCGATGAGGTGTTTTGTGGTTCTGGGGTATAGTTCTTGGTTCTCCAGTCTTCCTGCAGACGCAAACAGAAGAGCAGCGACCTCCTCCGGGGTGAGGGGATCCCCTTCTCGACGAGGCGTTCCAGGATGATCTTCAGGTGAACAGATGCGGCCGATAAGATCAATGCCATTATTGCTTTTCCTGAGAGATGGGGTGTGGGGTCCCCTGGCCACCATGCCAGAGGGTTGGCCTGGCGCTCGCCCTGGCTTGTACTCACGATGGCTAATGGCGTGCCTGCTGGCCAGCACCCTGGCCGGGATAGCGGTCGGTCAAGGAGGTCCGGAGCAGGAGAGGAGGTCACAGCCTGGATATGAGAGACCTGGGGCAAAGAGGGGAAGCGCAGCCAGGGACAGAACTCGCGGTTAGAGGTTCTTTAATGCGACGATATCGGTCACTCCGGTCAGTTTCCAGATGTTAGAACGTTCTTCTGATGCGATCGCTTCTATCGGGTCATCTGGCCTGTGACCAAGCGCGGCAAGGACGTTCTTTGAGAGGTTGTGCGCCCTGATCATATCCACAAACTTCTCTCTGATGATCTTCTTCTCGATCGCATCCTCAACCTGCACCAGGTAGCCCTGCATGGTCACAAAGGTGTAACAGGAAAGATCACTCGAGTACTTCTCGATCTCGACGGAGACGTAGGGATGTTGCCTGAAGAGGTCGTTTTTCCTCCCGTACTTGGTTGCCAGGAAGTAGAGAAACTTCCCGTCAAAGACATAGAGGAACGGAGCAATGTAAGGATATTTTTCTCCCTGAAACGCAATACGGCTGATAAACCCCTCTTCGATGAGTTTGTCGTACTCTTCTTTATCCATATTCGGGATCTTTACGATCTCCATCAGATTCTCCTCATAATCCCGATACCCGTCAGGGTTCATATAGGTTTCTAC
>CAZYWX010000179.1:0-2574 GCA_964651285.1 uncultured Methanoculleus sp.
TCAGGACGGTCTTCAACCTCCTCGGCCCCCTCACGAACCCGGGCCGCGTCGGGGCGCATCTCCTCGGGGTCTACGACTCCCGCCTGACCGCCCCGGTCGCCCGGGTGCTCAGGGACCTCGGGGTTCGGCGGGCGATGGTGGTCCATGGCGCGGGTCTCGATGAGATCACAACGACCGGGCCGACGGTGGTCGCGGAACTCCGGGACGGTGAGGTCTGGACCTACACCCTCGACTGCACCGAATTTGGGATCCCGCGGTCGCCCGTCACCGTCCTCCAGGGCGGCGGGCCTGAGGAAAACGCCCGGATCCTCCTCTCGGTCCTCGATGGCAAAGACGGCCCGGCACGGGATATCGTCCTCCTCAACGCCGGGGCGGCGATCTACCTCGGCGGGAAGGCCACTGATCTTCCGGGAGGGATGGTCCATGCGGCTGAGTCGATCGACTCGGGGGCGGCGCTCGACCGGCTCCATAGGTTGATCGAGGTGACCGGGGGTGCGCCGTGATCATCGAGGAAATCCTCCGGAGCACGAGGGAGCGGGTGGCGGCGATCCCGGCCGCCCCCCTCTCGGACCACTGCCCCACCCCGGCCCGGAGTCTCACGGCCGCGATTTGCTCCTGCACCGACCGTATCGCAATCATCGCGGAGGTGAAGTACGCCTCGCCCTCAGGAGGGCGGGTGGCATGCACCTTACCGCCGGAGGCGCTGGCTGCCGGGTTCGCCGCCGCTGGAGCGGTTGCGGTCTCGGTCCTGACCGAACCCTCGTTCTTCGGGGGGAGTGCCGAGAACCTCGTCCGTGCCCGCGCTGCGGTCTCCATCCCGGTGCTTCGGAAGGATTTCATTATCGATGAGCGGCAGGTCAGCGAGACCAGGGCGATGGGGGCCGATGCGGTCCTCCTGATCGCCCGGATCCTCGGTGATGACCTCTCCCGGTTCGTGGACGCCGCTCACGAGGTCGGGCTTGATGCGCTGGTGGAGGTCCGCAATCGCGACGAGGTTGAGGCGGCGCTCGCCACGGAAGCGGACCTGATCGGGATCAACAACCGCGATCTCGGGACGTTCCGGGTCGACCTCTCTACCACGCGACGGCTTGCCGACCTTGTCAGGGACGAAGGGAAACCTGTCGTCTCTGAGAGCGGGATCCTCTGGCCCTATGATGTCCGGAGCCTCCGTGACTGCTGTGATGCCTTCCTCGTCGGTTCGGCGATCATGAACGCCCGGGACCCAAAACGGAGATTGGAGGGATTCGTATTCGCGTGAAGGTCTGCGGCGTCACCACGATCGCTGACGCCATTATGGTCGCTGATTGCGGGGCTGACGCGATCGGTGTCGTGCTTGCGACCCCTTCCCCGCGATCGGTCACACCGGAGCGGGCTGCGGCGATCTTTGCCGCCGTCGATCCCCTGATCATCACGGTCGCGGTGACGGCAACCACAGCGGACGCCGAGATCGATGCGATCCTCAGGTTGCGCCCGGGTGCGATCCAGGTGCCGGCAGCCTGCGAGGTCCCGCCCGCATCCAGGGTCAGGGTCATCAGGTCGGTCTCTCCCGGCGACCCGGTCCCGGACGACTGCGACGCCGTAGTGGTCGATGGGAGTCAGGGGACCGGGCTCGAGTTTGACAAAGAATATACCCGGCACGTCATCGAGCGTTCATCGGTGCCGGTGATCCTCGCCGGCGGGCTTACGCCCGAAAACGTCGGGGAGGCGATAGATACCTTCCACCCCGCAGCGGTGGACGTCGCCTCGGGAGTGGAGCTCTACCCCGGCGTGAAGGACCCTGGACGGGTCAGGGCGTTTCTTCTGGCATGCAGGAAGAGTGAAGTATGATACAGAGACGATTTGGAGCGTTCGGGGGACAGTACATCCCCGAGACGCTGATGGAAACGCTCGTTGAACTCGAGGAGGCCTACCGCCGGGCCCGGCAGGACCCAACCTTCTTACGGCGGCTCTCCTTCTACCTGACCGAGTACGCGGGGAGGGAGACCCCGCTCACCTACTGTGCAAACCTCTCCCATGACCTTGGGTGCCGGGTCTATCTGAAGCGGGAGGACCTGCTCCATGGCGGGGCGCACAAATTAAACAACACCCTCGGCCAGGGGCTGCTCGCTGAGTTCATGGGCAAACGCCGGCTCATCGCCGAGACCGGGGCCGGACAGCACGGTGTTGCGACGGCGATGACGGGCGCAGTTCTCGGCCTCCCGGTCGAGGTCTACATGGGCGAGGTCGATACTGAGCGACAGCGGTTGAACGTCTACCGGATGCGCCTCCTCGGTGCCACGGTCCACCCGGTCGCCGCAGGGACCAGAACCCTGAAGGACGCGGTCAACGAGGCGATGCGGGACTGGGTGACGAACGTCCGGGGCACCCACTACCTGCTCGGCTCGTGTGTGGGGCCACATCCCTTCCCCTCGATCGTCAGGGACTTTCAGTCGGTTATCGGGGAGGAGACGAGGCAGCAGGTCCTCGAGCGGGAGGGCAGGCTCCCTGACATGATCGTTGCCTGCGTCGGCGGGGGGTCAAACGCCGCCGGTATGTTTGCGCCGTTCATCGGCGCCGGCCCCGCCCTCGTCGGGG
>CAZYWX010000180.1:0-2554 GCA_964651285.1 uncultured Methanoculleus sp.
AACGCCGCCGGTATGTTTGCGCCGTTCATCGGCGCCGGCCCCGCCCTCGTCGGGGTCGAAGCTGCCGGGGACGGCCTCGGCACCCCCCGGCACGGTGCGTCGATCTGCGGGGGTTCGCCCGGGATCTTCCAGGGTGCGCTCTCCTACCTCCTCCAGGACGGCGATGGGCAGGTGCGGGAGACCCACTCAGTCGCGGCCGGCCTCGATTATCCGGGCGTCGGCCCTGAACACGCTTCCTGGAAGGAGAGCGGAGCGGTCAGGTATGAAGCTGTCACCGACCGGGAGGCGCTGGACGCGTTCCGCTACCTCTCCCGCCGGGAGGGGATCATCCCTGCTCTCGAGTCTGCCCATGCGGTTGCCTACGCCTGCCGGGCCGCAGCCGACCTCGGCCCTGACGGGATCCTTGTGATCAACCTCTCTGGCCGGGGCGACAAGGATGTCCCTGACGTGGCGCGGATGGACGGGGTGGCCTGATGAGCAGGCTTGCCGCCGCATTCGCGGATCGGGATGGTCCGGTATTCGTCGGGTTCCTGGTCGCCGGCGACCCTGACCCGGCGATGTCGCTTGCTGTTGCAAAGACGATGATCGATGCCGGGGCCGGGATCCTGGAGGTCGCCATCCCCTTCTCTGACCCGATGGCTGACGGCCCGGTCATCCAGCAGGCCCACGAGCGGGCGCTCGCCGCCGGGATGACTCCGGATGCGGCCTTCGACCTGGTGCAGGCGATCCGGGATTATGCCCCGGTGCCGGTCGTCCTCTTTACGTATGCAAACATCGTCTTCCGGCAGGGGTGGGAGCGGTTCGCGGCACGGGCCGCGGGAGCGGGGGCTGACGCCCTCCTGGTCGTCGACCTCCCGCCCGAAGAGTCAGGGGACCTCTCGGCCGCCGTGGCCCGGCACGGTCTTGACCTCATCAGGCTCATCGCCCCGACGACATCGGCGGCCCGCCGGCGGCAGATCCTCGCCGGTGCGTCGGGGTTCGTCTACCTGGTCGCGGTCGAGGGGGTGACCGGTGTGCGAGACGACCTCCCGGCGTACCTTGCTGACCTGATCGGGACCGTCAGGCAGGAGACGCGCCTCCCGCTTGCCGTCGGGTTCGGGGTCTCCCGGCCCGGGCATGTTCAGGCGATAGCAGCCGCCGGTGCGGATGCGGTCGTCGTCGGGAGCGCCATTACCCGGATCATCGGGGAGCATCCCGACGGTGGAGCGAAGATGCTGCAGGCAGTCGGTGATTATGTGGCTGCTATGGTGGGACGGCCATGAAGACCATCGGCTTCCTGGCGAACCCCATCGCCGGGATGGGCGGCACCGTGGGGCTCTCGGGGACTGACGGCCAGGCTGCGGAGGCGATTCGACGGGGGGCAATCCCCCGGGCTCCTGCGCGGGCCGCCGAGACACTCAGGCTTCTACCCGGGGAGGATATCAGGTTCCTCACCCCCGCCGGGGCGATGGGGGCCGATGTCCTCGATGCAGCGGGGATCACCGGCTATGAGGTCGTCTTTACACCTGGAGATCCGACGACGGCCGCGGATACCCGGGAAGCCTGTCGGGCGTTCGTCGCCTCCGGGGTCGACCTGATCCTCTTCTGCGGGGGCGACGGGACGGCCCGGGACGTCCTCGACGCGGTGGGCCGGTCGGTGCCGGTCCTCGGGGTTCCGGCCGGGGTGAAGATGTACTCGGCGGTCTTTGCGGTCAATCCTGCCGCGGCGGCCGCCCTCATCCGGCAGGCCGGGCGGATCGGCTGTCGGGACTCGGAGGTCATGGATATCGACGAGGAGGCCTACCGCTCGGGCCTCCTCTCCGCCCGGCTGTACGGCTATCTGCGTGTTCCGTATATCCCGGAGCTGACTCAAGGAGGAAAGCAGGTCTTCGAGGAGACCGACGACGAGCGGGCGAAGGACGATATCGCCGCGTTCATCGCCGGGGTCATGCTCCCGGAGACCCTCTATATCGTCGGCGCCGGGAGCACCACAGGGGCGATCCTTGCGCATCTCGGGCTTGAGGGAACACTCCTCGGGGTCGATCTGGTCATGAACAGAAGAATAGTCGCGAGGGGCGTAGATGAGCAGACGATCCTCTCCCACCTCGAGGGTGCGGCGGCCGCCCGGATCATCGCAAGCCCCATCGGGGCGCAGGGGTTCATCCTCGGCCGGGGGAACCAGCAGATCAGCCCGGCGGTGGTCCGACGAGCCGGTGGTGCCGGGAGGATCATCGTGGTGGGGACGCCCGCGAAACTCGCCGCGACCCCGGTGCTCTACGTGGACACCGGCGATCCGGCGCTTGACCGGGAGTTCGGGGACTCGATAGCCGTGGTCTCGGGCTACCGGATCGCGCAGCGGAAACGGGTGGTGCATCCCTCGCCGGGGTGAGCCGGGGTTGCGGGGTCGCGGGCCCGGGATGAACAGCTGGATGTTGGTTGTGCGGGGCGGTGCAGGCGGCATTCCCGGTCGTTTTCCCCTGCTCGCCCGGCACAGAGGACTGTGGCGGATATCATCACGCAGGGGTGGGGGCCGGGCATCCTCCCTGATGGTGAGTGGCAGGTGAGATTCTCTATA
>CAZYWX010000181.1:0-2552 GCA_964651285.1 uncultured Methanoculleus sp.
TTGACCCTCTGTCATCTTCCGTGATGGACCGGGAAGGTTCTGGTTTGATGCTTGATGCCTGTCAGAACCAGAGGCAATGGCATGGCCGATCGTAGTAAGGCCGGTCTATCTGGCGCCATGACGAGAGTGCCATGCTCTTCCGGTTCAGCGCGGTCCCCGGGCGCTGCTGCCGACCGTGCCCTCTCCAGTGTGCACGGCACGCTTCTGATGGTGGTCATCACTGTTCTCCTCGCTATTCTGATCCTGCAGATGGCGCTTGGAATGATTCCGTGCTGGTCATGGACAGAGCCGCCAGAGCCCCCGATCGTCATCATCGACATCATCCACACCAGCGCTGAGACCGGGGAACGGACGTACGCAAGCAGGGTCTTCCTCCTCAACAATGGTAGCACGGTCTACAGTAACGATGACCTGAAGGCGATCCTCTACCGTGACGGCCAGAGGACGTGCACCGTCCAGACATTAAACGGCCACCTCTTCATCCCATCGCACCATAATGGAGTACGGTATCTCAAAGGTGAGGGCTGCCGCACACGGTACTGGAATCCGGGTGAGGTGATCGAGGTGGATTTTTCAGACCTGACCATCGTTCCAGGGGTACGGGTTACGATGGAGATCGTCGATAAACCGACGAAGAAGACGATCTCACGGCACACGGTGACGGCCTGGAGTTACCACCTGCAAAGACATCTTTTAGTATCGGCAGGATCCTTAGACTCTATCTATGTTCAAGACGCTGCTCGTGGCGGTCGATGGGTCAGAGATCAGCCACCAGGCGCTCGATGAGGCGTTGGCCATCGCTCGTGCTCTGCACGCCTCGATACATGCCGTACATGTCGTCCAGACCGGCGTGTACCCGACGATGATCCTCAACGGGCTCGAACCTCCAGATATCGCTCAGCAGGCGGTTCTTGATTCGCTTGAACGGGAGGCAGATGATATCCTCACCAGGACAGAAGAGCGGGCTGCCGCCGCCGGTCTCCAGATAACCCTCCACAAGCGCAGAGGTCATCCGGGAGCCGAGATCACTGCCCTGGCCCAGGAACTCGGCGCCGACCTGACCGTGATCGGATCGCACGGCCGGGGGCGGCTTGACCGATTCTTCCTCGGGAGTGTCAGTTCCTATGTCGTCGATCACGCGACGTCAACGGTCATGGTTGTCAGGGCCAGGCCGACCGCACAAGACCACGAGCGATGAGCCGCGCCACCCTGACCGGCTCAGGCACCCTGCCTTCACAGGTGAAGTCGTTGCAGAGCCTTCTGGCATCCCCGAGAGAGAGTCCATAGGGGCGGATGAAGAGGTCGTACCCGGTGTGGAGTCTGATGGGTATTCTGTCGCCGAGCCGCCGGTAGGCTGCAAGCCTTTCTGCATCTCCGGGAAAGTGGCGACTGATATCCCCGGCAAGCCCTTCTGACTCCTCATAGGTGGTGATGATGACCGGAAGCCCGGTTGCGTCCTGCACCGCTACCGGGTCGATGATGTTGTACCAGGCGATGACGCCCCCGCTGATCATCAGGAGGTTGATGTCCTGGCGCTCGAGTCTGGCAAAGAGCCTGATTATGGCGTCGGTCGCATCCGCCCCCCCGACGGTCACCCGGGCGAATGCCACCCCGTCAATCAGGAGGTCTTTTCGCATGACAACCCCGGCAAGGGTGGATCGCTCCCGCCCCGAATAACTCTCGGCGATGCCGAGAGCCCGGAGCCCGGGTTTGGCTACGTGCATACGAAGCCCTTATACTCCGCAATCAGATAATAGTATACCGATGAACATCGAGCGAGATGAGGTCTGCGTCTTCATCCCCACGCTGAACGAGGCCCCGACGATCGCTGACCTGATCAGGGCGTTTCGTGAGCGAGGTTTTGAGCATATCCTCGTCATGGATGGGAAAAGCACCGACGGAACCCCCGAGATCGCACGGGCTGCCGGGGCGACCGTCAGGACACAGACAGGAACGGGAAAGGGAAACGCCATCATTGAGGCCGTTGAGATCATCGACAGACCCTACGTGCTCATGCTCGATGGCGACAACACCTACTCTCCTGATGACGCTGAGAAGATGCTCGAGCCGCTCGCCCAGGGGTTTGATCACGTCATCGGCAACCGCCTCGTCAACCCCGATGCGGGGGCGTTCACCCGGCTCAACCTCCTCGGCAACCAGATCCTCAACCTGATGTTCAAGATCGCTCACGGGAGAGACCTCCGCGATATCCTCTCTGGTTACCGTGCCTTTACCCTCCATTCAATCAGACAGATGAACCTCAAAGAGTCAGGGTTTGAGATCGAGACCGAGATGGCGGTCGAAGCGGTGCGGACCGGACAACGGATCGCGGTCGTCCCGGTCCGGTACCTCGCACGGCCTGGCACGGCCACTAAACTCAACCCTCTCCAGGACGGTGTGAAGATCTTCTCGACCATATACCGGCTTGCAAAGATGAACAACCCGATCTTTTACTTCGGGATCATCGGACTCCTCATTTCGCTTGCAGGCGGGATCACCGGTGTATATGTTGTCCTTGAGTGGCTCAAGAACATCGAGCACCTGCCGCTCAC
>CAZYWX010000182.1:0-2515 GCA_964651285.1 uncultured Methanoculleus sp.
ATAAAAATATAGGACCCCGGCCGAATCGGGGGTCAGGCTAACCCCCAGGTATCTTCTATTACCGTCTCCTTCTCCTCCGCCGCCGTTGGTACCTCGGTTCGGTGCGTCCAATCGTGCTGTAGTTTCTACAGATCGGACACCCGATCGGCTCGTTGGTAAGTTCTTCTGTCCATCGATGCTGACATCTGCCACAGTAGAATATGGCGAGGTTTTTTGAATCTGTCTTCATTGTATAATCACTCGAGCCCGAGAAAGAGATCCCGGGATCGCCAGGACTCCCCCAGGGCTCGTCACTTCACATCGACGATCAGCACCGTATCGATAGTAATCCTACGTACGATACGACGGATCGCCCTCCCGGAGGGGGTGGATGGTACCCACCCTGACCGGCCCCACCCCGCCCGCATAGCCATACCGTCACCGGTGGCGTCTTGGATCACCTTACGTCAGGCGGCCGCTTTCTTTGCATTGAAGGAATCGAGGATCTCCTGTATCAGAGAACCCACAGGGGGAGCAGACCACCAGGTAAGGGGGCAGAGCCGGCTGCACCCCCGGTGTCTAAGATGTTTAACTTGTGAGGTCCAGCCTATTATAACCCACCCCCGTATCCCGTTTTTTTCAGGGAGACCTTTTTTGGTCTGTTGTCCGGAGAGCCCTCATGTAGCGCTGCAAGCAGATCGGCTGACTCTCAGTCAGGATTCTGGTCTCTCCTGTCAACACCGCCCCCATCCATCCCCCAGGGCGAGCATAGAACTGGAACAAAAACATCACCACCCCTCACGCTGAAAGAGATGATCCCCTGATCATCAGCGGAACGCTAGCAGGACAGACGTGGTCTGTGGCTTCACCCTGCCTCGAACGCCATCACCATCATGAGGGCAACATCATCTCTCTCCATACCCAACCCAGGCCTGCTGGAAGATCCCTCCTTCTGCACCAGAATCATCCCCTGGATAAGACACAGAACATGAAGTTGCCCTACAACCGCACGATACGGAGACAAAAAAAAGGTAACCGGAACAGGAGAGCCTGTACTCGGTTACCCGAACAAAGGGGGGAAACTGCAGGTATTTAACCCCAGGCAGCAAGGAGATTAGTATGGCGGAGAAGAAGAGGGTTGAACTGAAGATCTCAGGAATGCGCTGTGCATCCTGCGCCCTGAACCTAGAACGCGCTCTCCAGGGCCGTGACGGGGTTTACGAAACCAGGGTCAACCTTGCCACCGAAACCGCCACTGTCGAGTATGATCCGGCGAAGACAAGCCTCGCAGACCTTGAACAGACCGTCAGCGACGCAGGCTATGAGGTTGTGCGGAACGAGGTCAGCGTCAGGATCGGCGGGATGGTCTGCGCGAACTGCGCCAGGATGGTCGAGACCACGCTCGCCGGCCTGGACGGGGTTCACGAAGTCAGGGTCAACCTTGCTACCGAGACCGCGCACGTTGTCTACAACCCTGCGCTCGTCACCATATCAGAGATCAGGGCCACCATCGAGGGCGCCGGCTACCACTACCTGGGACTCGTCGGAGAGATCCCTGAGGATGCAGAGGCACGGATGCGGGAAGAAGACCTCCGGGACAAGTTCCGCCGGTTCACCGTCGGGTTTGCGGTGAGCATCCCGCTCTTCCTCCTCATGCTCTTCCGGGTGCCGGAGATGATCGCCCTCCCGGTCTCGATCAACCTCATCATGCTTGTCATCACCGCCCCGGTCTTCCTCTATGTCAGCGCTCCCATCTTCAGGGCGGCCGCCGCCGCGCTCCGGAACAAGGCGCTGACCATGGATGTCATGTACGCGATGGGTATCGGCGTCGCATACGGTGCAAGCATCCTCGGAACGTTTGAGATCATCCTCACCCCGGCGTTCAACTTCTATGACACCGCGGTGATGCTTGCAGCATTCCTGACGCTGGGCCGCTACCTTGAGGCCCGGGCCAAGGGGAAGACCACAGAGGCAATCAGGAAACTCGTCGACCTCCGCCCGAAGACCGCGACGGTGCTCCGGGAGGGGCGGGAGGTCGAGATTCCGGTCGAGGACGTGGTCGTCGGTGATATCATCCTGGTCAGGCCAGGGGAGAAAGTGCCGGTGGATGGCACGGTTGTGGGCGGTGAGAGCTCGGTCGATGAGGCGATGATCACCGGGGAGCCTATCCCGGCCGATAAGCGCGAGGGTGACGAGGTTGTCGGCGGCACCCTGAACATGAACGGTGTCCTCCGGGTCAGGGCCGAGAGGATCGGAAAAGATACGATGCTCTCGCAGATCATCAGACTTGTCCGGGACGCCCAGGGTTCGAAGCCACCGGTGGAGCGGATCGCCGACGTCGCGGTCTCCTACTTCATCCCGGTTGTGCTCGTGCTAGCGAGCGCCGCCTTCCTCATCTGGTACGGGGTCCTCGGTGCCTCCCTCCTCTTCTCGCTCACGGTGCTGATCTCGGTCCTGGTCGTCGCCTGCCCCTGTGCGCTTGGGCTCGCCACCCCGACCGCCGTGACCGTCGGGATCGGCCGGGGCGCCGAACTCG